>JANWYN010000145.1 GCA_025055235.1 Candidatus Roseilinea sp. | reverse complement strand
CTTGGGCGGTGGTGCCGGGCACCGGCCTGGTGCGGGTCGAACGGCTGCGCGCGATGTGGGTGCAGGTGGCTGAGTTCTTCAAGACCGACCATCCCCACGCCCGGATTGTGCGGCTGGCGGATCGCGGCTTCCGCGACCATGGCTGGGCAGGGTTGTGCCAGGCATTGGGCTGGGGCTACCGCATTCGCATTGTGCGCAGCATTCACATTCGCCTGCGCACCGGGGCGACTGTTCGGCTGGATGCCCTCAAACCCAAGATCGGCCGCACGCTGGGCTTGAGTCATGCCGTGCTGACTCAGCAACACCCCTGCACCCGCATGTGGCGATGACTTGGACGCGGGGGCCAGACCAGGCCGTCCCTGATTGGTGATCGTCATCTCCGATGACCGGGCTCACCCTGACCGGCTGCGCGAATACGCGGTGCGGATGGACATCGAGCAGAGCTTCCGCGATGACAAGTCCGGCGGCTTTGACATCGGCCACACCCGGCTGGTGCATCCGGACCGGCTTGAACGCTTACTGTTGGCCGTGGCTATCGCTATGTTGTGGTGTCACGAAGTCGGCCAGTTCGTTCTGCGTGCGGGTGAGGTGATGCGCCGCCTGATCGACCCGGCTTACACCCGTCACCTGAGTGTCTTTCAACTCGGCCTGCGTTGGATCAAACGCTGCTTGGCGGTGCAACTCGATGCACTGCCGACCTTTCTGGCTTTACTCACCCCGCTCTCCTTGCCCTTGCCGCCCGTGGTTTTACCGAAAACCTAAGGCAATCAGGGCAGAAGGGTTGACCACTTTCCTGGCCATATAGAGGGACGAGCCTGACGTTTGTTCCTTGAAAATCCTTCTTGATGTGACGGATTTTCAAGGTATAACGTGGACATGATCTATCCTCGGCCTCGGTTGCAGCAAGCCATCGAACGCGCTTTGGCGCGCAGCCGGGTCGTTGCGCTCATTGGGCTGCACCAGTTGCGGCAAGACGATTTTAGCGCGCCAGTTTGTTCCGCCGGACTCGCTGAACTACTTCGATCTGGAAGACCCGCTCAGCTTGGCGAGGCTCGACCAGCCTATGATCGCGTTGCAGGGGTTGACCGGCCTGGTGGTGATTGACGAGATCCAACGCCGGCCTGATCTCTTCCCGGTGCTGCGCGTGCTGTGCGATCGCACACCGCTGCCGGCCCGCTTCCTGATCCTGGGCAGCGCTTCGCCCGAGATGTTGCGCCAGTCATCCGAGACGCTCGCCGGACGGCTGGAGATCGTCCGTATGGCCGGCTTCAGCTTGGCCGAGGTCGGCGTGGCGCAGCAGATGCAGCACTGGCTGCGCGGCGGCTTCCCGCTCTCCTTCTTGGCCGCCTCAGACGCGGATAGCCTGGCTTGGCGCCGAAACTTCATCCAGACCTTTCTAGAGCGTGACCTGCCGCAGCTAGGGGCGAGCATTCCCACTGCTGCCATGTTTCGTTTCTGGAACATGTTGGCCCACTATCATGGCCAGCTTTGGCGCGCTGCTGAAATCGCTCGCGCGCTCGATCTCAGTGAGTCCACGCGCGGCGATACCTCGACCTGCTCGAGGGCGCGTTCATGGTGCGCCAGCTCCGGCCCTGGTTCGCCAACCTAAACAAGCGCCAGGTCAAGTCGCCCAAAATTTACTTCCGAGACACAGGCATTCTCCATCAGATGTTGGGCATGCGCGAGGAGCGCGATCTATGGCTACATCCCAAGAGTGGGGCCTCTTGGGAGGGCTACGTCATCGAGGAAGTGATCAAGGCCGTTGACCCTGACGAGGCTTATTTTTGGGCCACGCACACCGGCGCAGAATTGGATCTGCTGATGTTCATCGCGGGGCGTCGCGTAGGCATCGAATGCAAGCGTGTGGATGCGCCTCGGCTCACGCCTTCCATGCGCATCGCCTTGGAGGATTTAGCACTCGACCGCCTCATCGTCTTCTACCCCGGCGATCGGCCCTATCCCTTGGCCGACCGCGTGATGGCTTTACCGTTGGCGCACTTGGCGAAGCCGCCGGACGAGATCGCCGCAATCTTCAATCCCGCGCAGCCGTGAATGCGTCGCGCCAAGAAGCGAAAGCGAAGCAGCGCTCGCCAAGCGACCAGTCCGTATTTTCGCATAGGTAATATTTGGGAACAGCGATGACCTATACGATCCACGCATGTGAATGCATAGGGATGAATCACCAACCTGTCATTCGCAGCCGGCACAATCGCGCTAGCAGCGCGATAGCTGCACGACCCCCGACGTGCTACGCATACGCAGCCGGCCGTCGCCGAGCTGCACGATGTCCGGCGCATTACACCGATAACCCTCCAGCGTCAACTCGGCGGTGAATGCAGGCGGGTCGGTCTCAATACAGACACCTGCCTCGTCTATGCGCAGCCCGATCACTTCGGCAGTCAAGTAATGAACGGTGACGCCGAGCGCCGGACGCCATTCGAAGGGCAGGATGGCGCCGCGGCGCGCCGGCAGCCGGATCGCATGTCCACCGAACAGCAATTTACCCGCGCAAGCGACCGTCGTCTCGATTGGATCGTCCTGGTAATTCTGGATAAACAGGAAGGCCCCGTCCTCTCCCTCTGACAAATGCACGTCGGCCCAATCGCTCAATGCGAACAACGGCGCGCAGCCCATCCGATTTGCCATGCGATGAAAGATGTCCAGGTCATCGAGCGTGTTGGCGGCCAGCGCCGCGCCAAGCATCATTGCCTGTCCTTCACCCAACACTTTGACAAAGCCGGTCACATCGCCGTCGTGAGTGGCGAAGACCTCGTCGAACGCGCCGGCGTAGGTCTCGATGAACGACGCCGGCACGTCGGTGTAGTCGAACGCGCGAATGACGCCCGATCGAAATGGCTCGCCGCCTCGAATCTCGCTGATCCCCAGCCCGTCTTTGAGCTGCGTGCATGGTTGGCCATCGCTCGCCTCGACGCACATGCGCCCAACCATGATCAATCTTCCGCCGCGCCGGACGTAGTCCAACAATGCATCCTGCACATCGGCGTCGCAGCGCCGCTCGATCATCGCCCACAAGGTGGGCATGTGAGCTGGGTCGAGCGCGACGCGGCTTAGCTCGATTGCATCGAACGGGCGGTGGGTGAGCGCTAGGCCACGGGCAATGAAGTCGAATAGGATGACTTCGCGCTGGTGGGTGAGCGCATCCGTCTCCGGCTGAGTGAGGGCGTTGTTGACTTCGGTCATGAAGTGATCGAGCATGAAGCCAATCGTCGTCACCGTGCGCGGGCGGCTGCGAATCAACGCCCGGCCGTAGGCGGCCAGCATGCGCGAGAGGCGCGGATAGCGCGCGTAGTGCCGGCGGGTCGTGCCGTCTTTGCGGACGGGATGCCCCCAGTCGTGCCGCCGGGTTGGGCTGATCTCCGGCGGGTTCTCGCCATCGGCGAAGAGATAGTGGTTGACGCCGCGCATGCCGCAGGCGATGCTCAGCCGGCTGTGCAGATCGTAGAACGATGTCTGCGCGCCGCTGAAATCCTGATTGCCGCCGGCCTGGAACTCGATCGAGAACAGCGGCTGATCGCGGTTCTGCAGTGCGACAGTCATCGCATTCACCAGCAGGATGTGGTGGATGTTGTCCTCGCCGATGTGGAGCGGATACACATCGGTGGCGCTGACCATGCCTGTGATGCGCATCGCCTCAGCGAGCTGCGATAGGCCGATGGGAAAAGTTTTGCCGCCGTTGCCAAAGCCATGAATGTTGATGACCGGCGGGACTTCCAGGCCACACGCCGTCGCCAAGTCGCGCAAGAAGATGGCATAGTCGCGTAGGTAGTTGCGATGAAAGCGCCGGTAGTCGTCCATCACACGCGCGGCGTAGGGTGGGGTGGGCTGTGTGAGCTGCGTTCGCAGGAAGCCGGTTAGGTCGTGTGTTGGGTAGCGCGCGGCGAGACGTTCGCCATAGGTCGCGCGCAGGTGAGCAGCGAAGCGATCGAGCGTGTCCGGGTTGATGTCTATCAGGTTCTTGACCCAGTGCAACATGCCCATCTCGTTGTCGAGTTGCACCAGCACGATTCGGCCACCGCGCGTGATTTGCCGCGGCGCGAGCACGCCGAACACGGCGCGATACCAGCGCTCGGCGCAGGTGCGGAAGCCGGGATGCAGATAGCTAGCGATGGCGTGCAATCGGCCATGCTGGTCGGCCAGCATCACTTGCGGATAGCGCGCAAACACCCAAGGCGGAATGCCTTCGTTGGTGGTCTCGGCCATGATGTAGGGGCCGGGGCGAGCGATGAGGTAGAAACCCATGTGCGCAGCCAGATCAAGGAAGCCGGCCAGGTCGCGCTGCGGATGGGTCGCGCCGTCGAAGTCGAACGCGCCTTCCTCCGGCTCGTGCCATAGCCAAGGAATGTATGTCGCGACGGCGTTGAAGCCGGCGGCGTGCAACAGTCCCAGCCGGTGCGCCCAGGCCTCCGGCGGTGTGCGAAAGTAGTGCAGCTCGCCCGCTTGCAGGAACAGCGGCTTGTCGTCAAGCCAAAACAACCCATCTGCGACTCGAAATCGCTGCATCGTGACATCAATTGCCATAGGCGTTACACCTGCGGGCGTACGCGTGACCTAAAGCGCGACCTGAAGGTCAGGTCTACTGCGTGCGCCACTGCGATCCGACGATTCACGCGCGACGAAACGCGTAGGAATGCGGCACGGCTCGAAGGTCAACTCGTGTTCCAGAAAGCCGATGAGCTGCCGGGTGGCGGCTGCGCCCCAGTCGAACCGCGACACGCTGACCGTCGAGAGCGCCGGCTGAATGTAGCGGCTCAACGGAATGTCGTCGAAGCCCACCACCGCGATGTCGTCCGGCGCACGCATGCCGTGCTCCTTCATCGCCCGCAAAAAGCCGATGGCCATCTGGTCGTTGGCGCAGAAGACGGCCTCCGGCAGGTCGCCGGAGCGGATGATCGCCTGCGCAACCTGATAGCCGGAGCTCTCGGTGAAGTTGCCCTGATGCACCGGCGTGTGCAGGCCACAGCGGCGGGCTTCGTCTAGGAACGTCTGCAAGCGCTCGGCGTTGTCAAACGAGTCCGGCGCACCGGCGACGAAGTGAATCTTGCGCATGCCCTGATCGTAGAGGTGGTAGAACGCCTCGCGGGTGCCGGTTGGATTGTCCTGCAGCACCGGCAGCACGAAATCGCTCTGCAGCAAGCGATCCATCACTACGATCGGGAAGCGCTGCGATGCCAGCCGCAGGATCGCCTCGCCGGAGACCTTGGAGTCGAACACGATCGCGCCGTCCACCTGGCGGTACATCAGGATGCGCCGCTCCGACCGGCTGTCGGGGCAGACGATGAGTTCGTAGTCCGTGTTCAAGATCACGTCATGGATGCCCTCCAGGATCGCCTCGTAGAACGAGCCGCCGAAGCGGGTGATGAAGACGCCGATCGTGCGGGTCTTCGCATGCTTCAGATGGCGGGCGAAAGCGTTCGGGTGATAGTTCAGCTCGCGTGCTGCGCGAAGCACGCGTTCGCGCGTGGCGTCGCTGATAGCTCCGATGCCGTTTAGGGCATAGGAGGCGGTCGCGACGCTCACCTGAGCGCGTTTGGCGACATCTCGAATCGTGGTCATGGCTTCTATGGGTTGCGTTGTAAGCCCAGGCGTTTTAGGCCGTTGAGGATGTGTTCGTTCTTCATGGTGATCCGGTAGACCAGGTCGTCTTCATGATTTGCCAGCATCAACAACGCGATGCCCTTGTCTATACCGATCACGTCGCTGGCATACCAGTTCTGGCTCAGGTTGTATGCGTCCTTGAAGCCGTAGCGGCCTCTGAGCGGCGCGATCGAGAAATAGTTCAGCATGGCTTGCGTTGCTTCCTCGGGCAGGAAGAGGATCGAGGCGATGGCAGCGTAGGGCGGCACGGTGTCGTCCACTTTGTGCTGCTTGTTGTCGTAGCCGGACGGCGGCGCGCCATACAGGCCGCTGTAGCCCTTCGGGCCGTCGCAGGCGCTCAAGCCCCACGCCAGCGGGCCGATTGTCTGATATTTGTCCTGCACATCCACGGCGAAATCGTAGTGTGCACGCGCCGCTTTCACCGAGTTGTCGAACCAGTTGACGCCTTGGCGGTCGGTGTAGTCGCGAAAGTCAATCCAGGCGTGGCTGAACTGATGCGTGAACAGCGCGCCAAACCACGAATGGATGAACGGCTCGCCGTCGCCATAGCCGGCGCGATGGCGCTTGAAGCCGTAATACAGGCGATCGTCGGTGGAGTAGGTAGGCGAGCCGGCAGCAAGCACGTAGAGCATCAACTGCTCGGCGTAGAAATCCCAGTGTCCCTCGAAGCCCTTCTCGGGGCGATAGGCCATGCGGAACATGTTGCGCGATTCGTCCACGAACCACGGCCAGTTCACCTCGCGGTAGAGCCGCTCGGCCTTGGCGCGCGTTTCGCCGCCGAAGTATTCGCCGGCCGTCAGCACGCCCATCATCAGGATCGCCGTGTCTATGCTGGAGACTTCGCTGTTCCAGGCGCGCCGGCCGGTCTGCATGTCCACGAAGTGGTAGAAGAAGCCGTTCACGCGCTCCATGTTCGATAACGTGTCGAGCGTGCCGTCCGCGCGTGCCTGCGCTTCTCGGCGCGTGACGTAGCCCATCTCGACGCCGATCGGATACGCCGTGAGCGCAAAGCCGACCGCGGCGATGCTGGAGATACCGGGCGAGCCGGGGTAGCGATCGCGCACCAACCCGTAGCCGGCGCTATTAGGGTCGGTGTTGGCCTGCTCCCAGAAGAAGGCGAATGCACCTTCCATTTCGTAGGCGACAACCTGTTCCAGCGTCGCAGCAGGCGCAACGCTGACGGTGGGCGATGGCGCCGGCGTAACGGCGACCGGCTCGGCGGGCATGGACCGGGCCGGCGCAGCCGTGGGTGGCGGCGCGATGGGTGCACTGCAGCCGGCCACGTAGGCCGCCGCGACGAGGGCGAGGATCAGCTTTCTACTCACCGGCGATGCCCGTCCTTTCGATGGATTCGACGAACCACTTTTGCAGCACGAAATACAGCACCAGCAGCGGCAGGATGTTGAGGAACGTGCCGCTCATCTTGACCGCCTCGTTCAGCCGGTCGAAGATGTTCACCACGCCCGGTGGATACAGGTTCTCGTAAGCCTGGGCGAACTTGGAGAGTTGCAACGGCAGCGTCTGCACGCCACCCTCGAGGAAGACAACCATGAGGAACGTTTCGTTCCAGTACCACACCACCGAGAAGATGAAGGCAATGATGTAGGCCGGCAGGGCCGATGGGACGGCGATGCTGAGGAAGATGCGCAGGTCAGACGCGCCGTCCAGCCGCGCTGCCTCTTCCAATACTTTGGGCAGCGAGAGGAAAGTTTGGTAGAAGATCAGGATGAAGATCGCGCTCTTCAGGCCCTGGCCGAAGCTGGCCGGCAGGATCAGCGCCAGCGGGCTGCCCAGCAGCCCGAGGTTGCGATAGGTCAGCATCTGCGGGATGACTGTGTTCTGCGGCGGGATGATGAAGGTGGCCAGGATCAACAGCATAATGATCCGCCGGCCCGGGAAGCGATAGCGCGCCAACCCGTAGCCGATCAGCGAAGCGGTGGCGGTTTGCAACAAAGATGGCGCGACGCTGGCGAAGATCGAATTGGCGAGCGAGACCGGATAGTTCAGCACGCGAAAGGCCTTGACGTAGTTCCCGGTGTAGATCTCGTTCGGCACCCACTGCACCATCGGGTTGAGCAGGTCGGCGGGGCTCTTGATGCTGGTGACGAACATGAACAGCAGCGGATAGAGGTAGACGAAACCGATGGCGATCAGCAGGGCATACAGGGCGACACTCCACACGATGCCGCGCCGCGAACGGCTGCCGAATAGGAAGGCGCGCGCGCGGTCAACGAGATGCAGCCAACGCCGGTTGTCGAGCCGAATCGTGCGTGCATCCGTCATCGTGATCCCCTCCTCGCCCACAGCATCAGGAACAGATAGACGATGGCCAGCAACGCCGCCATCGCCATGAAATAGATGAACGCCATGGCGCTGGCGTAGCCGATGCCGCCTTGCACCGCGTAGGTCTGGTTGTAGATGTATTTGATGACCCGGTTTTCGGAGAAGTGCGAGAGGGTGATGATGGTGTAGACGGCGTTGACCATCGTCGCCGTCGCGAGCGACGGCAGCGTGATCTTCCAGTAGATCTCCCAGGCCGAAGCGCCGTCTATCGCCGCCGCCTCGTAGATGCTCCGGTCAATCTTCTGCAAGCTGGCCAGGTAGATCAGGATCTGCACGCCGGAGAACCACAAGATGAGGATGAACGACGTCAGCACGTACTCCAGCGGGTTGCGCAGTGCCGACGGCAACTGCGCCAGAAAATCGGCCACCGCCGGCACGTCGGCAATGCCCGGCGCCGACGTTGCGCCTTGCTCCGCCAGCTCGCGGATGACCGGCCCGCTGGTGATCACGACCGGCAAGAAGAAGATCGTCCGGAACACCCCCTTGAGCTTAAAGTTCACGTTGAGGAAGAGCGCGATGATCATCGAGAAGATCAGCACGATCGGCACGGCGATCAGCGTCTCGATGGCGTAGCCGATCAACAGCTCGACGAAGCTGGGATCGGTAAACAGCGCGCGGGTGTAGTTTGCCCACTCGACGAATTCCAGGCGGATGCCGGTCACGGTGACGGTAACGCGGTTCAGGCTGTAGCGCAGCGTCTCGACCAGAGGCAGCAATGTGAACAAAGCGAAGCCGGCCAGCCACGGCAGCGCAAAGCCATAGCCGTGCAGTGCCTCGCGCGCGCGCAGGCTAAGGCGTCCAAAGGATGACATGTGACGATTCATGGCAGCGCCTCCCACAGCGCGGCGTCTCGCGCGCCGACGGTCTCTCCGTGGTGGGTGAACGGCTGCGCGCTGTAGTTCACGATGATGTGTTTGCCGTTGGCGTAGGATGTGGCGAACACGCCCTCGGCCAATTTGCGACGCGCGACGATCTCTTGCCCGCGCACCGGCCCGAGCAGCGCATTCATCCAGCGATAGGTGCGCCGGATCGGCTCGCCCCATTGCGCGTAGGACGAGGTGTAGATCCAATTGGATGACGTGTTCAGCATGTTCGCGGTGGGCTCGTGCGTGAGGAAGTACGAGGGATACGCGCCGTAGTCCACGTGGCGTAGGATGTCCTCTTGCATGTTGGGCGAGAAGTTGAACGCCGAGCCATAGTAGGGCACCAGGCCGGCCAGCACGATCGGCAGGAAAGGCACCGTCTCGTGGGTATAGGTATAGCCGTTGTCGTCCAGCGGCAGGTCGTAGTAGGCGTGCATGAGTTCAAACACGTAGGCGTTCGGCCGGTAGAAGCCTAGCTGCATCGGATAGCGCGCCAGCAGCAAACGATAGGCTTCGGCAGCGCGCTCGCGGTCGAGGGTGCGACCTTTGGTGAAGTCGCTGTAAAGCGTTGATCCGATGCCGTCCAGCGCCAGCCCGAAGCCGGCGCGCTCCACATCCTCGGCCAGCGGTATGTAGCGCCGCTGCAGCGCATCGAAGTGGAGGTAGAAGTTCTCTTTGTTGCGGTTGAAGCCCTTGATGTTGGCGCTGGTGATGGCCAACGCGAGGTCATAGCGCGGCGAATAGCCTGGTTCATTGGCCAATGCTGCCTGCGGGTCGAGGTAGAGCAAGAGGCGGCCGCCGCGCGCCTCGGCATCCTGCGCCAGCGCGCGCAGCTCGTCCAACCCGCCTAGCGCACGTTCGGCGGCTAACCGTGTGGGAGGCATGCTCGATGCGCCGAGCGGCTGCCAGCCGTAATAGATCACCTCGGGGTTGCCAACGTCTAGTCCGGCGAGAATTTGCCGCGCTTGCCGGAAGGTCGTCATCGGCACGAAGCGATGCCACAGCAGAATCTTCTCCTTGTCGCCACCTAAAAACTCCAGCCGGATGCCGATGTCGTCGCCCGAGCGAATCCGCCGTTGCAGCGCGCCGCGCTCGACTAGATAGGCGCGATAGCTGCGCGCCATGCCGACGTAGTCGGCGTCGGCGCCGGCCAGGAAGCGATAGCGAATCGTCACATCGAAGGCGTTGGTCTGCGGCTGCAGCGTGATGACGCCTGCGCCGGAACGATTGGTGGCCTGGAAGTAGCTTTCGTTATAGATGAAGGCGTTGTAGGCGAAGTTGAAGTTGGTGATGATGCCGGCGGGATGCGCGTGCAACTCGGCGTAGGGCGCGCCGCGTTCGACGACGGCTAGAAAGGCGTTGCGCCCTTCGCCATGGACCATCCCGAAGACGGGCAGGGAGATCAGATACGGGCGGTTGACAGTGGGGTCGAGCGGCAGCGCGCCGACCATGCCGAGGTCGGTGCCATAGTAGCGCCCGTAGAACATGTTGCGGGCTTTGGTCGAATCGGCAAAGTGAATCAGGCTGCCCACGCCGTCGGGCAGGAAGAAGTAGCCAGGGACGCTACTGCCGCGCGTCGCGCCGAGGAAAGGATACACATACAGCAGGCCCAACCTGAAGTTGGGGTTGTCCTGACGAATAGCGCCGAACGGCACCTCGACGCTCACGCCGTCGGTCTCCAGCCGCACGTTCACGCCAATGGTGATGCCGAATTCGGTGAACCGGATCGTCGCCGCGATGCCCTGCGCGATGGACTGCACATCTAGCGCGTGCTCGGCGTTGGTGATCGAAGCGCGCCGGCTGACCGCCTTGCTGATCGTGTTTTGATCCAAATACTCGATGCTGATGCCGCTTTGTGCGAAAGCCAGCCACGAGCGATTCAGCCGATCGTCCGGCCCTTTCTCGTCGAGCGTAGCGTGCCACACGTAGCCGTTGCGCTTATCTACGACCTTGAAGCCCAGCGTGGCGAAGTCCACGTAGAGCCGGAAAGACGCGTTCTCGGCGACTTGCCGATAAGATGGCGGGATGCCGGTCGAGCGCGCCGCGCCAAAGGCCGGCGACGCTGCGGGCCACATCCCGATCACCAGCGCCAACGCAATCGCCAGCCGCACCAGCACATGCGCGCGCGCCGCAGCAAAGACCCTAGCCACGCAACCCCACCTCCTGAACGATGGCCGAGATGAACTCGAACAGTTGGTCGAACAGCACATACAAGATGTAGCCGGTAAGCAGGAACATCGTCATCGTGAACAAGGTGATGAGGATGTTGCGCACCGTCTCGGAGAGCGTGTAGTTGTGAATTTCCTTGACCATCAGGAAGAGCATCAGCCCGACCCAGAACCAGACCATGCCGGTCGCAAATTCATAGAGGAAGACTTCATTGAGCGTCAGCGCATTCGAGATCAGCGCGATCGGCAGCGCGAACAGCGCGTAGGGGAACAGGCTATAGGCTGTGCCGATGACCACATCGCGCAGCCGGCCTTCGCCGTCGCTGATGGTGGAGACCAGGTAGTTCGCGATGTTCCACAACACCAGTGCGATGACAACGTAGGCCGCTTCCACCTCCACGCGGATGTCGGTCGGGTTGGCATATGGGTTGAAGATGAAGCTGGTCAGGTAGAGCGACGCGATGCGGACGACGACGATCCAGCCGTAGAGGACGAACGCGAAGGCCAGGCTGCCGCGCTGCTTGGCCTTGATGTAGTAGAAGCTATCGGCCGGCTGCTTGATGAAGCGGAAGAGAAAGACAAAATCGTCCACCGGCCTGACGCGGCGGAGCGCGCTGATTTGCCGGCGCAGCGGATCGAACCAGCGATGGCGGCGCTGCAGCCGGCCCAAGGCGCTCACGGCGATCCACAGGCCGCACGCGCCGATCATGGCGTTAGCCAGGTGGCGTTGCAGCGCAGCGTTGCGCAGTTCCCAGAACGCCTGCGAGTAACCGTTGCGATCCTCGGCGTAGCGATAGGTGGACAGCGCCTGCGCGTAGTCGCCTCGTTTGTAGTGCGCATCGGCGATGGCCTGATATGCCATGATGAACAAGCCGTTGTACTTCAACACGTCCTCGAAGTAAGGCTGCGCCTCCGTATACAACCCCTCCATATACAGCCGCACGCCGTCATGCACGCGGCGGGCGAAGTCGGTCACTTGAAAGACGACGATGGCGTTCTTGTCCTTGTCCAGCACATACAGGTTGTCCCCGGCGCGCTCGATGGCCGTCGGGTTGCTTAGCGTGCCCAGGCGCTGCTCGCCGCGATCCGGCGCGCCGAACTTGAACAGCAGTGTGCCGTTCAAGTCGTACTCGTAGATCTGCCCGTTGGCATCCACGGCCAGCAACAGACCCTCGTCGCTCACTTGCACGTCGCGGAAGGTCGAGGAGCCATACACATTGTGGAAGAGATTGCGCCCGTTGATCGTGAACTTGCGCAGGCTGCGCTCGCGGGCAGTGCCGGCAGTGATGGTGTAGACCAACCCGCGCCGGTCGATGGCCACGTTCGACGGCGACGCGGCTTCGGTCTTCACGAACTGCTCTAGTTGCTCGCGGGTGAGGAAGAGCCGCTGCAAGATCATCTTGAGCGACATCTCGGCGGTGTTGGCCGCGAAGTAGCCGATGAAGTTGCCCTCGGTGTTCATCAACGCCAGCCCATCTACCGATCCTTCGCTGACGACGTAGAGATTCCTGCGCGCGTCCACGGCCAATTTGCGCGGCAGGAATTGCCGGCGCTTGCCGAACAGCGGCTCGGACGGGCGACCGAATGTGCGGCGCAATGCGCCGTCCGGCTCGAAGATGGCGACCGCCTCGTTGCCGGCATCGGCAACATACACCACGCCGTCCGCATCAACGGTCACGCCGGTGGGCGACTTGAGCGTGCCTTTGCCCAGCTCGCCGATCACTTCAAGGTTGCGCAGCTTGAGGATGCGGCCGTTGCCGGTGTCGGCGAGGTAGAGCGTGCCGTCCGGCGCGAGGAACATGTCCTCCGGCGCAGCCACGGGCAAGTCCACCTCGGCGATTGGAATGTAGGCATCTTGGGTGAGGAACAGCCGGCCGCCCGGCCCCATCGCCCACGTGGTGTAGGGCGTGAGCGCATGCACGGGCAGCACCGTAGCCAGCGCCGCGCCGAGCAAGATGACGATCAACAACACCCGCAATGCCTGCTTCATTTCAGCCCCGAATGCGACATCGTGCTCATCACCTGCCCCTGCAAGATCAGGAACATGATTAGGTTCGGCAGGAACATGATGAGCGCGGCGGCTGCAGCGATGCCCTGACCGGCCACCACGTTCGCACCGGTCGCCGTGGTGGCGGTGAGCGTGCTCAGGTAAAAGGCGAATGTCTTCAGGCTCTCGTTGTTGACGTATAGCGTCGAGGTCTCGGCGTTGTTCCAGGCTGCTTGAAAGGTGAGGATGGCGATGGTGGCGATGGCCGGCCGGATCATCGGCAGCACGATTTGCCAGTAAATGCGCAAGTCGGATGCGCCGTCAATTTGTGCCGCCTCGATCGTCTCGTCGGGGATGCCGTCAATGAACTGTTTGATCAGGAACAGGCCGACCGGCATGGCCAGCACCGGCAGGATGTGCACCAGGAAGGTATCCAGCAGGTTCAGCCGTTCGATCACCAAAAAGCGTGGGATGGTGACGGCAATCGGCACGAACATCAGCGCTACGGTGTTGATGGTGAACAGCGTCTGCTTGAGCTTGAAGCGCTTCTTGGACAAAGCGAAGGCCGCCGTGCTGGAGACGAAGATGGACGCAGCGATGGTGACCAGCGTGACGACGATGCTGTTGAAGAGATAGCGGCTGATCGGCACGCCCGAGTTCGACATCATCGAGAACAAGTCGGTGAAGTTCTTGAGCGTGGGGTTGATGACGAAGAAGCGCGGCGGATAGGCGAACAGCTCGTCGGGCGGTTTGAAGGCGTTCGAGAAGATGAACGCGATCGGCAGCAGCATCACCGCCGTGAGCGGCAGCAGCAGGATGTAGAACTTGATCTGGCTGACGTGGAAGCCGCGCGGGTTGATGCCGCGGTTATACACGCCGGTGTAGCGACGGAGCCAGTTGTGCTTCTTCGTCCTGCGCATCGTTCAGTCCTCGCTGGCGAACAGCCGGCTGGCCAGCCGCGTGAAGAACAGCACCATGAGCAACAACACCACCGAGACGGCAGCCGCGTAGCCCATCTCGTAGCGCAAAAAGCCGTAGTCCTCGATGTGGTTGACGATCAACTGGCCGGCGTATTGCGGGGTCGGGTTGCTGCCCGAGAGCGTCACGCCGATGGCGCCGGCCTGGAACGTGCCTACGATCGCCATTACTGCGCCGAACAACATCTGCGGCTTCATCGAGGGGATGGTGATGTAGAAGATCTCCTGCAGGCGGTTGCTCACGCCGTCTATGCTGGCCGCTTCGTATAAGTCCGGGTTGGTCTCCAGGATGCCGGCTAGCATCGCCAAAAAACCGATGCCCATGCTGCTCCACAGCGTGACGATGATCATGATCGTCATCAAGTATTGCGGCGATTGCAGCCACTGGATCGGCTCTTGAATTAGGCCGAGGCCGAGCAGGAAGCTGTTCAGGTAGCCGGTCTGGTCGCCGCTGAACAGCGTCTTCCACACCACGGCCATCGCCACCGCCGAGGTCATCGCCGGCGAGTACAAAATCAACGCGAAGAAGGTGCGCGGCAAGCGCGGCAGTTGCGCCAGCACCCACGCCAGAAAGAACGCCAGCGCGTAGCCGCCCGGCCCAACGATCACTGCAAACTGAATGGTGTTGGGCAGCACGTAGCGCATGAAGGTATCATCTTGCGTGAGCAGGGTGATGTAGTTGCGCAGGCCGATGAAGTGCGGCGGTTGAATCGCGTCGAAGAACGTGAACGACAGACCGATCGCCGCAGCCACCGGCACCACGATGAAGGTGAAGAACAGCACGGCATACGTCGCGATGAAGGCGTAGGCGCTGCCTTCGCGATTCAGCCATCGCTGCAAGCCGGCTCGGCTGCGTGGCGCTGAGATCGGCTCGGCTCTACTTTGTCGCGCTTCGATTTGCACTTTCCATCCACCCCTTGACCGTCTCGATGGTCGGAATCTTGAATTGCTTCACCCGCCGCCCGTCTTTCAGGTAGCCGAACTCCTCCATCTTGCGGGCGATCTCGCGGTTGATGGTGATCACCGCGTTGTCAATCGCCACGCGCGGGTTCGCGCCTTCGAAGACGATGCGATTCCACACGTTGCTCAACTCGCGCTCCTGCATATAGCTGCCGGGCAATCGAATCGGCTCCTGCAGCCATTCCCACTGTTTCAAAATGACGGCCTTGTGCTCCTGTGGGATAGGCAATTCGGCGAATGCTTGCAGGTTGGCCGAGTTCCACAGATATTCGCGGCCGTAGTTCAAGATCAGCCGCTCTTGAAATTCCACCTGCGTCTCGGTGGACATCCACCACTTCAAGAATGCCCATCCTTCGCGCGGCTTGTCGGTATTGGCGAACATCAGGCTGGCCTGCGCCGAGCCGGTCGCATAGCGGTTCTGCGTCCCATCGGCCAGCACCGTGGCCGGGTAGAGATCAATCGCCCACAGCCCGTCCAGCTCCGGTGCGGCGGTCATCAGCTTGATATACGTCTCGAAGTTGGAGACGCCGATGGGGATTGTGCCGTAGCGGAAGCTTTCGTAGAAGCTGGCCGTGGTCAGGGGCATGCCGTAGATGGTGAAGCTTTCGGCCATGAACTTGACGGCGGCGATCGCCTCTTCCGTTTGTAGGCTGGAGGCGAAACCTTCATCGGCGTAGAGCTTGGCTCCGTGATTGAATAGATACGGCGCGGTGACCAGATAGCCTCGCAACCCAGATCCGCCTGAGAGGGGCGCGTTGTAGTTCATGCCATAGCGCTGCAGCACCGGCAAAATCTCGATGACCTCGTTCCACGTGCGTGGCACGGGCAGGCCCAGCGATTCCAGGATGTCCTTGCGGTAGAACGTTACCCAAAAATCCTGCGTCTCGGGAATGGCATAGACCGAGTCGTTGATGATGTAGCTGAGCAGCGCGCCGGGCGTGTAGATGCGGATGAAGGCGTCGAAGTCCTCGAATTTGCGCAGGTCATACAGCGCATTGCGGATGGCCAGCTCGTACGGGATGTGGGTGCTCACGCCCAGCGCCACATCGGGCTGGATGCCGGCGGCGTTGGCCAACACCAGCTTCGACTCATCCGGCATGAGCGAGAATTTCACCCGAATGCCGGTCTGCGGGGTGAAGGACTCGTCGGCCATGAGCTGCAACAAGTCCACATATTGCCGCGGGCGATTGACCCACACTTCCAGCTCATCGGCGCGCGCGCCGATGGACTGATACGGGTCGGGTTGGAAGGAGCGCAGGAAACGCTTCGCGTCCTCGATCAACGCAAGATGCAGCGGCGCATCGGCCGGCGGCGGACGCACATCGGGCGCGTGAATGAAGATCTTGTCCAGCGCCAACGGCTGGTGCTGCAATAGCGGGAGCAGCGAGCCGAGCAACTGCGCTGCCGAGCCCGGCCCTTCGGAGAATCGCCCCATGTGCACCGGAATCTTGTCCGGGTCTTGCAACAGGAACGACAGGTTATCAATCGCCATCTGGTAGGTCAGCACCTCCGGCGAAGGGCGACCTTGATTGGCGTCGAGCAAAATCTGCTTGTCGGCGATCAGGTTGCGGCGAATGGCATCTAAGCGCGCGCGGATGTCGGGGATGTAATCGGAGATCACCCACTCCTTGAATGGATCAACTTGGTTGCCGGTCAGCTTTTTGATCTCCAGCGCGAGCGCGTTGATGTCCAGCAGTGCTTGCTGGATCGTCTGGATCGCGGGCAGGTAAGGCGAATTGGTCGCCTCAATGCCCAGCACGTTCTGTCCACGGCGCAAGAAGATCTTGTAGGGCGTCTCGCCGCCCGGCGTGACGTGCGTCCAATCCGGCGTGTAAGCGAACGGCACGGCGTTCAGCTCGGCAAAGGGCGTCGCGCCGTTCACAGTGATGCGCCGGAAGACGGTGAAGTTGTTGCGTGTGTTCTGCAGCGCGTGGAAGGTGATGGCATACAGGCCATCCGCCGGCGCATCGAAGACGTAGTACACCGCGCTGCCGCTCTTTTGCCAGCTTTCGCCGCCCAGCGCGTTCAGCCGCAGGCGATAGGTGTCGTACGGCGTCACCTTCAGGCTGCGATTGCTGATCGGTCGGACGGCTGTATCGTTCTTGTAACTTGGGAACTCGGCCTCCAGCGTAATGAGCGCATCGCGGGCGTCCGGCGCCGATTGCGCTGCCAAATACGCGCGATAGGTGGGATAAGGCGCGAATCGCGAGAGGTAGATGCTGCTCAGATACAGTACGCCCTTCGTGAGCGTGAACTCGAAGCGATGCTCGCCCGCCGTCAGCGGAATCCTCAACGGATAGGGCTGGCTGAAGTTGACATCGCGCGCTTCGACGCGCGACCACTGCACGCGGCGCTCCTGGCGGATGAGCGCGTCGTTGCCGTAGCGATCTTTGGGGAAGGCATTCGCGCTGTTCTGGTAGAAAGCCGGAAAGAGGATTCGCCGCAGGTCGCCGACCGGAAATGCGCCGTCTATTTGCAACGCGCCCTCCGGCGCGTTCATCTTCAGTGGCGCGCTGGCTGCGTCGAAGCTGATCGTGTAGTCGCCGGACTCCGGAACGGTGACGCGAAAGCTTACGCGGTCGCCCTGTTGCAGCAGCACGCTGGGCTTGGGATGCAGGCGGGCAACTGCGTCCCCGGCCGGCGGCAGGCCAAAGCTGCTGGCGGCGACTTCGATGACCAGCGGCGATGGCGCGGCCGAAGGTGCGTCTGCCTGTCCCAACGCATGCGCCGGCAGCGCGGCGGCCAGCATCGCCAGACAAGCGATACTGCGCATCAGCCACCGGCCGCAGACCTTCAACAGCACTTGCTGCGCGAGTCTCGGGCGCATGCGCAGAGTGTAGCGGCAAATCGGGGAGCGCCGGTGAAGTCTGGCGCTCCCCAGGGCGATCATTTGCCGAGTTCGGCGCGGGCTTCGCTCAGGATCTTGTTGGCGAATTCCTCCAGTTTGGGCGCATAGTCCTCGTACTTGAACCGGCCGGAGTTGGCGAAGTTGAACATGTACCACATGTTCACGTCCTTGTCATCGCCGATGTCAATGCCGGGCTTGCCCTCCCAGCGCGCGTTGATGTAACCCGGCACGATCTTCGCCAGCGATTCGAGCACGCTGTTGTCGAGGTTGGCCATCGCCTTGCGGATGCCGGGCTTGTCCTTGATGAAGGACATATAGAGTTCGATGGACTGCTCATCCACCGAAACCGGCATCTTGGTGGGCACCTGGCCGGCAGCTCTGGCCAGCTCGACTTCCTTGGCGTAAGCGGCCTTCGAGAAGCCCATCCACTTGGCGAAGTCATAGGCGGCCTTGAGGTTTGGCGTCGCCTTGGAGATCACGACGATGTCGGCCACCAGCGCTTGTTTGCCGCCCGGAATGCCGATGAAGTCCCAGTCGAACGGCGCGTTTTGCGAGTAGCCGGGGATGGACCATCCGCCGTCCCAGCGCACGGCGAACTCATTATTCAGGAACATCCAGCTCTCGGTGGACTTGAAGTTCGCCTTCTGCGCCTCGCTCAGCCCTGCCCAACTATAGGGCAACATCTCGCCGGCCTTGGCGACGGCTGCTTTGAAGGCAGCGGAGTTGTAATTCATCTTCTCGCCGTCGAAGCTAAACCAGCCGAGCCGGCCGTCCTGCGTGTTCGGATACCAGCCCATGATCGGCTCGAGCTCATCCAGCCCGACGACGGCCTTCTGCGGGTTGTGGACCGCTGTCACCGCCTTGAAAAAGTCCTCCACCGAAACGCCGTACTCCGGCGCGTCGAGGTTGGCGGCTTCGAACAGATCCTTGTTGACGAAGTAGCCCATGACGAAGTGCGCCACGGGCAGGCCCAACACTCTGCCGTTGTAAGTCACCGCGTCCTTCAGGACCTGCGGCACATCTTTCCAATCAGGATCGTCTTTGACCAGGTCGGTCAGGTCCGCCGTCCAGCCGTTCTTGACGTAGAGCGGTGTGTTGTCTGCCATGAAGACATCCGGCAATGCACCCTTCGCCGCGTAGCTGGTCAGCTTCTCATCCCAGCGCCCTTCTCCAGACATGTCCACGAACTCGATGGTGACGTTGGGGTTCAACTCCATATAGGCCTTCACCAACTGGCGCTGGAGGTTGTTCTCTTCTTCCGTGCCGAGGTTCCAGTTGGCGTAGCGGAGGGTAATGCGCTCGGCTGCCGGCGCAGCAGTCGGTTGTTCAGCAGGTGGTGCGGTGGGTTGAGCAGGTGCTGCCGGTTGTGTCGCGGCAGGTTGTTCAACGGGTGGCGTCGTCGGCGCGGCCGGTTGCGGCACAGCACAAGCAGTAATGGCGGTCGTCAACATCAAGGCCAATGTCGGCCTGAGGAAAGAAGGTCTTAACTGCATGGTTCGCCTCCTCGTGAGCTTTTGATTCAGGAATAACTCGTCCAAACGGGCGGAATTCAAATCAATGCATCATTTGAGCCTTCGTTCGATAGCGCGCCTCCTTTTAGCGCCGTCTCCGCATACGTGAGCGGTAATCGGCGCAGGTGAATTGAAACGTTTAACCGGAGCGGATAAAACGCAACCCTGTGCAAGTGAAACGTTTCATCTGCGAGCAAAGTACTACATGCGCTGGCCTTTGTCAAGGCGGTTAGCTCGTCACTTGCCAGTCCTGCTGCTGGGGTTGCCTGGGGCGCCGCTCCCAGCCCAGCCGGCGCATCACCGGGTTCGCGCCGGTCTGCATGTGGTCAATCACGCTCAACAGGAAGAACCCAACGACCGCGATCGCCAGCGCGACCCAGAACTCCGGCGCGGCGAAGTCGGGCAAGATGTTCTGCTCACGAATGGGGATGGGCTTGCCGTGGCGATCCAATGTCGTCTCGATCACTTCTTTCCACGGCCAGATCTTGCGCAGCGAGCCGACCATGAACCCCATGAGCACCGCCACGGCGATGTTGTGGTAGTTCCGCAGCAGCCAGCTCAGCAAGCGCACGAAACTCACCAACCCCACCACGATCCCAAGGGCAACGGGGATGATAGCGATCAGGTTCAGGTCGGCCACGGCTTCGAGCACGTAGGCATACTGACCTAGGATGAGCAGGATGAACGACCCTGAGATACCGGGCAGAATCATGGCCATGATCGCCAGCGCGCCGCTGAAGAAGAGCGTGATCGGGTCGTGCGGCATCTTCAGCGGCACCAGCCCAACGATGAAGTAGGCAGCTATCGTGCCGCCGGCCAACGCCGCCAGGGCGCCGCGCGTCCAGCGGACGGTGGCACCTACCGCGATGATGGAGGCGATGATCAGGCCGAAGAAGAAGGCAAAGAGGTATACCGTGTGATATTCCAGCAGATAGCGCATCAGCCGCGCCATCCCGAGTATCGCTGCGCCGATCCCGGCGCCCAGGGGGATGAGAAAGCTCCATGGGATGGAACTCAGCGCTGCACGCCAGCGGCCTTGCACCACGAGCCGGAGCACTTGAAGGTTGAACGACTTGATCGCGGACAGCAGGTGTTCGTAGATGCCCATGATGAAGGCCATCGTTCCGCCCGATACGCCGGGGATGAGGTCGGCGATGCCCATCACGATCCCGGTGAAGAACAGCCGGAGCGTCGAAAAGGGACGTGCTGCAGTGTTCGGTTCTTGCATGGCTTGGGCTCCGTAGGTTGTTAGGTCGAACGCGCGTCCCCCTCAGGACGCCGCGCGGCAGTATACCGCTCCTGCGGTTGTGCCAATCCTGCCGATTCTGTGAATCCTGTCAACTGCGCCAAAGCGCGGCGCAGGTCAGTGCTAGATGTGAAATGAACGCCGTGCATGCCCAGCGCCTGGGCTGCGACCACGTTCTCCGGCATGTCGTCCACGAAGATGCTCTCTTCTGGTCGCACGGCCAATCGCGCCAGCGCGCGCCGGAAGATCTCCGGATCGGGCTTCTTTACGCCTTCCTCGCCACTGAACACGAGGATGTCGAACAGGTCGCCGTTGAGTCTGCTCGCATACATCGCTCGCGCGTCCGGCATAGCATTGCTGATCAGCCCGGTCTTGTAACGCACGTGTAACGACCGCACCAACGCCAGCAGTGACTCGTCAAACGTGTCGCCGCGCCAGAAGTCTGCCTGAAGCTGGCTCAATTCCTCGGCGCTAAGGCCGAGCGTTGCAGCGACGTGCGCCCAAGCGTCGGCCGTCGTCGCCCGGCCGATCTGGGCAGCTTGCCCGACCGGGCTGTTGAAGAAAAGGTCTTGCAGCGCCCAGTCGCGCATCCCGAAGCGCTGCTCCCATTTGCGGCGCGGCTCGAGGTCGGTCGTGCGCACGAGCACGCCGCCTAGGTCGAAGAAGATGGCGGTGATCGCTGCTGATGAAGTTTTCATTTGCTGATGGGTTCGAATCGTAGCGCGATGTCGTTGTGCAACGGCTCAGGCAGCGGGACGACTAAGTCGCGCCCTGATGTGGTCAGCGTCTGCGTCAAGGCTGGCCGGCCCTGCCAAGTGTCCCACCAGATGACGCGATAGGTGCCCGGCGCCAAGTTCGGGATGTTGATCGAGCCGGCGATCGGTTTCACGGCCACGCCGTCCACGACGTTGCGCCAGGTGTGCTGGCGGTTGTGAATCCACACATGCCCGCGCCGCGCGACGCGATCCACCTGTCCGAGGACGCGCAAATCGGGATGCGACGCCGTCGCTTGCGCATCGGCATAGCGGCCGTTCGTCAGCGGAATGCCGTCCATGAAATCGCGAAACGCCTTGAAGTGGTAGTACAGGTCGTGGCGGCGAATGTTCTCCGAGTCCCAGTAGAGCTCGTATAGGCCGCCTGGGTTAATCTGGCCCCAAATGAAGTTGTGCAGCCACACGCCCTGTGTGTCTCGGCTCTGGTCGTGCTCGCGGTCGCCGCGGTAGTCGCGCTCGTCGCCGATCGCCACCTCGCCGCGTGTAACCGGTTTGCCCGGGCCGGATGGGGCACGCCCGCCGATCGCTAAGCTGTAGGCCGCGGTGAGCTGCGCGCTGTCGTGATCCAGGCGCGTTAGGTCGAATTCGCCGTTGATGTCCACTCGGCGGCCATCAGGGGCGACTAGTTCGACGTTGTCAATCCAGGCGTTGCCGCCGGTGCCGAAGCTGTTCTGGAAGAAGATTGTCAGCGCGTGTGCTTCGTCGTCGGTGATGATCAGGCGCGCGTCGAGCGGCGCCGGCTTTCCGTCCGCAGCATAGCGGCTGTCGAACGTGCGCCAGTCGTAGGTGCCGGCCGGCGCGGAGCACACGAAGTTTTGGCCCGACGGCGCAGCGGGGACCACGTTGGCACGGTCTTCGAGAATCCACAGCAGCCGCGGCCCGGCCATAGCCGCCGGTGCGCCGTAGGGACATTGGCCGGTGAAGCCCTCGGCCTTCATCTGGTAGCGGATCACCCATTCGCCTCGCCCGCGGATCGTGAGCCAGCGCGGCGTGCTGCCTGCGTTGTTGAATTGCACGTTGCCGGGGATGCGCACCGAGTGACCCTGACCGCCGGCCACGTAGGCAGGCCGGCGCTCGAAGCTCAGCGGTTCGCCGATGTTCTGCGCCCAGCCGGCTACGACGGCGCCGCAGCAGGCGTAGGCGTGAATGTCGGCGTAGTCCACATGCGGGTAGGCCGAGTTGCCCCAGAACTCGGCGACCGGGAAGCTGTGCCAGTGCGAAGTCGTCACCAAGTGCGGGTGCACATCGTGCGTGTGCATGAACTCGCCGAAGGCGTTGGCTTGGGCGTAGTGATTGCCGTTGAACGGATCGCCTTCGTTCAACAGTTCCCAGGAATGCACCGCGCGCGAGTAGCCCCAGCGAGCGATGAGATAGCGCCAGAAGTACTCGTGGAAGCGACGCACGGCGGTGTTGGGCGCGGCGTAGAAACGATTGTTGTCTAGTTCGTAGTAGCTGCCTACCGGTTTGCCGCCGGCGTCAATGTGGTTGGCGATCCAGTCGTTCTTCTCCAGCACCACCGGCCGGATGGTCACGCCGTGTGCCTCTGCCGCCTCGAAGTAGTGATCCCACAGCCAAGAGGGTTTCTGGTCGAAGTAGAGGTGGTAGGCGAAGCGATGTTTGCGCAGCACTTCTGGGCCGCTCGGCTTGCCACCGGCCAGTTCGCGGATCGAAACTTCGTCTACAAACGCTTGGCCGCCAGTTGTATTCTCCAGGATCAGGTAGAGGTTGTCCAGGAAGAATTCATCCGGCTGAGTGGTGAACATCGCAGTGATCGTGATCCAGCCGGGCGTCGAGCCGTTGATGTAGCCCAGCAGCCGTGTGGACGCCGGTTCGGTCGCTGCGGGCTCGGCGCAGCGCTCGCCCAGCCAGCCTCCTCGGCGTACGGTGAGCCCATAGCGCGGATAGTTGGCGTCGCGTGGGCCGCTCACGTTGATCGTCTTGGCGCGGATGCTCAGTTGGTATGTCGTGCCGGGGCGCACGGCGATGTTGTCGGTGAAGCCCTGGAACATGCAGGGATTCCGCCGGCCGTCCATCCCGGGGTCAGAGTAATCCCACAGGCGCAGCGACACGAGGTGGCCGGAGTAGGCGTGTGTGTAGGTGAGGCTCGAAGCGTTGAAGTAGCCGCCTTCGCCGGGCAAGTGGTGCGAGTGCCACGGATTCCACGGCGCCATGTAGATGCTCGCGCCGGACATCCACACGCGCACGAAGTTCACGCGGCCGGTGGCGAGGCGCTGCATCACGGCATCCGCGTGGTAAGCGCCGGCGAAGCCCTCGCCATGGCCGACGCCGATGAAGGGCGTGCCATCCGAATACTCGAAGTAGCCGCGGTCGGTCGGGCTGATGCGCACGAAGCCGTGGTTGTGCGGCGCGGTGGATGCAGTCACGATGAACGTGCCCTCGCGGCTTTGCACCGCGCCGGAGGCGTCCGTCGCGCGCACGCGGTAGCGCCACAGCCCTGCCCGCTGCGGCGCAAAGCGCACCTTCCACACCGGCTCGCCTTGCGGGTAGAGCCATTCCCGATCTTCGCAGCCGTTCGCCGGATCGCCGCCGATGCATCGCCGTTCGTAGGCTTGGTAGAGGAAGCCGGGCTGCGCGATGGTCGTCGCCCAGTTGTCCGGGCTGAATAATCCCTCGACCGTGATGCCTACGCCGGCCGGCACGCCGGGCGGGGGCGCAGGGTCGTATGGGAAGTAGGGATTCGTAGCGACCGACCCGCTGATGCGGAACGTGAGCTCGAACTTCTCGTATAGGCCGACGCGGTCTGCGTTGGCCCGCAGGGCCTCGATGCGCATGCGTGGCTGCGCTGCTGCCGGGCGTCCTGGCGTGAGGATGCCGGCCGCGATCAGCGCAGCGCTCAGGAGCGCGTGGGTTGCGGCGCGCGTCGGTGCTTGCACAGTAAGAGAGTCGGCACTGCGCTCACTTTCCGCCAAGGGTGCTGCCAACCCAGGGAACACACATGTTAGCGTCACCGGCGCGGAACGGCGTCCGCGCCCTACCGTTCGCCTTTTTTTGCCTCGGTAAACCCTGTGAAAGCGTCTTTGGATTCCGGGTGGTGAGCACGCTCGGGCCGCAGGTGTGAAGCCTGCGGCTATCACACGGATTGCACATTACTGCAGAATGTCTTTGCTCACAGGGGCGGACATTCCAGCACCTAACGCGCTCTAAGCGCTTTGGGCGCTCCTGGAGACAACAGACATACCTATGCTGTATCAGCCATAGCATCCGTCGCCGCTTCGGCTAGCGCCACTGCGCGTAGGGCGATGCGGCGATGATGCCTACCGTCGGCCTAAGCGTCGGCGTGGTGCTGCTGACCATAGCGTTGGGGTTGTTGCTCCCCAAGTAGTTGATCAGTGCCGACCGATCGGCGGCGTCAATCGCTCGCCCGATGAAGCGCTCGATCAGCCGGTCCACGGCTTGCGTCGCCGTTGTCGGCCCGCCGATCAGCGCATCTAGCGCTGCGTTGGCCGGCGCGCTGTTGGTTTGCGTCTGGCTGCCGAAGAAACGGTTGACCAGCGCGTTCGCCATTGTCCAGCGCCCGAAGACCTGGTTGGTGTTCCACCACGCGATGCGCACGTCGGGCAGGCCGGTCGGCGCGGGGAACTCGAACAGCTTTTGGCCCAACATCTCGATCTGCCCCTCGAAGAAGCGCGCGCCGAGCGGATCGCTCCAGTCGTCCGGCAGGAAGTTGATCATCGTCGTCAGCCCCATGGCGCGCATGGTGGAGATGAAGAACTCGAATGGGCGCTTCACCTTCTGCCCCCAGCTTGCGGCGAACTTGGGATGCAGCAGGATGGCGCGCAGCGTCGTGCGGATGTCGCCCTGCGAGGCGATGAACGCCTGCGCGCCGGCCTCCACTGCGTCCGGGCAAAATTCGTTAGGGAAGTCGCTGATGAAGCGCCGGCACAGCTTGAACGAGATGAAGTAGGCGGTGCTGGGATGCGCTGCCAGGATATCCAGCAGCATCTCGCCTTGCTCGATGCCGCCGTAGGGGAAGTGGTAGTAGTTGTCGTTGCCCAGCCAAAGCCGCTTCTCCAACCAATGGTGCGACGGCCATGACCGCCCGTCGTTGAAGCGGAACTCGTCGTTGGGCGTGCCCATCGTAGTCCAACCGCTCAAGATCTGTGCTGCGGCATGCACGTCTTCCTCGGTGTAATTCGGCTTCTTCAGATAGTCCGGCCCGGGCACGTAGCTGTAGCTGCCCACCGTATGCAACTCCATCAGCTCGCGGGCGTAGTTCTCGTTCGGGTTGTTGCCGTCGCTATAGGTATTGCTGAGGAAGTAGAGCATGCTCGGGCTCTTCGCACTCGCGCCGATCAGGTCGCGAAAGTTGCCCAGCGCATGCTGCCGGATGACGTGGTGATCTTCCCAGTACTTCAGGTGGCTCTGGAAGTTCGTCTGCAGGTGGTTCGTCCAGAAGTCCACCATCACCTCGAAGAGTTGGCGCTTGCTCAGCAGCGCGCGCGCGTAGGTCGTCGTCCATAGGTAGCGCTGCAGGTTGGTGTTTGGCCAACCGTTGGCGGCGCGGTTAGCAGCGCGGTATTGCTCAATCTCGGCGAGCGTGGCGTTGGTCGGAGGCACGGTGGTGCCCTGGGGGTCGGTGCGGCTGAGGCTGGCGATGTAGGCCTCGCAGGCCGAGTCGTCAATGGCTTCGTAGTTCAGTTGCTGATCCACGAACGACGTAAGGTCGAAGTTGCCCATCGCCGCGATGTCTTCCGGGCGTGGGCCGAAGCACATCCGGTTGTAGGCCAGCCGCGCCAGCGAGGGCGCAGCGCCGGGTGGCGTCGCAGGGTTCATCGCGTTCATCGTCTCACCATGGGAATCATCATGCGCGGCGTGAGCGTGACGGTCGTGTCGCCGTAGATGGCGGTGTAGATGCGCGGCGAGCGGCCGTTGCGCCGGTCGGGGAAGGCTACGATGTAGCGTTGGCCGAGCGGGTCGAAGGCGACGGCGCCGGCGCTATCGCCGTCGTACCACTCGCCGAAGTACATGTCCGGCCGCGCCCAGGCCGTGCTGTTGTCGCCCAGCGCGGTGGTTGCAGTGACGGCGCCATCTTTGATGATCGCTGCGTAGAAGCTGTACGCGCCGCCGATCCGGCTCGGGTAGAGCACCATGACCTCGCCGTTCGTGCCGACGGCCAACGCGGGGCGGCTGGATGTGTCGTTGTGATAGGCCGAATCGTTCTGTGCTACCGTTAGCCCGACGCGCAGTGGCGTGCTCCACGTCGTGCCGCCGTCGCTCGACGTGGCGTAGAAGATGTATGAGTCGTGTGGCCAGGCGTTGGGCGGATTGCGCAGCGCGCAGCCCGACCAGACGATGTGCAGGCGATTGGCCGAGTCGGCCTGGAGTTGTGGGTAGCGCTGGCCGCACCAGTCCGAGTTCACGTTCGGGCTGATCTGGGCGTAGCTCCAACCGCCGCTGTAGATGTTGCGCCGGGCGGCCATCAGCCGGTCTCTGCCGTTGGCGCCCTCTTGCGTCCAGACGATCACGAGGTTGCCGTTCGCGTCCAGCGCGATGGCGGAGCGTATGAACCAGCCGGCGAAGGTTTGTTGCAGCACGGGGACGGGCGTGCTCCAGCCGTTGCCGGTATTCCACGAGGCATAGAGCTGCACCTGGCCGGCGTTGTCCCGATAACTCCACGCGGCAGCGACTGCGTTGCTATTGGCGGCGATGACAGGGGCATGACGTTCGCGGGTGTCGCTTTCGCTGCCGGTCAGCCGGATCGGATCGGCCCACCCATTATTCGCATAGGCATTGTAGTGGATCTGTCTCCCATGTGGCCAAACGTACTCACTCCAAGCAGCATGCAACCGCCCACCAGCCACGGCCAGCGAAAGGCCATCCAAGCTGCTCACATCGCCACCACGAGCAGCATGCGTAGGGAAGGGCAACATCAAGGCCCAGTCCGTAGATAAGGGCGACAGCCGCGCTAGCCAAATCTGCTTATAACCACCACGTTGATCGAGCATCGCCGCATACGTCGTTCCACCGTCGCTCACAAGAACCGGCCGCATCTGATAGGGCTCACGCGCAGCGTTCATGTTGAGCTGAATAGCACCACCCCACCCGCTGCCATTCCAGTTCGCCATGAACACATCGCTATCTCCGCTGCGATCGTCCTGCCAAACCAGGTGAACTGCGCCGCCACTAGCAGCCAATGCCGGCGCGACCTGCATGCGAGCGTGAACGACCGCAGGAATCTCCACCCATGTGCTTCCGCTCCAACGCGCCGAATAGATATCCGGGTTCGCCGGCCCGTTACGATAGTCCTGCCAGGCGACATAGACACCAGCGCCGCCCGCCGCAATAGCGGGGTTGACCGAACGCACCCGCACCGGCGCACCGTCCACACGCTGTGGGATGTCCCAAATGCTCCCGGTCCAGCGCGCAGCATAAATATCCGCCGGCGCAGTGGCCGAGCCGGCATGATGCTCCCAGACTACGTAGATGCCGCCGTCGGGCGCAATCGCCACCGCAGGGTTAGTCGCCGCGTCCCGGCTAGAAGGACTGGCGTCACCGCTCAGGCTGCGGCTCACGCGGGCGTTGGCCGACCAGCTCTGCCCGCCATCGTAGCTGAAGCTCGCATAGACACGCGGGAACTCCGGTCCACGCTCGCGCTCATCTTCCCACACAACAACGACGGTGTTGCCGTTGCGCGCCACCTTCGGCCGGTGCTGGTCGCCCCGGCTGCTATCGCCGTTAACCTTGACGTTCGGGAAGGCACAGGTCATCGTATTGCCGTTGCACGTCTCGGCATAGATATCGCTGCCCTTGCTATTGGACTCATCTGTGACGTTGCGGAAGTCTTCCCAGACGATGACCAAATTGCCCGCACCATCGCCGGCGATCTGCGGGTGACGAGCGATCTGATGCCACTCGTTGAGACCGCTGGTCACCTGCGTGTGCGAGAGCCACCGGCCGGCGCTCACGTCATAGCGCGCCAAGAAGATGTTCTTGCCGTCGGAGTAGGTGATGAAGGCACGCCCGCTTGGCTCTACGAACACGGATGCGCCGTGCGCACGCAGCGCTTCGAAATGCGGGCCAAGGTTCGTCACCCGCGATTCTGCAACCTTGCTGCCGTTGACCAGGCGCGCAGCATAGATATCCGGTATTGCGTTGCGCGAATCGGTCCACGCGACGAAAGCAACATCACCGCTTATGCCGATAGCCGGCGCACTCTGCAATGCCGGCGTGCTCTCGACGATGATCGGCTTGGCCGCCGACCAAGTACGCGCCACAACCGCTTGCGGCGCGGCATCCTGCGCCGACGTCGGCACGGCCGATCCCCCCACAACACAGATCAACGATGTAAGCACAAGTCGAAGGATGACTCGTTCGACCATCGCCCCCGCCTCACCTCGGAACCGCAATCCCCATGCCGCCGGTGAAGTTGAATCCCGGGAAGATCACTTCGTTGATCTTTTGGGCAGCGACACCCATCCGGCCGATCAGCACATCGGCGATCACGCGGCGGTAGTCCGTCGTGATGTGCAGTCCATCGTTGAAGCCGAAGTGCTTCAAGCCTGGCCACTCGCCGTAGATCTGCCCGCCGTTGATGTTGGGCTTGCCGAAGGGTCGTCCACTGCCGACCACGAGCATCACGTTGCCGTTGCCATGGTCGCAGCCGGCGCTGTCATTCTGGTACAGCACGCGCCCGAATTCGCTCAGCACAATCACGACGAAGCGCCCACGCCACTGCGGGTCGGCGTTCATGTCGTCGCAGAAGGCCTTGATGTTGTTAGCCAGGTTGGTGATGAGCTTCGGGAAGCGCGAATTGCCATTCCAGTCCACCGTGCCCTGGTTGTCGTGCGTGTCGTAGCCGCCGCCCACATCCACCGTCGCCACGCGCAACGGGTTGGCGATCGAAGCCTTGGCGATCTGAGCGATCGTCTTCATCGAGTTGCCGAAGTGGCCGTAGTCCAACACGTGGCTGCTGCTGGTGAGGTATTCCGCCGACGGCGTATAGGTCGTCTCGAAGACGTTGCGCAGCATATCGTAGCCCTGCAGCGCCTGCTGGCCGACTACCTCCACAAAGTCGCTGCCGCGCTGGTACATCTGCTGCAGGATGGCGCGCTGCGCCGAGAGAAGCGCGTTGCGCGTCTCGGGCGGTATCCACCACTGCGCCGTCTTCCACTGTGGGCCGAACTCTCTAGGGTCGGGCACGGCAATGGCACTGCGCCCCGTCGGCGAGAGCAGCGACGGAGAGATGCCCCACTGCGGCGAGACAGCCAGCGCGTCGTTCGGTTCACCGGCAGCATCGAGGTAGCGCGCCACCCAGCCACCGGAGTTGTTCTTGCCGCCCAGGTCCACATACAGCTCGGTATCGAAATGCGAGCCCGTGATGTCCGGCGAGCCGCACGCATCCACAATGGCCAAGTCGCCATCTTGGAAGAGCTTGAACAAGCCTCCCGTATCGCTGGGGTGCGGATTGGGCACGTTCACGCCGGGGATGCCCCGTGCAGCATCGGGATGCAGGGCGAACTTGCTGTTCAGGTCAATCGCCTTACGCGCCGCACTGGAATTCGGCGGAGGGATATTCATCGTCGGCCGGAGCGTGTTGTAGTAGCGGCGCCGGTCATCCTCGCTCGTGTTGAACGGCACGACCAGGTTCAAGCCATCCAGCCCCCCGCGCACGAACACGAGCACAAGCAAGTCGCGGTTGTTGGGCGGCTGGGCCGGCGACTGCGGCAACATATCGGGCTGCGGCTCATCGCTCTGCGCGCGCGCAACCTGCGAGTCGAAGAGCAGGTTGGTAATCCCGAAGCCGCGCAGCGCGGCTGCAGCGGCGAAGCCGGCGCAGCCCTTGAGGAAGTCTCGTCTGTTCATGGGCGTTTAAGATTGTGCTCAAGCATGCTTGCGCGTCGCATGACGTTTGGCTGACGAACGACCAAGACGACCGGCATACCACACGTCATACGCAAAACGTAAAGACCACAGAGACAGTGAATGCTCCATCCACAATAGATGAAATCAAATGGGCAGGTTTGCCGGCCAAAACGATCAAGTGGGCAACCTCCACAGTCACCCACTTGTGCATCGGACGAGCCATAAGTTCAGCGCACACTGGCGCGTGCAAACCCGCTGATGAGCTGGTCCACTTCGTCTTTGCCGAACAGCGCCAAGTCGCCGGGGATGGTCAGCTTGAGCGCGCTCATCGCGTTACCATACTGCAACGATGCCTCTAGCGATAATCCCCAGCGCTGCGCTGCCATAAATCCGGCGTCGAATGCATCGCCTGCGCCGATGCGATCCACAATTTGCGACGCTTTGAACGCTTGCGGCGCCTCGACCTGCTGCGATTGCGTCTGGGCGATGGCGCCGGCTTCGCCGATCGTCATCACCAAGGTGTCACAGCCAAAGCGCCGCTGCAGCGCCTCGGCGGCCTCGTGCGGCTCCTCCGGCGCGCCGAACAGCGCCACGGCATCGCGATGCGCCACGAAGACGTAGTGGCACAGCGGCATCAGCGGCGCGAGCGCGCGCCCGGCTTCCTGCGCCGGCCACAGCAGCGCGCGATAGTTCACGTCGAACGACACGGTAATGCCGCGCTCGCGCGCGAAGCGCAATACATCTGCCGTCATCGCCAAGCACGATACGCTCAGCGCCGGCGTGATGCCGGTCATGTGCAGCCAACGTGACTGCGCGATGCGGTCGAAGTCCACATCGGCGGTGGTCATGCGGCTGGCCGCCGAGCCGGCCCGGTCGTAGATCACGCGGTTGGGGCGCGGCGGCGTCGCCAGCTCGATGAAATACACGCCGACGCGCTCGCCGGGGACGAAGCGCACGCCGGATGTGTCTACCCCATGCGAAGCAATCATCGAGACGACCTTGCGGCCCAACGCGTTGTCCGGCATGCGCGAGAGCCAAGCTGTCTTGAAGCCCAGCCAGGCCAGGTTGATCGCGGTGTTCGATTCTGCGCCGCCGATCTGAAAGTCGAACGATTGGGTCTGGGCGATACGCTGGAAGCCCGGCGGCGACAGCCGCACCATCGTCTCGCCGAGCGTGATGAAGTCGAATTGTTCTGGCATACGTCGAGTTTAAGCGTGGGGTGGGGCAGGGCGCAAAAACAGGTCAGACCGCTGTGAGCGGTCTGACCTGTCGGGGACGCATGCAGTAGAGCGCGCTCTCTGCAGCGCGCCGACGCGCACGGGCACGGAACAGAGTCCGTGCTACCGTGCGACGGTTTGCCCTTGACTCCTAGAAGTCGAAGTTGTCAATGTTGTCCTTGTTGAAGATGAACGGCGGGCCGAGCAGAATTTCGCTGCCGTTGATCTTCAGCTCGCCAAGCCGGCCGGCCTTGAGCACGGTGTCGCCGGGCTTCAACTCGCCATCGGCAATCGCCCGCGCAGCGTACACCGCAGCATAGCCGAGGTCAATTGGGTTCCACAACACCACACTCTTGACGCAGCCCTCCTTGACGAACGGGCGCATCTGGTTCGGCGTGGAGAGGCCGACCACGGCGATCTGGCCGCACTTGCCGGCCTGCTTCACCGCATCCGCTGCGCCGGGGAAGGCCACCGAGGACAGGCCGAAGACGCCCTTGACGTTCGGATAGGTCTTCATGATGTCCTGGGTCGCCTTGAAAGCCAGTTGCTGATCTTCCTCCGATGGCAGGATGGTGACGATGTTGAGCTTGGGGTACTTGGACGAGGCGTACTTCTTCATCTCCTCGATCCATCGGTTCTGGTTGGGCGCAGTCAGCGAGCTGGTGACGATGGCCACTTCGGCCTCCTCACCCACCTGCGAGACCATGTCCTCGATCAGCGCCTGGCCGATGGCCTCGAAGGTCGCCTGGTTGACGAAGAACTGGCGGGCGTCCTCCTGCGCGTCGGCGTCGTAGCCAACAACGAGGATGCCTTGGTCGAGCGCCTTCTTCAGCACCGGGGCGATGGCCACAGGATCGTTGGACGCGAAGAGGATCACGTCCACGCCCTGCGTGATGAAGTTGTCAATGAACTCGATCTGCTTCTCGATCTTGGCCTCGGTCGGCGCGTCGGTCTTGAAGTCAATGTTGCCGAGTTCCTTGGCGGCCTCCTCCATGCCCTTCGTCGTGGCGGCGAAGTAGCCGATGCCGATCAGCTTGGGCACGTCGCGGATGACCAGCTTTTTGCCCTTGCGGTCCGGCGGGTTCTTCGGGATGCCGGCCTTCCAACCGGCAGGCAACTGGCTCTCGGCCGCGGGCTGCGGCTGCGCGGGTGCAGCCGGTTGTGCGGCGGGCGGCGGCGCAGCACACGCGGCCAGTAGCACGCCGGTCAAAGCGAGCAACGACAACGAACGAGTAAATAGGGTTTTCTTCATGGAAGTACTCCTCCTGTTACTGGCAGTTACTGAAAGAGTTCACTAGCAAAATGGAGCGAAGACGCGGCGCTCCACACGGACTCGCGCAAACGACTCTCACCGCTCATCTCTTCGATACACATCACCTCCTCCTCACGAGGTTGTTGATCAGCACGGCCAGGATCAGCACCAGGCCGATCACCATGAACGTGGCATCACCCTTGACGCCGGTGAGCAGCAATCCGTTGCGCAGCAGCGTGATGATGAGCAAGCCCAGCACCGTGCCGATGATGCTGCCGCTGCCGCCGAAGATGCTGGTGCCGCCGAGCACGACGGCAGCGATCACGTCCAGCTCGAGGCCGGTCGCCGCATCGGCGCGCGTGGTGGTGACGCGCGAGGTGAAGATGAAAGCAGCCAAACCGGCCATCAGCCCGCTCGCCGCATACAGCGTGAATTTCACCCGCTCAACCGGAATACCCGAGTAGCGTGCAGCAACTTCGTTATTCCCGATCGCATACACCCATCGCCCGAAGCCCGTGCGCGAGAGCACCAGGTGCGCTATCACGATCAGCACGACGAGGATGACGAATTGGGTGGGGAAGGGGCCGACCTGTCCCTGCCCCCAGAAGGCGAATTCCTCGGGAAAGCCACGCGCTGAGCGCGCCTGGCTGATGCCGAACGAAAAGCCGCGGTAGATCGCCAGCGTCGCCAGCGTGGCAATCAACGGCGGCACCCGCACATAGGCAATCAGCAGGCCGTTGATTACCCCACCAAGCAGGCCGGTAAGCAGGCAGATCAGCACGGCCAGCGGCAGCGGCAGGCCGACCAACTGCCAGGAGAAGCCGAGCATCACCGCGCTCCACGCCAGCATCGAGCCGACGGACAGATCTATGCCGCCGCTGATGATGATCAGCGTCATCGGCAGCGCCAGCAGCGCCGTCTCGGTGAACAGGCGCGTCTGGTTGAGCAGGTTGTTCACCGTAAGGAAGCGATCGGAGAGCAACGACAGGCCGATGATGATCGCGACCAGGACGACGAACAGCACCCCCTCTTGAGTGCGCAACAGATTGGCGCGCCGGCTGCGCTCCGGCGCTGCGATTGTGGTCTCGGTCATGCCCGGCGCCTCCGTCGAACCACGTCCACCAACACGGTCAACAAGATCAATCCACCCTGCACGGCCTGTAGCCAGAACGGCGATACCTTCAGGAAGATAGACGCCGTGCCGATGAGGCTGATGAGCAGCGAGCCGAGCAACGCACCGATCACCGTGCCGGTCCCGCCCAAGATGCTCACACCACCGACGACGGCACCGCTGATGACGGCCAGCTCAAAGCCTTGCCCGGCGTTAGATTGGATGGCCGTAAACCGGCTGGCATACAGCACTGCCGCCAGCCCCACCAGCAGGCCGTTCATCACGAAGACGAACATGTATACCCGCCGCGGGTCAATGCCGGCCAGGCGCGCCGCCTCGGCGTTGCCGCCCACTGCGTAGATGGCGCGGCCAAAGCGGTGGTACTTCATGAACAGCCCGACCAGGATCGTCACTGCGATCATCACCCAGATCGGATTGGGCACGCCCAGCGTGCTGCGCTGGCTGAAGAAGAATTCCTCCGGCAGGCTCTCGATCCACCGGCCTTGCGTCACGAGGATCAACCCGCCGCGCAGGATGCTGAGCATGCCCAGCGTGACGACGATGGCCGGGATGCGCGCGTAGGCGACCAACGCGCCGTTGATTGCGCCTATGAGCCCACCGGCGGCAACGGCTGCCAGAAAGGCGATCGGTATCGGCGTGCCGTTGCGCGCTAATTCGCCGGCAATCGTGGCGCACACGCCCAGCATCGAGCCAACCGAGATGTCAATGTTGCCGCTCACGATCACCATCGTCATGCCCGCCGCAGCGACGGCGATATACGCCGTGTTTACGGCGATATCGAGCAGGTTCGTGGCGCTGAAGAAGTCGGGGTTCGCCAGCGATACGACGAACGTCATGACCAAGATGGCTGCTGCGATGACCGCCTCTTGCTGGGCGAACAGCCCGCGCTGCCGGTGCGCCTGCGTCAATCGTCCTGCTTGCGTTGCCATGCGCTCCTCCTGGTCGCGATCAAGCCGGCAGCGGCTCGCTGCGCAAATCGTCCGCGCCCATCGCTGCAGCGATGACGGCCTCCTGAGTAGCATGCGCGCGGTCCAACTCGGCGACGATCTCGCCCTGGCGCATCACCAACACGCGGTCGCTCATGCCCAGGATTTCAGGCAGCTCAGACGAGATCATCAAGATGCCCAGCCCTTGCTGCGCCAATGCGCTCATCAGCCGGTGAATCTCGGCCTTGGCGCCCACGTCAATCCCGCGCGTCGGCTCGTCCAGGATGAGCACGCGCGGCTTGGATGCCAGCCATTTCGCCACGACGACCTTCTGCTGGTTGCCGCCGGAGAGGTTGCCCACGCGCTGCGAGAGCGATGGCGTGCGGATGCGCAACAGATCCACGTATTCTTGCGTCAAGCGCCTCTCGGCATCGTAATCAACGAAGCCGCGGCGCAGGAGCTGGCGCAACACAGCCAGCGTAGCGTTCTCCCGCACATTCATCTGCACCAGCAGCCCCTGGTTCTTACGATCCTCCGGCACGTAGGCGATGCCCAGCGCCATCGCATCGCGCGGGTTGTTGATGCGCACTGCGCGGCCCTCAATGCGGATCTCGCCCGACTCGGCCGGCGTGATGCCGAAGAGCACCTGCGCCAGCTCTGACCGGCCTGCGCCCACCAGTCCGGCCAGCCCGACGATTTCGCCGCGGCGCAAGGTGAAGCTGACGTTGCGCGTCGTCCGGCCATAGCACAGGTTGCGCACATCGAGCACGACATCGCCGGCCTGTACGTCCTCCTTGGGATAGAGCGTGTCCAGCGTGCGGCCCACCATCATGCGGATCAACTCCGCTTGGTTGGTCTTCGACACCTCCATCGTCTCGCCCACTACCTGGCCGTCGCGCAGCACCGTCACACGGTCGGCGAGTAAGAAAACTTCCTCCAGACGATGGCTAATGTAGATAATGGCAACGCCGCGCTCGCGCAGGCGCCGGACGATCTCGAACAGCCGGTCCACATCGTGCTTGGTCAGAGCTGCCGTCGGCTCATCCATGATCAGGATGCGCGCGTTCTGCGAAAGCGCCTTGGCGATCTCGATGCGCTGCTGGTTGCCCACACTCAGCCCGCGCACCGGCTGCGTCACGTCGAGGTCGCCGGCGTCCAGCTCCTGCAAGATGGCGCGCGCCTGCTCCTCCATACGTCGCCAGTCCACCCGCCAGCGCGCGCCGGGTTGGTGGCCCATGAAGATGTTTTCGGCCACGGTCAGGTCAGGGTAAAGGCTCAGCTCCTGGTAGATCGCAGCGATGCCCAGAGCTAAGCCGTGGCGCGTGTCGGGGATTCGAATAGGCCGGCCGCGCAGCAGGATTTCGCCGCTGTCGGGCTGGTATGCGCCGGTGAGGATCTTGATCAACGTAGACTTCCCCGCGCCGTTCTCGCCGAGCAACGCGTGCACCTCGCCCTCTCGCACAGCAAAGCTCACGCGGTCGAGCGCGCGCACGCCGGGGAATTGTTTGCTGATTTCGCGAAGTTCGATGATCGGTGCAATCATCCAGTGACCCTTCAAAGTTTATTCGCGAGCCGACCTTCGGGCAAGCGCTGCGCCCAGCGGATGTGCGCAGAAAAGCAGCGGGCCATGGGATGATGCGCGCTGAAGGCGGGGGCGATGGGCAACCTGTGCGGTAGCCGCCGGCTTCACGCCTGCGGCCGGTGGATTACCACCGCACAGGCTGAGCCTGTCGAAGCCTGTCGAAGCCCGCCCGTCCCCTTAGCCCGGTGGTTTAGCGTCGGGCACGCTTCCGCGCAAGCATTCATGCCCGCCCACTAAAACGCGGGGAGGCAGGACTAGCGCGGAGTTCCGCGCAACGAACAGCGCGAAAGCGGGAATCCAGTATCGCGATCTGCATTACACCCGTGCTCAGCTACTCCGAGCGCGCTGGGTGCTATCTCAAGTCCTCTCCACCAGCCGTTAGAATCCCGGGTAGCCTTACCGGTCAAACCGCCGGGAGCAGTCTGACCGGATTGACGTGAGTGACATGAAGAAACTCCTGCCCCTTCTCTTGAGTCTAGCGATAGGCGTTGCGCAGCAGCCGGCAATGCCTACGGCTGCCCAGACCAAACAGCCCCGCACCGTCACCATCCCCGGCACCATTCAGAGCAAGCTGGGTTGCCCGGGCGACTGGCAACCGGGCTGCTCGAAGACCTTCCTGACCCTCGACCCCGTCTCCGGCCTGTGGGTGGGCGAGTTCGCGCTGCCGGCCGGCGAGTACGAATACAAGGTCGCGATTGACGGCTCATGGGACGAGAACTACGGCGGTAAGGCCGACCGCAACGGCCCCAACGTGCCGCTGAAGCTGGCGCAGCCGGCCAAGGTGCGCTTCTACTACGATCACAAAACGCATCTGGTGGTGGACAGCGTGAACGGCATGTTGCCGGTGGTCGTGGGCAACTTTCAGCGCGCGCTCGGCTGCGCCCGAGATGACGATCCGACCTGCCTGGCCGGCTTCATGCTCGACCCGGAGTTCGACGGCACCTACGGCCTGATCACGCGCAAGCTGCCGCCCGGCCGCTACGAAGTGCGCGTAGCGATTGACGGCCGGCCCGGCGAGCTCTACGGCGATGCTCAGGGCAAGCCGGTGCGCTTCGTTGTGCGCGCGGCGGGCGAAGAGGTGTTCTTCGGCTTCGACCCGGCGGCCAAGCAGCTCACGGTGAGCACCGAGGGCGCGCCCAAAGGCAACATCAGCCGGCAGCGCGCGCATTGGGTCAGCCGCGACATCATCTTGTGGGATGTGCCCTTCGCCGCCAGCAATGCCTACCTGCTGCACAGCAGCGCCGACGCCGGCCTGCGCTTGACGCCGCGCGGCATCACCGGCGCAACGCAGACCATCACACTCACCCGCAGCACGGCGACCGATCCCCGCATCTTCGAGCGCTTCCCGCACCTGGTCGGCTTAACCGCGCTGCGCATCGCGCCGGACGACCTGCCGAAGGTCGCCGAGATGCTGCGCGGGCAGATCGCGATCGAGGCGCGCGACGCGAATGGACGCATGATTGACAGCTCCGGCCTGCAAATCCCCGGCGTGCTGGATGACCTCTATGCCGAACGCGCGCGGGCCGTTACCCTTGGCCCTAGCTTCAAAGACGGCCGGCCGACGCTGGCCGTCTGGGCGCCTACCGCCCGCAGCGTCAAGCTGCACTTGTTCGATGATGCCACCGGCGACGCGAAGCAGACCCTCCCGATGACGCTCGACCCGGCCAGCGGCGTCTGGACGATCACCGGCGAACCCACGTGGAAGAATCGCTTCTACCTCTACGAAGTTGAGGTGTTCGCGCCGTCGGCCGGCCGCATCGAGAAGAACCTCGTCACGGATCCATACTCGGTCAGCCTCTCGACTAACAGCAAGCGCAGCCAGATCGTGGACCTGAACGACCCGGCGCTGCAGCCGGCAGGGTGGGGGAGCTTAAAGAAGCCGCCGTTGGACGCGCCCGAAGACGCCGTGATCTACGAGCTGCACGTGCGCGACTTCAGCGCGCGCGATAGTACCGTGCCGGAGCGCCTGCGCGGCACCTTCGCCGCGTTCACGCTGGCCGACTCGAACGGCATGCGTCACTTGCGCGCGCTGGCCGAGGCCGGCCTCACCCACATCCACCTGCTGCCGGCCTTCGACTGCGCCACCATCAACGAGGACAAGTCGCAATGGAAGCAAGTGGACTTCGCTGCACTGGCCAAGCTGCCGCCCGACTCCGAGCAACAGCAAGCCGCCGTGACCGCGATCGCCGACGCCGACCCATTCAACTGGTGCTACGACCCGTTCCACTTCAACGTCCCCGAAGGCAGCTATTCGACCGACCCGAACGGCCCACAGCGCATCCTCGAATTTCGCCAGATGGTGCAGGCGCTGAACGCTGCCGGCCTGCGCGTGGTGATGGACGTGGTCTTCAATCACACCAGCCAGTCCGGCCAGAGCGAGAAGTCGGTGCTGGACAAGGTCGTACCCGGCTACTATCACCGCCTCAATCGCGACGGCGCCGTGGAGCGCAGCACGTGCTGCGAGAACACGGCCAGCGAGCACGCCATGATGGAGAAGCTGATGCTCGACTCGGTGCGCCTGTGGGCCACGGCCTATAAGGTGGACGGCTTTCGCTTCGACTTGATGGGCCACCACATGCTGCGCAACATGCAGGCCGTGCGCGCCATGCTGGACGCGCTGACGCCGGCGCGCGACGGCGTAGACGGCAAAGCCATCATCGCCTATGGAGAGGGATGGGACTTCGGCGAGGTCGCCAACAACCGGCGCGGCGTCAACGCCAGCCAGCTCAACCTGGCCGGCACGGGCATCGGCTCGTTCAACGACCGGCTGCGCGACGCTGCACGCGGTGGCAACCCGTTCGACGACCGCCGGCTGCAAGGCTTCATCACCGGCCTGGGCACTGCGCCCAACAACGCCCCCGGCCTGCCGCAGGGTGACCTAGCCACCCAGCGCAGCAAGCTGATCAGCCAGGCGCGCTGGATCCGCCTGGGGCTGGCCGGCAACCTGCGCGACTACGAGCTCGTCGAGGGCAACCGCAAGACCCGTGGCGACGCCGTCATCTACAACGGCAAGCTGGCGGGCTACACCGCCGACCCGCAAGAGAACGTGATCTATGTCTCGGCGCACGACAACGAGACGCTGTTCGACAAGATCCAGTGGGCCGCGCCGATCAGCGCCACGATGGCCGAACGCGTGCGCATGAACAATCTGGGCATCGCCCTGGTCATGCTCGGGCAGGGCATCCCGTTCTTCCACGCCGGCGATGACCTGCTGCGCTCCAAGTCGCTTGACCGCGACAGCTACAACTCCGGCGACTGGTTCAACTGGCTCGACTTCACGTATCAGGCGAACAACTGGGGCGTCGGCCTGCCGCCGGCCGGGCCGAACCGCGAGCGCTGGTCGCTGATGCGCCCGCTGCTGGCCAACCCAACGCTGCGCGCTTCGCCAGCGGATATCGCCTTCGCCCGCGATTACTTCCGCGACATGCTGCGCATCCGCCGCAGCTCGCCGCTCTTCCGCCTGCGCACTGCCGATGAGATCAAAGCCCGCGTCGCCTTCTACAACGCCGGCCTCGACCAGATTCCGGGCTTGATCGTGATGGAGATCTCCGATCGAGTGGGCGAAGAATTGGACGCGCAGTTCGCGCGCATCGTCGTCCTCTTCAATGCCGCGCCGGAGGAGGTAGTCTTCACCGAGCCGGCGTTGCGCGGGCTGAAGCTAACGCTGCACCCGGTGCAAGCCGCCGGCAGTGATCCGCTCGTCAAACGCGCGCGCTATGACGCCGCGTCAGGCACATTCACCATCCCTGGCCGCACGGCGGTCGTGTTTGTGGAGTAGGGTCAATTGCTCTCCCTCGGCCTCGATATCGGCACGACGACTATCTCCGCTGTTGCATTCGACGTAGGCGCGGAGCGGGTGCTTGCGCGCGCCACCGTTCCAAACGACGCCGGCTGCACGCCGGCGGATAAGCGTCACGAAGGTTGGGCCGAACTCGACCTGGAGCGTGCATTCGCCCGCGCCCTCGATGCGCTGCAACGGGTCGTGGCTGAGCTCGGCCCGCGTGCCGGCCAAGTGCGCGCGGTCGGCGTGACCGGCCAGATGCACGGCGCAGCGTTCATAGGGCGCGATCTGCGTCCTGTTCGCCCGGCGATCACCTGGCAGGACCAGCGCACGCGCGACGTGATCCCTGAATTCATCGCTCGCGCAGGTGGGGCGGGGGCGTTTGCCAACATGGGCTGCTTGCCTGCCGCCGGCTATCTGGGCCCGACGCTCTACTGGCTGCGCCGGCATGATACTTTGCCCGACGCGCACGTCTGTTGCATCCCAGATGCCATTGCCGCCATGCTCACGGCGCACCCGCCAGTGAGCGACCCGACGCTGGCCGCCTCGACCGGCCTGTTCGACATCGTTCACAACTGCTGGGACAAGGCGCTCCTGCGCACGCTCGACCTGCCGGCGCACATCCTGCCGCTGGTGGTCGAGTCGGGTGTGAGGGTGGGGGACTTGCAGCGCGACTTGACGCAGCGCCTCGGCTTGCCGAGCGGCGCCATCGTCGGCGCTGCGTTGGGCGACCATCAGGCCAGCTTGATCGGCAGCCGCTGCGACGCGCCGGGCCGGCTCCACATCAACATCGGCACGAGCGGCCAGGTCTCGCTGGTCGTCGAACGCTTCACACCGGCCATTCCTGAACAAGGCATCGAGACGCGGCCCTTTCCGGGGCGATGCTTCATACTCAGCGGTGCAGCGCTGTGCGGTGGCGACGCGCTCGCGCTCCTGCGGCGCTTCTTTGCGGATGTGCTCACCATGTTCGGCGCGCAGTCACTGAATGACGACGCGATGTTCGCGGCCATGCTCGCCGCAGCGGCGCGCGTCCCGCCGGGCGCAGATGGGCTGCGCATTTGGCCGACCTTCGACGGCGCGCGCCATCGGCCAGGATCGAGTGCCGAGTTCACCGGCCTGCGCCGCGCCAACTTCACCCCGGCGCACGTTATCCGCGCGATGATCGAGGGGATCGCAGATGAGCTGGGCGCGTTCTACGACGCCATGCGCGGGGTGGGTTTCACCGGCCGGTCGTTGGCCGGGGCGGGCAACGCACTCCGGCGCAACGCGCTGCTGCGTGAGGCCGTCGAGCGGCGCTTTGGGCTGCCGTTGCACATGCCGGCATGGGAAGAGGAGGCTGCTGCCGGCGCGGCCATCCTGACCGCTCGGCTCAACCTCTGATCTCGAACGCGGTGAATTCGCCGGTGGCCGGCTGCCAGTTCGCCTCGACGCCGGTCACATGCGCCGCGGGCGGGCCGGATTGCAAGAAGTCGAGCAAGCGCTCGAGCTGCGCACGCGGCCCCTCGGCGATCACTTCCACGGTGCCATCTGACCGGTTGCGCACCCAGCCGGTCAACAACAGGCGCTGCGCTTCGCGTCGAGTGTAGTAGCGAAAGTTCACGCCCTGCACGATGCCGCGCACGATCGCGTGGAGACGGGTTCGATCTTCCATGGCCGTTTCGGGTAGTGTCATCAGTGTCGGATAGTGTCATGGTGTCGTTACTATTGACGCTTACGACACCATTGATACCAAGGACACCAACGACACTATTGACACCAAAGACACCACCGACACTAGCAACTACACTATGCCCCATGATTGACGCGATCGCTTTCCTCGTCAAGGGCGCGCTGATCGGCGGATTGGGTGGGCTGGTCTTGCCGACCGTGTGGATCTCGCTGGTCTTCGGCCTGCGCCCTTTCCTGGAACAGTTCACCGACGGCAGCAGCATCTTGCAGATCGTCACCAGCTTGATCGCCATCCCGTTCAGCACGCTCTTCACCGGCCTGCTCGAGGGCGGTCTGGTTACGACGACGCTATTCGGCGCGGCCAGCGGCGCTGGCGTCGCGCTGCTGGTGCTCGTCCTGCGGCGCTTCATCGGCCGGACGGCGATTGCCGTTGTTGCCGGCGTAGTTGCAGCCGGAGTGTCCCTCTTTCTCGGAACCACGCGCTCGAACGAAATTGCGTTGATGACCGGCTTAGCCGGACCGAACTTGTGGGTGCTGCTGGCTGCCTATGTTGTCATCGTGGCCTGGTTGGGCCGGCAATTGCAGATCAGCACAGCCGCATAGACGCGATGAAGGAAACGCGGAAAGAAACCAGGCTTCTGCGAGAAGACAGGTTTCTTTTGTTGAGGCAAATCAGTGGCTCGCAGCCCACAAGGCGTATATAATTCTCAACAACATCCGGGGAGTCCGCGGACGCGGGCTGAGAGGGCGCCCATTCCGGCGCCGACCCATTGAACCTGATCTGGGTCATGCCAGCGTAGGGAGATAAGCGAGAGCGCGTCGCGCCTTACAGTGGCGCGTCCCTCTCGGCATCGAATCGAACTGATCGCCTCGTGCATGGCCGCGCGAGGCGATTTGTGTTTCCTCGTTCGCGCGGCTCTTCGGTCGTGTATCAAGCCGGCTGCGTCACGGCCAGCGCAGCGTTGTGAATGTAAAGGAGGACCGAGAGCCTATGTCATTTGAGTGGACGCGGCGCGATTTCCTAGTCATGCTCGGCGTTGCGTTTGTCTTCGCTTGGGTGTTCATTGCGTGGGACTTCCTCTATGACTTCCTGCTTGGCCAGCTGCGCTTACCGCTTTGGGTCAGCAGCTTCATCAACGGCGTCTGGTTTCTGGCAGGGTTCATCGGCATGGCGCTAGTGCGCAAGCCGGGAGCTTGTCTATTCACGGAGACACTCGCAGCAGTGCTCGAGGTGCTGTTCGCGCAATGGTTTCTCGGCGGCTATCCGATTGACGTGATGGGGGAGGCCTACACCCATGTTTACGCAGTGACGCCGACGCCTTTGCCGCACGGCCAGCTCCTGGGTCAGTCGAACGATGGTCGCTATGTGTACGAGTTCAGCGTATTTAACATGGTGGCATTCGTCGGTCTGCTTGAGGGGCTAGGGCCAGAGGCGGTGTTTGGCTTCGCAAGATATGCAAACTGGTCGTTGCCCGTGTGGGTTACGGCTGGCGCCGCAGGTGCCTTTCTCGAATGGCTAACCGGGCTGTATGTGACCCAGTACTATCTGTATCTCGGCCTTCAGGAGACCGTGTTGACTATGCTCAGCTCGCTCATTGGGATTTCTATAGTTGCTGGTGGGATTGGCTATCTCGTTGCTCGTGAAAGCCAGAGACGCGCGACTAGAGAGTTGCCCGGCGTGGCTAAGGCGTAACATCAGCGTTTAACGCGCTCAGAGCGCGTTAAACGCCGAGTAATTTGACTAGTTGTGTTACACAATGTTGATTAAGTAACATTCTGTGTTACAATGTAGGCATGATGCCAGATGCCCCATCGCCCACCGCCGTGACCGACGCGCTCGTGCAGGCGTTCCTCGCCTCGCTGCACGACGCCAGCGATAACACGCGCGCCGCCTACAAAGCCGGCCTGTCTCTGGCAGTCGAGGCGAAGCTTGAGTTGAACGACGATGTGCTGCAGCGCTTCAGCGCCTTCCTCGCCAAGCGCAAGTTCGCCCGCGCCACGCGCCGGCTATACCTCGCGTCACTGCGCCGGCTATTGCAGTGGATGGACGCGCACGATATGTTGCCGGCGGGATTCAATCGAGCTAAAGCTGAAGCTAAGCTGCGCGTCTCGCGCGGCGACGCCCGCGCCGGCTACCGCCACCGCGCCGTTGACCCCGACCTGCCGCGCATCATCACCTACTACGACGAACAGCCGCTGCCCGAACCCGACGAAAAATCGAACGAACGTTCTAGGGTGAAACGCCTAGAGCTGCTGCGCGACCGGGCGATCATGCACACGCTCTACGCCTCCGCCGGCCGCGTGAGCGAAGTGGCTTCGCTCACGCGCGCGCAGGTGGCCGATGGCCGGGCGAGCGAAGTGCTGATCACCGGCAAAGGCAACAAGCAACGCATGCTCTTCCTCACGCCGGAGGCGCAGGCCGCCATTCGGGCATACTGCAACGAACGCGATGTAGTGAGCTTGCCGAACTACGACCCCTACCCCGCCCTGTTCATCAGCCACCGCCGCAACAAAGGCCAGCCGCTCACACGCATGAGCATCTGGCGCGCGGTGAAGCGCGCGGCGAAAGCGCTGGGCTTAAGCAAGGCTGCGTCGCCGCACGCCTTCCGGCACTACCGCGCTACCCAACTGCTCAATGAAGGCATGCCGCTGGAGAGCGTGCAGGCCTACCTCGGCCACGCCTCGCCGGAGACCACGCGCATCGTCTATGCCCACACGCGCACTGCCGTGCTGCGCGACCAGCTCAACACCTATGGCCTGAGCGCGAAGGAGGCGGCGGGGAGGAAGTAGGGGCGGAGGTCAGAAGGTCAGAAGTCAGAGATCAGAGGTCAGAGGATGTCCTGCGTCATGCGTCTTACGTGATAGGCAAGACGCAAGACGTAGGACGTAGGACGCAGGACGCAAGACGAAAAGACGCGACACACGATGCCTGGCCCCTGACCTCCGATCCCCGGCCCCTGGCCCCTGACACCTCAACACTTCCCCCATAATCCCCGGCGGGCCTGGCGGGCGTCGCGTTCGGCGTCGCGCAGGCGATCCTGATGCTTCACGTCCGGCGGGAACGAGCGCGCCAGCGCATAACCCTCGCGCACCAACACCTCGTTCACCATGCGCCCGTCGGGCAGGTAGGCGTAGCGCAACAGTCGCCCGTAGCGGTCGGTCTCGTTCACGTCGCGTTCCAGACGCAGGCGCTGGCCGGCCACCAGCGCCCGGTTGAAGTCGGTTGCCTCGCGCCCGAAGCACTCGATCTCGCTCGTGCTCTCCGGCGCGTCAATGCCGATATAGCGCACGCGGTAGGTCTGGCCGGCGATCTCGACGTGGATGGTGTCGCCGTCCACCACGTATACGACGCGCGCATCTTCGCCATTCGGCAATGCGACTTTGGATGGGCCGAGCAGGAAGAACGCCAGGACACCGATCAAAGAGAACAAGGCGACGAGGGGAAGGACGATGCGCTTGATCACAGTGACAAGCATACTTTCTTGCGCCATACTTCGCCACATGAGCATCTTTACACCCGCCGACCTGGATTTCTTCCGCGAGAACGGCTACGTGATCGTGCACGAGGCCGTGCCACCCGAAAACTTGCAGGCCGTGATTGACGCGATCTTCGAATTCCTCGGCATGGACCCGAACGACCCGGAGGACTGGTACCGGCCACCTCACCGGCCCAACGGCATGGTCGAGCTGTATCAGCACCAGGCGCTATGGAACAACCGCCAGCACCCGCGCGTGCACCAGGCCTTCGCCGAGATCTACGGCACGGAGGCGCTGTGGGTCAGCGAGGACCGCGCCTCCATGAAGCCGCCTCAGCATCCGGCCCACCCCGAGTATGACCACAAGGGCTTCATCCACTGGGACGTGGACACCAGCAAGCTGCCCGTGCCCTTCCGCGTGCAGGGCGTGCTGGCGCTCACCGACACCAGCGCGGACATGGGCGGCTTCCAGTGCATTCCGGGCTTCCATCGCAACCTGGAGCAATGGATCGCGACGCAGCCGGCCGACCGCAACCCTTACGTGCCGGACTTGAACGCGCTGCCGCCGGGCATGCGCGTCACGCCGATCCCCATGCGCGCCGGCGACTTGCTGATCTGGGACACGCTGCTGGCGCACGGCAACGGCCACAACGTCTCCAACAAGCCGCGCCTGGCGCAATACATCACCATGTTCCCCGTGGGCAGCGAGGAAGAGCGGCTCGCGCGCATCGAGCGCTGGCGCAACCGGCAGAAGCCGCCCTACGACCGCGCTTTCCCCGGCGACCCGCGCCGGCTGGAGGAGCTGCGCGGCAAGACGGCCGAGCTCACGCCGCTCGGTCGCAAGCTGCTCGGCCTGGATCGCTGGTAGCACGGAGCAGAAGCTGACGAGACCCGCGCATCTCCTTCCTGCAGAGCGTCTTAAACTCCGATGCAATCAATCTTCGGCCTGCATAATCACGACAGCGACACAATTGTCATTCCCGCGCAATCCCCATCTTCATGGGGATGACAGGGAAGTCAGCCGTGCGCAGGCTCTGGATGCCCGCATTCGCGGGCATGACGGACCTTTTAAGAGACGCTCTCCCAGGTTCTTTCGAGCATGCTTCTCGAAGACGACCGCAGCCTCGTCATCCCGCTCGACGGCGCGTGGCACTTCCGGCTGGGCGATGGTGACTGGCGCACGGTTCGCGTCCCGGCGGCCTGGGAGGCCGAGACCGGCGACCGCCTGACCGAAGGGCCGGCCATCTACCGGCGGACGTTCACGCTCGACGACCCGTCCGGCGGCCGCTGGCTGCTGGAGTGCGATGCGGTGGGCTTCGCCGCCATCGTTCGCGTGAACGACCGGCCCGCCGGCGCGCACACCGGCATGTGGTCGCGCTGGCAGGTGGACGTCACGCCGTTCCTGCGCGCGGGCGAGAACCTGCTGGAGCTGGAGGTGTGGAAGCCGGGCGAAGGTCGCTACAAGCTGCGCGAGTCGCTGGCCGGCTTCTTGCCTGACGTGTGCAACACCTTCGGCGGCATCTGGCAACCGATCCGCCTGCGCCGGCTGGCCGGCCCGGCGATCACAGGCCTGCGCGTGCAAAGCAACGCGCGCGGCGTCGTGCGCGTGGACGGCCGGCTGGTGGGCGTGGAGGATGCATCGCGCGTCACAGCCGGCGTCGCCCGCATAGATGCGCTGGGCGCGACGGCGCCGGTGGTCGTGAAGGATCGCGGCGCGTTCAGCGCGACGCTGCGCGTGGACGAGCACGTGCGCTGGTCGCCGGAGACGCCGCAGACCTACGCGCTGGCCGTCGAGCTGGGCGGCGCACGCGTCGAACGGCGCATCGGCTTTCGCGACGTGCGCGCCCGTGGCGAGCAGACGCTGCTCAACGGCGCACCGGTTCACTTCCGCGGCGTGCTCGACTGGGGCTGGGACGAGAAGCGATTGTGCCCTACCCCATCGCTCGGCGAGGTGCGCGACGCCTTCGCCACGGCGCGCCGGCTGGGCTTCAACCTCTTCAAGCTGTGCCTGTATGTGCCGGACGAGGCGATCTTCGACGTCGCCGACGAAACCGGCATGTTCCTGTGGCTGGAGTTGCCCATGTGGCTGCCGCAGGTGACGCCGGCTTTTCGGGTGCTGGCCCTGCGCGAATATGCGGCCATCCTGCGGCGGGTGCATCACCACCCGTCCATCGTCATCGCCAGCCTGGGCTGCGAGCTGGGCGCGGAGGTGGACGCGCGCTTCCTGGCGCAGTTGCGCGACCTGGCCCGGCGCTGGCTGCCCAACGCGCTGCTGTGCGACAACAGCGGCTCCGGCGAAGCCTACGGCAGCCTCTCGGATCAGGGCGACTTCTACGACTACCACTTCTACGCCGAGCTGCACCAGTTCGAGGCGCTCAATGCGCACTTTGCGCGGCCGTATCTGCCGGCCAAGCCGTGGATCTACGGCGAGTTCTGCGACGCCGACACCATGCGCGATTGGTCGCGGCTCGATGCCGGCGCGCCGCCCTTCTGGGTCACCGGCCCGGTCACCATGCAGCGCGACGAGCTGACCTGGGCGCGCGAGCACGCGCAACGCTTGCGGGCTGCCGGCGTCGCCGATGGCGGCGCGGCCCTGACCCGCCTGGGCCGGTTGCAGGCGACCGAGGTGCGCAAGTTTATCCTGGAGCAGGTGCGCCGGCGACACGCGACCGGCGGCTACGTGGTGACCGGCTGGCGCGACACGCCCATCGCCACCTCCGGTGTGGTGGATGACTTCGGGGAGCTGAAGTTCAACCCCGACGCGTGGCGCCGTTTCAACGCCGATCGCGTGCTGGTGATGGATCGCGAGCGGCGGCGGCGCTGGGTGCATGGCGGCGACCGGCCGGTGTATCGCGACCCGTGCTGCTGGTGGAGCGACGAGCCGCTGGAGCTGCACATCGCCCTGTCGAACGGCGCAGGGCCGCTGCGCCGCGCCGAGCTGCGCTGGCGGCTGCTGGAGAGTGATTCGCCGTCGGAGGCAGACGTGGCCTCTCAGCCCGGCAGGGTGCGCGCGCTGCAGCGTGCTACTGCCGGCGCGCCAGGGGCGGCGCAGAACGGCGTCCGCGCCCTACCCTACGGCTCTTCCACTGTGCTTGCCGAGGGCGTTTTGTCCACCGGCAGCATCGCGCCCGGCGCCGTTCGTGAGGTCGGGCGGATCCATATCGCGCCGCTCGATGCCGCCGGCGAGGTGAATCGCCTGCGCGTCCTGCGCCTGGAGGCGACGCTCGCCGCCGGCGGCACGGGCGAGATCGCCAACGCCTGGACGCTGTGCGTCGCGCCAGCCGGCCTGCGACAACCGGCGGCGGCGCTGCGCCAGGCGCGCTGCGAGACGGACCTCGACGCAGTAGCGGCGCGGACGCGCGCCGGCGAGCGGGTCGTGCTGCTCGCGCCGCGGACGAGCGACTTCGTCGCGCCCTGCCCGTTTTGGCGGGAGGCGATTCACGTGCTCGCGCCGGAGCTTGCGGCTGCGCTAGGCTTGCCGCCGGATCGCCCCTGCATTGATGCGCGGTGCTACGACCTGGCGACCGACTGCGCGATGGACGCCAGCCGGCTGGCGCAGCGGCTCGGGTGCGACCCTGCCGCGGTGCGCCCGCTGTGGCGGCGCTTCGACGCGCGGGCGATGACCTGGCGCGAGTACGTCGTCGAGGTCGCGCTCGGCGCGGGCCGGCTGGTGGCGACCACGCTGGGCTTCGACGCGCCGGCCGGCGACCCTCGGCTGATTTCCGGTGGAAGCCCGATGGCGGCGTGGGTGTTGGCTTGGCTGGCGGGGTGAGGGGCGTATCGCGTTGCACGTTGCAGGTTGCAGGTTACACGTTGCAGGCGGCACGTTTTACGCTTGACGTCCTGTGTCCTACGTCGTGCGTCTTGCGTCTTGCGCGTTGCGTGGTGCGCGACGATTGAGCGTGGCCCGGGATACTCGCTGCGGTAAGCTGTGCCTATGCTGACGCGCAAAGCAGCGCTTGGGACGCTGGTCGTGATCGCCCTGCCTACGTTGCTCTACGTGGGCATGTTGCTGTTCTACCCTCGCCGCGACGTTCTCATCTTGTGGGAGCGCGATTTCGGCGTCTCCCCGGCCATCGCGCTTGCCATCGGCGCGACGGCAGCGCTCTACGCGGTGCTGCTCTGGCGCTTGCTGCATGAGGCGCCGGCGCAACTTTCACCGGCGCACAAACGCGCGCTGGTCGCGTTGTTCATTGCCGGCGGATTGGCGCTGCAGCTCTTCGTCACGATGGCCACCGAACCCGACCCGTTCGCCGGCGTCGCGCGCCGCACATTCGACTGGGGCACCGGCGGCTACTGGACGGTCGGCGCATTCGTCGAGGACGTGCGCGATTTCATCGGGCGTTACCCGGAGCGCGCGCCGACCTACCCCGTCCACCAGATGCGCCATCCGCCGGGGCTTTCGCTGATCTTCACCGCCGGCGCCTGGCTGTTTCGTTTGCCGCCGCAGGCGTGGGTCGAAGCAGCAGCCGACCTCCTGCGCCCCCAGAGCTGTCACAGCCTGCGCAGCGTTAGCACCCCTGCGCCGATCATGGCCGGCGCGTGGGTTGGCATGATCGCCGAGGGCGCGCTGGCGATGCTGGTGGCATGGCCGCTCTTCGCCTGGGTGCGACGGCTGGCCGACGAGCGCACGGCGGCGTGGGCGGTCGGCCTATATGGCCTCACGCCCGGGCTGAGCCTGTGGGTTTCTCAGTTCGACCGCGGCATCGCATTGGCGACGGTGACTATCCTCTACTTCGCTGAACGGCTGGTGCGCGAGCAGCGGCTGCGCTTTGCGTGGTGGGCCGGCTTCGCGTTCTCGGTGGCCACGTTCATGACGTTCGGCGCGATCCCCATCGCGCTGATTGCGCTGGTGTACGCTGCGGTGCGCCTGCTACAACTCGTGCCGTCGGCAACGTTGCCGGGGCTGGCCAAGCGCATCGGTGCTGCGCTTCTCCTGGCCGCCCTCGGCGCCGCCTCGATCTGGGGCGCGATGTGGCTGTGGAGCGGACTTGATCCCTTCGCGCTCTATCGCGTGGTGTTCGACAGCCATCTGGGCATCGAATTCCCCTACTGGCCGTTCGTGTTCTGGCACCCCTGGGATCAGGTCACGATGGCAGGCGTGCCTCTGGTGGCGCTGATGCTGGCGCGCGGCTGGCGCGAGAGGGCGCTGCCGATCACCGCGGCCTACGTGATCACGCTTGGCGCGCTGAGCCTGGCGCATGTGGCACGCGCCGAGACCGGGCGCGTGTGGCTGTATTTCAACCCCTTGGTCGTCGCTGGCGCGGCGGTGATCTTCATAGCGCTGCCGCGCAGCTTTGCTGCGGGCGCGCTGGCGTTGCTTGCGCTGCAAGCCGTGGTTCAAGGGGCGCTCCTACGCCCGCTGGTGGACTCCGGCATCCCGCCCGAGCGCTACCCGCGCGTGGAGATCCCCTCGGACGCGACGCACATTGACACGCGCTTCACGGCGACCGGCGCGATCGCGCTGCATGCCTACCGTATGGCCCCTGCCCCACCCGGCCGAGAAGGCCGCATCACGTTGTA
>JANWYN010000118.1 GCA_025055235.1 Candidatus Roseilinea sp. | reverse complement strand
ACCAGCGCCTCGCTGATCACCCGCACGCTGCCCACCATGCTCGGGTGGATGGCGCAGAAATAGCTGAACACGCCGGTCGCGCCGAACGTGCGCGAATACACCCCGCCTTGCCCAAGCGTGCCGGAGTCGAACGAGGCGTCACTGGCCGTCACGGTGTGCGGCGCGCTGTCGTTGTTAGTCCAGGTCACGGTGTCGCCCACGCGCACGACCGCCTGCTTGGGCGAATAGGCGAAGCCGGCGATGGTGACGTTGGTATTGCCGGCGCTGCGGCCGGTCGCGGCGAAGGTGATCTGCAAGACTAGCGCGCCCAACAAAATGCCGAGCACTGCGCCGAAGCTAGTCAGCAGCACGCTGCGCAGCGCGCGCTGGATGCGTTTCGTCCGTTCGGTCTCGGCCACACTCATCATCGCTCGTTCTCCTGTGACAGGGGTGTATTTCCTTGAGGGGCAGGCTACGGTCCAGGCGTGAAGTAATAGGTGAAGGTCGTCGGCCCACTAGTCCCAGCTTGCGCGTCGAACATGGGCGCGACGAACGGCGACGACTGCGCGTTCAGGCGGTTGATCGAGACACGGGTGGGGCTACCTCTGCCGGTCAGGCTGCCATCCGCATCGAGCAGATGGCCCATCGAGCTGCCGCGCAGGTCGGCCGAAGCTGCTAACGGGAGCGAGTTCACCAATCGCACGCCGCTGACTTGGCCTCCACCCACCAGGAAGTCGTCGGTGAAGACGATGGCGCCTTTGATGTTCACGAAGGTCGCGTTCGTCAGGCGGAAACCCGGCTCGATGGCGTCGTTCCAGACGAACCCTAATTGCAGATAGTTCTGGCCGCCGATATCGTTGGCGCTGCGCCCGATAGCCACGAAGTTCTCCACGCGCGGCTCCTTTTCGGGGATGAAGGCGGCGCTATTGTCGGCGACGATCGAATTGCGCAGGATCTCGCGTGACGTCTCCAGCCACACGCCCGACTTGCAGTTTTTGTAGGCGGTGAAATCGCTGAAGACTAGATCGGTGGTCGGGTTGGGTTGCCGACGCAACACATTGGCGGCTTCCTGCACCAGCAGGCCATGCGCCGTGGTCGCCCCTTGGTAGAACGACACGGGCGGGAAGACGATTTTCGTGAGCTGGCCGGCGTCGTTCCGCTCCCACGTGCAATGCCCATAGGCGATGTTGTGTGTGAAACTGACCGTTCGAGCCGGCTTCTGCACGGCGATGTCGAGGATCTCCCAGAGGTCGCGCATCTCCGGGTCGGTGGGAGGCACGGCCGGATCAATCTGAAGCTGGCCGTCGAAGAAGAAGCCGTTGCCATCAATCGAGCCGGCGGCGACATTGCCGGTGAACACGTTGTTGGTGTTGCGCGTCCAGAACGCGCTGGACTTCTGCTCGTTCTGCAGCGTTGCGCCATGATCCAGCCCGTCAAAAGGCCGGCTGGGCTTGAAGGCCTCCTGGCCGGGCAACGGCGGTTTCACCAGCACGACCAGGTTGTTGCGAATGATATTGTTCTCCTCGTCGCCGGACTCGGCGACCACGATGGCGTGGTTGTGGATGTTGAAGGCCACGTTGCCTTCGACGAGCACGCTGCTCGTGCCGTGGAGATTGATTGCCCGCTGGAAGCTGTCATGAAAGCTGTTGTTCTTGGCATACTGCCCGTTGCCCGTCACCCCGCCTTGCGACATGCGGTCCACCAGGTGCCAGTGCAGCGGATAGCGCCCTATGTGGCCCATCTGGCCCATCTTGTAGAACTCGACGCCCTCGATGCGGGCGACGCTGCCGGGCATGATCATCACGTGTCCACCGAACTGCGATGCGTCGGAGTCCGGCGCGCCGCGAATGACGATGTCGCGCGTGAGCAGGCCGACGTGAGCGCGTGAGTCCAGCACGCGCCCCTCGAAGGTCTGCGTCTGGCCGAAGTGTCGGTGCCGCAGCGCCGGTGTGAAGCTTACCCGGTTGCCGTTCACGGCAGTGATCGTCACCAGCTCTGCCTCGAGCGCGTTAAAGCCGGAAGGCGCGATCACGATGCGGTCACCGGCGCGCCAGTTGACGGCGTCTTTGAGGGTGATCGTCGTGTCGCCTGGGTTGGCGTGAGCGACGAGCTGAGTGAACGAGATCGCGTCGCGCCGCGCGCCGTGCAGCTCGATCCGGCCGCCCATCATCGCGCCGAGGAACTTCGTGCCCATGGCCATGCGCCCTTCGCCCATGACGTTCTCCTGCTCGTTCGTCCCGGTCAGCGTGATCGTCGCTTTGCTGCGATGCGGTTGCTGCTCCGTGCCGATCTGGAACAGGCCGTGCACCATGATCCAGCCGGCGGTGAGCTCCAGGTCCTTGCCGTCTTCGAAGATCAACTGGCCGTCAACCGACACCGATGCTAGTGGCGGTGGCGACACGTCGAGGATGATCGTCTTGCCTGCAGGGATAACTACGGCTGCGCCGGCTTTCGGCAACGTCCCACCCCACGTCGCCGGATCGCTCCATCGCCCGCCAGCGCCAACGACCGGCGGGCCGGGCGGCGCCGGCGGCGCATTCGCCTGCCCCGCCCTCACCACCAGCGGCAGGTGCACCAGCGCCTCGCTGATCACCCGCACGCTGCCCACCATGCTCGGGTGGATAGCACAGAAATAGCTGAACACGCCGGTCGCGCCGAACGTGCGCGAATACACCCCGCCTTGCCCAAGCGTGCCGGAGTCGAACGAGGCGTCACTGGCCGTCACGGTGTGCGGCGCGCTGTCGTTGTTGGTCCAGGTCACGGTGTCGCCCACGCGCACGACGGCCTGCTTGGGCGAATAGGCGAAGCCGGCGATGGTGACGTTGGTGTTGCCGGCGCTGTGGCCGGTCGCGGCGAAGGTGATCTGCAGGATCAGCACGCCCAACAACATGCCGAGCAAAGCGCCCAAAATGATCAGGATCACGGTGCGCAGCACGCGCTTGATGAGATTTATCTTCTCTCGTTCGATCGTTGTGTTCATCGCGATTGCCCTCCTTATCGAATCCCAAGCGCATCAGGGCGCTTCTATCCATTTGCCCTTGGCCTTGCTGAAACGCAGCTTGAGCGTGGACCCGGTGGTAAGCACCCGCGGCCCGGAAAGTTCGTAGGAAGCGCTCACTGCGGGTAAGCTGATCGTTCCGGCCTCGACGCTAATGGTGGTCTCCTGGCCATCAGGATAGGCCGTGGTCTCGATGTTCAGGCCGCTCACGTTGCCGACCAGCGACGCCACCCAGCTCTGTTCAAACAGCGGTCGCAGATAGCCGTTGTTGCCGTAGAGCGCCGCGCCGCCCTGGCCGTCGCGGATCTCGATATCTTGATAGCGATTGTTGCGGAACAAAGGCCGCTCGCCCCCGAAGGCCGCCGTTTGCTCCGGGCCGCGCATGTTGATGAAGGTGTTGTTCTCCACCACCACGCCCTGATAGTTGCCGCAGCAGTAGAACACCGCCGTAGCTGCAGCCTTATTGGGCTGAGGATTGCGGAACGTGTTGCCCCGCACCACGATGTTGCGGTCGGTGCCGAAGAAATAGGCCAGATAGCCGCCGCCCTCCAGCGTGTTGTTCTCGAAGGTGATGTTCTGGTTCTCGGGCCTGCCGCCGGGCAACGGATTGGGCGCATAGCCGGTGAAAATCCCGCCGCACCCGACGAAGGTGTTGTTGCGAATCTGCACCGGCCCCCCGACCCCGCCGCCAAAGTAGAACGTCGCGCCGCCACAGTTTTCGAACCGGTTGTTCTCGAAGGTGTAGGGCTGAACGCTGCCGTCGCCCTGGGCCAGCGCGATGGCGCCGTCCCGGGCCGCATCCTTGAAGGTGTTGTTGCGGAAGACGCCGGACTTGCCCGCGAAGTGCGTCCCGATCTCGATCCAGAAGCGGCTCTTGCCGAAGTAGGAATCCTCCACGCTTAGCACGCCGGTCATGTTGAACGTGCTGGCGTTGGTGTCCTCGGAGCGAATGCCGCGCACGGTCACCCGACCCAGGCCCATGCCGCCGGCGTAGATGACTTCCCCGCGATAGGAATGCACCCAGACGCGTTCCAACGTCACCTGATCCACGTTGTCGTCGGCGGCCAGGACGATCCCTTTGTGGGTGATGTCCCAACCGTCGCCCGTCGTAGGATCGGCCGGCCAGCCGAAATTGCCGGTGAACCCGGCGCCGCCGTCCAGCTCGAAGTCGCGCAGGGTGATGTTCCGACGCGGCGAACCACCCTGAGTGCCCAGGATCCACAAGCCGGCGCCGCGCACCACGCTGCCGTTGATGACCGAATACTCGCTGCGGGTGCGCAGCCGGGTGCCGCCTCTGCTTCCGTCCATGCCCGCACCCCACAGCGTGATGTTATCGGCGTTGACGATCACCGCGGCGACCGGAAAGGTGCGCAGATCTGCCGGCGCCAGGTGATACGTGCCCGGCGGCAGGCAGATCGTTCCGCCGCCTGCTCTGCCAACTTCGGCGATGGCCCGGTTGATCGTCGCGGTGTTGGCCGCGATCGTCGTTGCGTCGTTTCGGTCGGGCGTGAAGGGGCCAAACTCGCTCACGGCTCGCGCTCCGGCGGAAGACATGCAGTTTTGCGAAGCCGATGAGGTGGCCGTCGGCGTGGGGGATGGCGAAGTAGGCGTTGAGGTTGGCGTGGGTGTTTGTGTAAAAGCCGGCGAAGTGGGCGTGACTGTCGGCGTGGACGTTTGTGTAGGCGTAGCCGAAGTGCCGCTGCTGCGAATGACCAGTGGCATGAAAGCCTTCGGTTGCGATGTGGCGGCCGCCGATGAAGATACGCCCCGGATCTGGCTGCCATCTTCGTGAGCGATGACCTGCGGTGCAGCCAGAATTGCGGCCAATACGCCTGCTGACACGAATGCTGCGAATATCTTCTTGAACATGGGATATCGGAGTCATCGCTGCCCGAGCACGCGCAGCTCGGTCACGAAGAAGCTTTCGTCGGCGGTCTTGGCCGCACGGATGTAGCGATACGTCCCAGCGTTCGTCACCTCGGCCTCGAATACGGCTTCGTGCGGCAGAGACGTGCTGCCTTGCGCCGCCAGCACGACGAACGTCGCAAAGGTCGGGTCGTTCGATGCCCGGATCTCGAAGTTGCGCCGGGCCGCCGGGTCGTCCAGATAGGCTCGCGTATACAGCTCGATGTAGCGGATGCGCGCGGGTGCGCCGAGGTCAACCTGCAACCACGGCCGCCGGTCACCCACTGCCGGCGCCCAACCCACCCAACTATAGGTAATCCCATCGAACGCTCTGGCTGGCGCGTAGATGTCGTTGCCCTGCGGGTCGCGCTCCGGATAGACCGACGAGGCCGAGGGTGTGCCCGTCGCTGCCAAATTGGGATAACCCTTCGCGCCCTGGCTCAGGTCGAGTGACAGCGCCGTTGGCGAACCGTAGCCGTCGCGGAAAGTTCGCGCGCGCAGCTTGACCGGCTGCGTCACGCGGATTGGGCCGGTGTAGCGCGCCGAGGTCGGCCCCGGCTCGGTGCCATCTAGCGTGTAACGAACCTCGGCGTTCGGGTCGGGCGACGTCAAATCCACGTCAATTGCATCCACGAAGGCTTCCTGACGCACCGAGGTCGTCGGCGCCCACAGGTGGGGGAAGCCGGCGGTCGTGCCCGGGCCGGCGCGCCAGGCCGGCTCGCCGCGCTCGAACGCGCCGACGTCGCGCCTGCGCCGATGAACGTCGAACGGACGCCGATGGCCGGGTCGCCCCGGTCAATCACCGGGCTATTGGCCGGCGGCTGAAAGGCCTCGCTCCCCGTGGTCGGCAGTGACGGATCGGCGTTCAGGTTGTTCACAAACTGAAGGTTGTAGGTTGCCGGGTCGGCAGGCGCATCGCCGATGACGACGTTCAGGCCGATGTCGCGGTAGACGTTATTGCGCACCTGCACGTCGCGCGGCGCGGTGGCGCTTTCGTATGCAACGACGAGCTGCCGGCTCGACACCGGGTTCGCCGGCGAGCCGACGATAACGTTGTTAGCGATCAGCCAGTTGCGCGAACCATTATTTCTGCCCAAGGTGACGAAGTAACTTTGCCCGCCGCCGGGGCCGAGATAGACCGTGTTGCCGAACACACGCAGGTTCTCGACGCGGCCCTTCAGCCCAATGAAGCGCATGCTGATGTTTTCGACCACGTTGCTGAACACGGTCAGGTCACGGATGCGTGTGCTCTGGTCGCCGTAGTTCTGCAGCGCCGTCCACGTGTTGCGAAACCAATTGTGATCCACCGCCATCTTGTCCGTGCCGACCTCCATGCTGTAGGTCCCGTTCTTCATGTCGAACACGCTCAGGTCGCGCAGGACAACGGTTTGGGCGTTGATGATGCGCAGCGCACCGTTGGCACGGTTAGCGTTGCCGAAGAATGCAATGCCGTCCACGGTGACGTTCTGGACGTCCTTTGCCAGGATGACATAGCCGGCGTCGTTATCGGCTACGCCGTCGCCTCGAAAGTCCCAGCTTGCGGGAGCGTGGATGACGGTGCACGACGCGCCGGCGCGCCCGTTGCCCCTCACTCGCACGCCCCAGCGCAGCGCACATTGCGCCGTTTCGCGGAACTCGCCAGCGGTCAGGCGAATGGTGAAGCCGGCCTGGGCGCGCGCGCAGGCGTGGGCCAGGGTGCGCAGCGGGGCGTTAGCCGAGCCGCGCGCCGGATCGTCCCGGCCGTCGGGCGCGACCCAGAGAACGTTCGCAGTGGGTGGGGGCAGTGGGGGCGGCGGGGAGGGCGAGGGTGATGGCACAGACGCTTTGTCACTGCTGGCAATCAGCGGTGCGAACGCTCTGGGTTGAGGCGTAGCAGATTCCGAAGACGAAACCCTCTCGCTGCGCTCTTGCACAACCACTGCAGCAACGTGCAGCACAAGCGGTGATGCAGCCATCCACCCTGCCAACGCAACAACGACGAGCACCCTCCGACCCACGACAGCAAGCATAGACAACGCGCGCATCGCGCGTCTGAGCGTTTGCCCACCGGCGCGATGTTCTAGTGTTCAACGTCTTCCCGCGGAAGGCGAGCGTAGAGGAATGGTGTGAGCCGGTCGCGTGGCTAGAAACCGGGTTTCTCGAAGAAACTCGGTTTTTGCACCTGAAGCGATGAATCGCAGGCTGCCGGCGCCGCTTGTAGAATCCCTCAAATTGTTCCTCATCCCCCATTCGCCGAGAGGACGCTGCCGCCGGTGAAGCTGCGCCCGCGCAAGCCACCGCAGCCCCCGCGAAGAAGCAGAAGGGCTTCGTCATCGGCGTGAGTAACACCTTGGTCGGCAACGGCTGGCGCGAGCAAATGATCTGCGCCATCAAGGCTCAGGCGAGAGCCAGCGGCTTGGTGGATAAAGTGATCGTCGTCAACCGCAACGGCGGCCCGACCGAGCAGATCGCCGATCCGGTCTGTCAGGGCTGCTAGGAGCGATCAGCGGCATCCTGCTCGCCGGACGGACGGGCGCGGTTGATTTGCAACTGGCAGGTGCCTTCTTGCTGCCCTCCGTGGCAGCGGCTGTGATCGGCGGCACATCCATCTTTGGTGGCGTCGGTGGCTACGGCGGCACAATCCTCGGCGCGTTGATTCTCAGCGTGCTCAACTCTCTGCTCACCTTTCTGAACGTCGGCCAGGCCATCCAGCAAGTGGTGTATGGCGTCATCGTGCTGGCCTTGGCTTGGGGATACGCCAGCCTGACGCAGCGGAACGCAACTTGAAGCGAGTGCATTGTGCCTGTGGAGGCGAGAGGTCGCGCCTGAGAGGCTGGGTTTCTTCGGGAGAGCCGGATCCTTGGTATTCAGGCTGATTTACAATTTTCTGCGTCGAGTGTGCGATGGACAAGGCGGCGATGACCGAGCGCTTGGAGCGCGTCTTTCCACCGGAGCAGGCCGGCGTGCTGGCCGGGGTGATCTATGACGCCTACGAGCCGCTCGTCAAGGCGAGCGACTTCAACGAACTCAAGGCCATCGTAGCCGAGCTGGCTGAGGCGCAGAAGCAAACGGATCGGCGCTTGGCCGAGTTGGCTGCATCTCAGCAGGAGCTGGCCGCATCACAGCGCGAGCTGGCCGAGGCGCAGAAGCGCACCGAAGACCGGCTCGGCCGGTTAGTCACAGTCGTCGAAGGGCTGGCATTGGAGGTCGGCGGGTTGTCGCGGGCAGCGAGCTACGCGCTCGAAAACGAAGCGTATCGCATGTTGCCTGGGCTGCTTCAGGGGCGCTTCGGGCTCGAACTTCTCCAGCGCTTCGTCCGCACCGAGATCAACGGCGAAGAGATCAATCTCTTCGGCCGCGCACGCCGGAATGGCCATATTGTGCTCATCGTCGGTGAAACCAAACTCCAAGTCGCCGAGCGTCGCGCGCGCCGCGCCGAGCGTCGGCGCGTACTCGACCAGCTCGAGCGAAAGGTCGAAGCTGTGCGCCGGGCTTATCCCGGCCAGGAGATCATGCCCATCCTGATCACGCACTATGCGCGGCCGGCCTTTCTGCAGGAAGCCGAGGCGCGCGGGGTGACGGTGATCCAGAGCTTCGAGTGGTGAGCGACGCCCCTGTTTGCTGCGTCACAACAGTGGATGCCACAGCAGCGAGAGGGCAAACGCCACCGCTGCCAACAATGCGCCCAGCGCAGCGAAGGCGAAGCTGATCTCTTGCGTCTCGTACTTGGCGATGAGATGCGTCGGCAGCTCGCGAAAGGCATTCACCAATTCCTCGACGCTCTCCGCCGGGTAGTACTCAGCCGCGGTCATGGCTGCGACGCGCTTGAGCGTCTCCTCGTCAATGCCGCGCCGGAACTGCCCCCCGAATCCGCCACCGAACGCGCCGCCGCCCATCCCATAGCCGCTGTATGGCTCGTTGCCCACGTAGCGCGGGTTGCAATTCGGCATCTCGCCGCCCTGCGCAGTGCCGAAGCCGATCGTGTATACGCGAATGCCGCGGTCGGCGGCCTGCTGCGCCGCCTCTTCAGGGCGTGGGCCGGCGTTGTTCGCACCGTCGGTGAGCAGCACGATGATGTGCGGCGCAAATTGGCCGGGGACGACCGGCGCTACTGCCGACGCGCCGTCTGTGACCGGCGGCGGGACGTCGGGATCCGCTTCGGCGATCACCTCTAGCGATTTGATAATGGCGCTGCCGATCGCCGTCCGGCGGCCCGTCGTCAGGCTCAAGATCGCTTGGCGCAAAGCCTCGCGGTCGGTGGTGGGTGCTTGGATCAGCTCGGCAAAGCCGGCGAACGCGACGATGCCGATGGGTATGTCGGGCCGCTGGGCCTCGATGAACGTCAGCGCAGCGTTCTGCGCCGCCACCAGCCGGTTGGGCGGAATGTCGGTCGAGCACATACTGCGCGATACGTCCATCGCCATGATGATGGTGGTTTTGCTGCTGGGCACCGCGAAGACCGTCACCGGCCGCGCGAGTGCGAACACCAAGCTCGCCAGCGCCAGCAGAAACAAGGCCGGCGGCAAATACCGGCGCCAGCGCGAATGATTCGGCTTCGCCTCGCGCACCAGCGATAGGCTGGAGAAACGCACGGCGAAGCGCCGCCGGCGTCGCTGCATCCAGATGTAGAACGCGATGAGCAAAGGAATTGTCGCCAATAGGACAAGGAATCCCGGCCATAGCAAGCTCACGGTGAACCTCCCACTTATCTGGACCTCACGGCAGGCGGTTGAACCATGCCAGCGACAGCACGCCGCCGATCAGCATCAGGATCACGCCCAATCCGGCGAAGATGGCCGTGATCTCGGTTTCCTCCGGCTCGACGATCAGTTGCGAGCCAATGCTATCGTAGATCGCGCGCAGGTCATCCTCGGTCTGCGCGTTGTAGTAGACGCCGCCGGTGCGCTCCGAAATGTACTGCAACAGGGGCTCATCGAGCCGCGTGTGCACGGTGAACCCCTCGATCTTCAGCAGCGCGCCCTCCGGGCTGCCCACGCCGACGGTGTGGATGCGCACACCGCGATAGACCGCAGCTTCGGTCGCTGCGATCGGATCGGGCGGCACGGTGTTCTCGCCGTCGGTGAGCAGCACGATGACGGCGGGCTGATACACGCCCGGCGGCATTGGCGTCGGCGTGGGCGTCGGCTGCGGCTCGCGGTTGCTGTAGTAGTTCGTCGCCTCCTTCTTCCCCAGGTCGTCAATCGTGGTCAGCGCGGCGAAGATGCCGTTGGCGAGCGATGTGCCACGCGCCGGCGACAAACGGTTGATAGCTGCTAGGACAGCTTGCTGGTCGTCGGTCGGCGGCAGCACCATCATGCCGCTGTCGCTGAAGGCTACGACGCCGATCTGAACCGTGCGCGGCTGGCGTTGCACGAACGCGCGCGCTGCTGCCTTGGCCGCCTCCATGCGCGTCGGCGGAATGTCCTCGGCGGCCATGCTCCCCGACACGTCGAAGGCGAGCACCACCGTGCCCTGCGCGCGGGGTAGGCTGAGCACGGCTTGCGGGCGGGCGAGGGCAATCGCCAGCGTCGCCAGGCCGGCGAACATGAAGGCGGCCGGAACGTGGCGGCGCGCGCCGAGCCGGCGACCGCTCGACTGCTGCACGAACCCCAAGCTGCCATAGCGCGCGATCATTTGCCGGCGGCGCGCCTGTGCGCGCACATACAGCGCGACCACCGGCAGCAGCGCCAGCAGCGACAACAGCATCGCAGGCCAGATGAACGACATGAACGCATCACCTCCGGCGGCGCTTGCGCCGCATCGCGAAGCGCATCACCGCGCCCACCAGGTCTTCCTCGGTCGAAAGCGACAGCGCATCGACGCCGGCGCGCTTGAAGGCTTCGCTCAGTGCGGCTTCGCGCCGGCGCGCCGCCTCTTCGAAGCGCTTGCGGAAGCGCTTGTCGCTTGTGTCTATGTAAATTTGCTCGCCCGTCTCGGCGTCCTCCATCACCACCAAACCGATGTCAGGCAGCTCGGACTCGCGCGGGTCCCACAGCCGGATGGCCAGCACTTCGTGACGCCGGTTGAGCAGATGCAACGCGCGCTCCCAGCCCGGCGCGCTGATGAAGTCGGAGACGATGAAGATGAGCGACCGGCGCCTGAACGTACTCAGGGCCGATTCGAGCAGCGGCGTCAGATCGGTGAACGGTGCGCGCGGCAGATGCGGATAGTTGAGCAGGTCGTTGATGGTGCGCAACACATGGATGCGCCCGCTGCCAACCGGGATGGTGCGCTGGGTGCGGCCGTCGTACAGCACTGCGCCGAACCGGTTGCCGTTGCGGTTGAGCACGCGCGCCAGCGTGGCGACGAAATCAATCAGCACCATGCGCTTCTGGCGCTGCGCGGCGACGGTGCCGAAGTCCACCGATGGGCTGAGGTCGAGCAGGAACCAGGCGATCAGGTCGCGATCCTCGTGATACTCGCGGATGTAAGGCGCGTCCATGCGCGCGGTGACGTTCCAGTCAATGTAGCGGATGTCGTCGCCGTGCTGATATTCGCGCAGGTCGGCGAAGTCCAGGCCGTAGCCGCGCATCAGGCTGCGATAGTCGCCTTGCAACAGGCCGTCCAGCCGGCGCACCACGTGCCAGTCCAGGCGCTGCAAGATGCGCTCAGGCGTTGACGCGAATGTTGGCGTGCTCATGCAAAGGCACCACCGGGATCGGAATGCGGTCGAGGATGCGCTTGATCAGCTCATCGCTGGTGATGTTGTCGGAGAGCGCTTCGTATGACAAGACGACGCGATGGCGCAGCACGTCCAGCGCCATGTCCACGACGTCATCGGGCAACGCGTAGGTGCGGCCGCGCACGAAGGCGAGCGCCTTCGCCGTGAGGATGAGGTTGATGGAGGCGCGCGGGCTGGCGCCGAACATGATGTATCGCTCCAACTCCTTCAGGCCGACGTCTTTAGGCTGCCGCGTCGCGTTCACCACGCGAATGGCGTATTCGATCAGCGCCGGATCCACATACACCTGATACGCGCGTTTCTGCAGGTCAAGCAGTTGCTCGGTGGTCAGCACCTTTTGCACTGCGTCCAAGTAGCCGGTCATGCGCTCGACGATGACGAACTCCTCGGTTGGCGAGGGGTAGCCCACGATTACCTTCATCATGAAGCGATCCACCTGCGCTTCCGGCAAATCGTAAGTGCCTTCGGATTCGATCGGGTTCTGGGTGGCCATCACCAGGAAGGGGTTGGGCACCTTGAAGGTCTCGCCGCCGATCGTGACCTGGCGCTCCTGCATCACTTCGAGCAGCGCGCTTTGCACCTTGGCCGGCGCGCGGTTGATCTCGTCGGCCAGCAGCAGATTGGTGAAGACCGGGCCGAGTGCAACGTTGAACTCGCCGGTCTTTTGGTTGTAGATGCGCGTGCCCACCAAATCGGCAGGCACCAGGTCGGGAGTGAACTGAATGCGCTTGAACGAGCCGCCGATCGCCTCGGCCAGCGTCTTGATCGTCATGGTCTTGGCCAGTCCGGGCACGCCTTCGACAAGGATGTGCCCGCGCGCCAGCAGCGCGACCGCCAGGCGCTCCAGCAGGTGATCCTGGCCGACGATCACCTTCTTCACTTCGTAGAGCAAACGCTCGATCGTCGTCCGTGGTTCAGCTGTCCTGTTCGAATCCATTATCAACGCTCCTTGCAAAGATATTGACTTCGGCTGGGCGAAGGGGGTAGGTGAAGGCACTGCCTCCACCTACCCCCTGCCTTCACCTACCCCTAATACGACGGCATCCCTGCCGCGCCGCCGGCGATGTCTATCGGCACGGCGAAGCCGATCCCGCTGAAGGCCTCCTGGCCGCTCGGGTTGGCCAGCCCGGTCACGATGCCGACCACCTGGCCGTAGCGATTGAGCAGCGGCCCGCCCGAGCTGCCCGGATTCACCGCCGCGTCGAATTGGATGAGATTCTCCATCCGCCGGCCGCGGCCGGGCGGCGTGAACGAACGCTTCAAGCCGGAGATCACGCCGGCGCTCAGCGAGCCGTACAGGCCGAGTGGGTTGCCGACGACGAACGCTTCATCGCCCACGCGCAGCGCGTTCGGGTTGCCCAGCGGCGCCGGTGCGAGCACGGCCGGCAGTTGGCTGGGCTGCAACACGGCGATGTCGTTCTCCGGCTGTTCGGCGATCACCCAGGCATAGGCTTCGGTGCCGTCGGCGAACGTCAGCCGGATTTCCTCCGCGTCTTCAACCACGTGCAGGCTGGTGAGGATCAAGCCCTGATCGTTGACGATGACGCCGCTGCCGAGCCCTTGGTGTTGTTTGCCGTCGCCGGCGCTGTCCTGGCCGGGGCGCTCGGTCTGGATGAGCACGAGCGCAGGGGCGACGGCTTGAAAGGCGCCGACGGAGAACGGCGGGCGCGGCGTGGCCGAAGCCATCGCCCGGACGATTGCATCGTTGACGTCGCGCTGGGTCAGTTGCGGCGGGTCGGGAGTGAGCGCGTTGTAGAGGATGAGCGCGACCAGCGTCGCGAGCACACCGGCGATGAACAGCATTGGCGTGCGCAGGCGGTCGGGCAGGGCGCTCAAACGCATCAACCGCTTTCCGGAGGGAGAGTCATCGCGCTCATGCGTGCTTCGCTCGTTCATACGCCAAGACCCGTTTCGACGCGAGGCGTCGCCCAATGCCAGGTTGGAATCGCGCCCATCCTCACGATAAGCGCATCTTTAGCACGCCTTTCTGAGGATGGCGTGAGACGAAGCTAAAACGCGCGCCGTTGCATTCGATTGACAATTGGCGCGGTCGCCTCCATACTCCCGGCGTCCTTTGTCCTATGACAAGGGACAAAATCCCGATTCGCTCGACCGCATAGGGTTCGAATGAACGCGCAGCGCACCTCGGATCGCGTCACCGTCGAAGACGTCAAGCAAGCCGTCATCTGGCGCATTCACACGGGCATGCACCCGGCCAGCAGCCGGTTGCCGCCAGTGCGCGACCTGGCGCGCGAGCTGGGCGCCAACCGCAACACGGTGAACAAGGCCTATCGCCAGCTCTGCGAAGCGGGCGTGATCACGCTCAGCCCGGGCAACCGTGGCTTTCTCGTCAAGGACGAAGGAGCGTTGATCGCCGCAGCGGATGACTTTCAACGCTGCGCGCGGGAGATGATTTGGCGGGCAATGGTCGCCGGCATCCCGCGCGAGCAGATTACGCAAGACCTGCTGGCGACCGTGGCCAGCGTATACGCCTCGCATCGCCTGCGCATGATCTTCATCGAATGCAACGCGCATGACAGCGCCGAGATGGCGCGCGAGCTGAGCGCATTGGTGGGCGAACCCGTCGAGGCCTGCGTGTTGCGCGATGCCGTGCGGCGCGCGCGGGCGCTGGCGCGCCAGAACGACCTGATCATCACCACCTTCCACCACCTGGCCGAAGTCAGCCAAATCTTCGGCGAGTGCGCCGAGCAGGTGGTCGGCGTGGATACGCGCCCATCGCCGGACACGCTGCTGCGCATCGCGCGCCTCACCGGGCCGCGCATCGGGCTGGTGTGCACGCTGGAGAACACGGCGCGGTCGCTGCATCACATCATCAAGAGCTACCATCCCGACCGTGCCGTGGACACGGCCTTGGCGGACGACGCCGCGGGCGTGCGACGACTGACGCGTGCTTGCGACCACGTGATCGTCACCCACACCGCAGCCGAGCAATTCGCCCGGATCGCGCACCGGCAACCCGACGTGGTGGTGCAGTTCTGCGTGGACGAGCAATCCATCGCCTACCTGAAACAGCGCATGCGCCAGGCGCGCCTAAACGGATATGCGATGCCCATCCCCAACCGCGCAGCAGTGCATGCCGGACGCGCAAAGCGCAAGCTATCGCTTGCCAAGGAAGGTGGGATGTCTCGCGCACATGGCACGAGCGAGGTGGGTCACCCGGTTAGTTAAAACGAGATTTGGAGGTTTAAAAGACATGCAAACAACCAAGACGTCCGTTCGCACGATCAGTCGCCGGCAGATGTTGAAGTTGGTCGGATTGGGCGGCGCGACCGCTGCGCTGGCCGCTTGCGCTGCGCCGGCCGCCCCTGCCGCGCCGGCTCAGCCACCGGCGGGTGGCCAAGAGCCTGCGCCTGCTGCGCAGCCCGCTGCCGAGGGCATGACCGGCGACCTGCGCGTGATGGTGTGCTGCGCCACGCCGTCCGAAGAACCCCTGCGCAACAAGTTCAACGCCGACTTCGAAGCCAGGTATCCCGGCGTGAAGATCGTGCCGGAGATCCTGCCCGCCGGCCAGGGCTACTTTGAGAAGCTGCAGACGATGATGGCGGCCAACACGCTGCCCGACGTGTTCGACATGTGGGAAGGCTACGTGCAGCCCTACGCCGCCAACGGCGCGCTGCGCCCGCTGGACGACCTGATTGACGGCGACGACAAGATCAAGCGCGACGACATCCTGCCCGTGATCATCCCGGCGCAGAGCTGGCAGGGCAAGTCGTATGCGTTCGTCTACGGCTTCATGCCCGGCCCGGTGTCGCTGTACTACAACGTGGATCACTTCGAGCAGGCCGGCCTGCAGTCGCCCACGCCGGATTGGACGTGGAACGACGTGCGCGAAGCCGCCCTCAAGCTGCACACGGTCAAGGATGGCAAAGTCGAACGCTACGGCCTGAGCTTCGACAACTGGTTCGTGGTGTGGCAGTACTGGATCTGGTCGAACGGCGGCGACATCTTCAACGCCGACGAGACCAAGACCACCATCACCGAGCCGGCGGCCGTGGACGCCGTGCAATTCTGGTACGACATGGTGAACAAGGATCAGGTCGCCGTCAACCAGAGCGATGCGCAGATGCTGGGCAGCATGGCCAAGGTGTTCGCCAGCGGACTGATCGCCATGCGACTGGGCAACTACTGGGACCTGGGCGAGCTGAAGGAGACGCAAGGCGCGAATTGGCGAGCCGTGCTCTCGCCCAAGTCGAACACCGGCCAGCGCATCTGGTATATGCACCTCGGCTGCTGGTCCATCGGCTCGAACTCGAAGATGGCGCCGGCGGCCTGGGCCTATGCGCGCGACTTCGTGCTGCAGCGGCCGATTGACAGCGTGACGCCCTACATCCCACCGCTCAAGTCGCTGATGTCTACCTTCACCGGCCCGGATCACGAGCGGCTCGGCTACGGCGCGCTGCCGGAGATCGTCGCGCAGCCGGGCGTGCTGCGCATCCCCGGCGCCGGCGAGAAGTTCGACAAGATCCAGGGCCTGATCCAGGCCGAACTCGACCTAGCCTTCACCGGCAAGAAGAGCGTCGCCGAGGCGATGGCCGCCGCCGCGCCGAAGGTAGACGAAGAGCTGGCCCGACGCGCGTAAACGAATCGGCACACATGACATCGCAGGGCGGCCCGGCGTTTGCGCCGCCCTGCGCCGATGCACATGGCACAAGCAGTCGCCGCTCCGGTAGCCGCCTCGCGCAAGCGCGGCGTGTTCGGCTCGCCGCTCACCCGTCGCGAGGCGATCATGGGCTATCTGTTCATCAGCCCATGGCTGATCGGGTTCGTGGTCTTCCTGGCCGGGCCGATCATCGCCTCGTTCGTGCTCAGCTTCACGCGCTATAGCCCCGGCCGCGATCCGGTTTGGCTCGGCCTGAGCAACTACGCGCGGATGTTCAGCGACGACCTGTTCTACCACTCGCTGCGCGTCACCACGATCTACACGCTGTTCAGCGTGCCGCTGGGGCTGATCACCGCGCTGGGGCTGGCCGTGTTGCTCAATCAGAAGGTCATCGGCCAGCGCGTCTTCCGCACTATCTTCTACCTGCCTTCGCTCATCTCCGGCGTCGCCGTGGCGATCGTGTTCGCCTGGATCTTCAACGCGCGCTTCGGGGTCGTCAACTACTTCCTCTCGCTGCTCGGCCTGCCGGGCCCGAACTGGCTGGGCGACCCGGATTGGACGATGCCGGCCTTCATCCTGATGAGCCTGTGGGGCGTGGGCGGCACGGTGGTGATCTTCATCGCCGCGCTGCAGGGCGTGCCGCTGGAACTCTACGAGGCTGCCCAGCTCGACGGCGCCGGGAGCTGGAAGCGCTTTCTGCACATCACGCTGCCGATGATCTCGCCGGTCATCCTGTTCTCGCTGATCACCGGCATCATTGGCACCTTCCAGACCTTCGCCGTGTCGTACATCATGACCGGCGGCGGGCCGGCCAACGCCAGCTTGTTCTACCTGCTCTACCTCTATCGCAACGCCTTCACCTGGTTCGAGATGGGCTACGCCTCGGCGCTGGCGTGGTTCCTGTTCCTGATCATCCTGATCTGCACGGCGATCTTGCTGCGCACCTCCGACCTGTGGGTGCACTACGAGGGGCTGGGGAGGAAGTAGATGGCAGCGATCCCCTTCAAGCGCCACTCGGCGCAGTGGTATGTGCGGCAGATCGCGCGCAACGTCGTGGTCTATGGCCTGCTGATCGGGCTGGGCGCGATCTTCATCCTGCCCTTCCTGTGGTCGGTCACGTCGTCGCTGCGCGAGACCGGCGCGCCGCTGAGCTTCCCGCCGCAGTTCCTGCCCACCCAATTCAACTGGGGGAACTACGTGCGCGTCTTCGAGATGATCCCCTTCGCCACCTTCTTCCGCAACAGCGTGATCGTCACCACGCTCGCGGTGTTCGGCGAACTGCTCTCGGCCTCGCTGGTGGCGTTCGGGTTCGCCCGGCTGCGCTTCCCCGGCCGCAACCTGCTGTTCATCGTCCTGCTCAGCACGATGATGATCCCCTATCCCGTCACCATGATCCCCAGCTTCATCCTGTGGGTGCGCGGGTTGGGGATGGCCAACACGTTCGGCCCGCTGGTGCTGCCGCCGTTCTTCGGCCCGGCGTTCTCCATCTTCCTGCTGCGCCAGTTCTTCATGACCATCAACACCGAGCTGGACGAGGCAGCCAAGATTGACGGGGCGAGCGAATTTCGCATCTACTGGCAGATCATCCTGCCGCTGGCCAAGCCGGCGCTGGCCACCATCGCCATCTTCTCGTTCATGGCCAACTGGAACGACTTCCTCACGCCGCTGATCTACCTGAGCGACCGCAATTTATATACCCTGGCGCTGGGCATCAACTTCCTGCGCAACATGCGCGGCGGCGGCGAGCTGGCGCTGCAGATGGCCGGCGCGGTCATGTTCGTCGCGCCGTGCATCATCCTCTACTTCCTGGCGCAGCGCTTCGTGATCCAGGGCATCGTCACCACCGGCCTGAAGGGATGAGGGACGACTTCGTGCTCGACCGGCGCCGGCTGACGCCGATCATCCTGGCATCGCTGGCCGCGCTGGCGCTCATCCTGATCGCCTTCGCCCGGCTCGACGGCTTCACTGGCGACGCCGCGCAGCCCACGCCGTGCCCCGACTCCATCGCCTGCCGCGCCCTCAAGCGCTACGACGCGATGCGCGCTGCGGAGACGCCGCAACCCTGAACTATGACGGTTGACCTATCCACGCGCGACCTAGCGTGTCGCCTGTCGCACGACGCCGGCCTGCGCCTCGATCAACTCGCGCTGCCCGGCAACGACTGGGTGGACGCCGCCGCCAGCCCGCTCTTCGGCGTCCTCGCCGGCGGCGCGCACATCCACGCGCACGACGACGGCCTGCAAGTGCTGGACGTGCGCATCGAGGATGGCCTGGCCTCGACCGGCTGCGTTACCCGGCTGCGCCACGCGCCTACCGGCCTGGAGATCACCCATCACTTCGTCGTGCATGCCGAAGGGCTGATCGAAAGCCGGCTCGACGTGCGCAACGCCGGCGACCGCTCCATCACGCTCACGCGCCTGGACTCGCTGGCGCTGGCGTTGAAGCCGGCGGCGTGCGAGCTGATGTACTACACGGCAGCGTGGGGCGATGAATTCGGCGGCGTCCGGCGCCCGCTGCGCGAGGCCTTCCGGCTGGAGACGCGCGCCGGCCGCTCGTCCAACCAGCATCACCCTTGGTTCATCCTGTTTCGCGCCGGCGCGAGCGGCATGCTCTCGATGTCCGTCGCGTGGTCGGGCAACTGGTGCTTTCGCTTCGACCCGCACAACGGCGGCTGGCTGGTCAGCGGTGGGTTGAGCGATTGGGAGTTCGCCACCACGCTGCAGCCGGGCGAGACGATCGCCGCGCCGCCGGTCGTCCTCGTGCTGGCCGAAGGCGACGACCTCAACGCGATCTCGATCCCTTACGCGCGCGTAGGCCGCCGGCGCTGGTATCCGCGCAACGCGCCGGCGCGCCGGCTCCCCGTGGAGTGGAACCACTGGTGGAGCTATGAGGACAAGGCGATTGACGAAGCCACCTTCCGCGCCAACATCGCCGTCGCTGCCGAAATGGGCATCGAGGTGTGCACGCTGGACGCCGGCTGGTTCGGCCCGCCCGACCCGGCGACGCACTGGTACGACTACCGCGGCGACTGGCATCTGGTGAACACGACGCGCTTCCCTAACGGCATTCGCGCCCTGGCCGACGACGCGCACAGCCGCGGGCTGAAGTTCGGCCTGTGGTGCGAGATCGAGGGTCTGGGCCGGCTGGCGCGCCTGGCCGAGGATCACCCGGAGTTCGTCGCGGCGCGCGATGGCGAGCGGCTGGGCTACGTCTGCCTGGGCGACCCGGCGGCGCAGGAATGGGCGTTCGAGACGCTGAGCCGGCTGGTGGACGACTTCGCGCTGGACTGGGTGAAGCTCGACTTCAACCTCGACCCCGGCGCAGGCTGCAATCGCGCCGACCATGGCCACGCCGCCGGCGATGGGCTTTACGCGCACTACCAGGGCTACTACCGCCTGTTGCAGCGCCTGCGCGCGCGTTACCCGGAGGTGATCTGGGAGAACTGCTCGTCGGGCGGCCTGCGCGTGGACCTGGGCATGCTGCGCCACACGCACTTCACCTTCCTCAGCGATCCCGACTGGCCGGAGCACTCGCTGCAGCTCTTCTGGGGCGCGACGACCATGCTCGCGCCCGACGCGCTGCTGCGCTGGACGTACAGCGAGTGGATCAACGGCTACCCGCCCCAACAGTTCAACCCGCGCGACCCCAACCTGCAGCCCCACGAGCTGGACTACTTCATCCGCATCGGCATGCTGGGCGTGATGGGGCTTTCGCAAAAGCTGCCGGAGCTGCCGGCGTGGGTGCGCGAGCGCTACACGGCGCACATCGCGCTCTACAAGTCGCTCGTCCGGCGCTTCGTGCGCGAGGCCGACCTGTATCGCCTGACCGAGCAGCCCAAGCGCGACGGCAGCGGTGACCGCTGGGCTGCCTTCCAGTACGCCCTGCCGGACGCCGATGAGCACCTGCTCTTCGTCTTCCGCCTACCGGGCGGGGCGCCGACGCGCACCTTGCACCTGCGTGCGCTGCACTCCGGCCGCGACTACCTGCTGCAGTGGCGCTCGCACGCCCGCGCCGAACGCCGCACCGGCGCGCAGCTCATGCGCGAGGGGCTTCGTTTCGATGACCTGCGCGAGCGCGACTCCGCGCTGGTGCACATTCAAGGAAACGGGTAGCCGAAGGCATTGCCTTCGGCTACCCGTTTGCCTATCCATGGTTCATCCACTATCTCACCATGCCAAATTGGACGCTTGAAACTTCTACTCTCACCTGTCGCCTCACTCTGGTCGAAGGCGCGCTGACCTGGCAGATGACGAGCGCGACGCATCCCGGCCTCGACGTGGCGCCGTCGCCGCTCAGCCGCATCACCCTCGCCGGCCTCGGCCTGAGCACTACTAAAGGCCCTAGCCCGAGCGCTGTCGAAGGCCTCGGCTTGGCTGCTGTCGAAGGCCACGGCCCGAGCAATGTCGAAGGCCCTGGCCTGAGCACTGTCGAAGGCCAACCCCTACGCCTCGGCGACGCCGCCGACGCCGAGTTCGGTGAAGGCGCCGGCGGTGCGCGCACCCTGACCCTGCGCATCTCGAGCGCCGACGGCCGCTTGCAGCTCGTCCAGCACGTGCAGGCCTTCGCCGGGCACCCGTTCGTGCGCACCTGGGCCGAGCTGGTCAACCTGGGCGATGCGCCGGTGCGCATCACTGGCTGCGACATCCTCAACCTGCGCGCGCCGCTGGATGGGCGCAACAACCTGTTCCACGTCGAGCAGTTCAGTTGGAACTACCGGCCGGACAAATTCGCCCTGCACAAGGTGCAAATCGTCCCCGGCCGCGCGGCGCACGAGATCCGCATGGGATCGTTCGGCGCGCACTACTGGGCGCCGACCAGTTGCGCCTGGGCCGCGCTGCGCGCCGGCCTGGATCCGCACGATGAACCCGACACTGCGCTCAGCGAAATCGGGCTGGTGCTGGGCATCGAGTTCAACGGCAAGAGCCGGCTGTTCGCCTGGGCGCGCGACGGCTACACCTGCCTGCGCAGCGCGATTGACGACCTGGCGCACGTGCTCGCGCCGGGGCAGACGTTCGACGTGCCGGCCTGCTTCGTCGGGCGCTTCATGGGCGACTGGGACGAAGCCGGCTACGTCACCCAGCGCTTCGCCGAAGCCCACGTGCACCCGCCGATGCCGGACGCGCGCTACCCGTGGGCGCAATACAACTCATGGGGCTATGGGCAAGACATCGGCGAGGCGCAGCAACTGGCCGCCATCGAGCGCTGCGCCGAGCTGGGCATCGAGGCCGTGGTGATGGACCTGGGCTGGGCGCGCTGCATCGGCGATTGGCGGCCCGATCCGGCCAAGTTCCCGCGCGGCCTGCGCCCGCTGAGCGAACGCTGTGCCGCGCTGGGCATGCGCTTCGGCGTGCACATGGCGCTGGCGCAGATGAGCCCGGATGCACCGGCGGCCAAGGCGCATCCCGAATGGCTGATCCACACCGGCAACGACTACTTCGGCGCCGCGCCGCTGTGCCTGAGCCATGCCCCCTGCCGCGAGTGGCTGATCGGCGAGATCATGCGGCTGATTGACGAAGAGGGCGTGAACTACATCATCCAGGACGGCGAGGACATGGTCAAGCTGTGCTGGCGCGACGACCACACGCACGCGCCCGGCGACAGCAACTACGCCAACGCCGAGCACGGCCTGGATCGCGTGATCGCCGCGATCCGCCGGCAGCGACCGCACGTGACGCTGGAGAACTGCGAGGACGGCGGCTGCATGCTAACGTACAAGATGGCGCGCCTGTATCACACCAGCATCACCGTGGACAACATCGCCACGTATGCGACGCGGCAGGGCATCTACGGCGCGTCGTACCCGTTCTCGCTGCGCTACAGCGTGCGCTACATGCAGGACGATCCGAACCGCTACACGCTGCGCAGCGCCATCTTCGGCGGGCCGCTGATCCTGATGCAGCGCATCACCGAGTGGACGCCACAGCAGGTCGCCGAGACGCGCGCCGCCATCGCCAAATACAAGGAGCTGCGCGCGCTGACGCGTGATGCCAAGGTGATCCACCTGATCGCGCCGCGCTACAACGTCGAGGGACTGGGCTGGGGCTGGGACGCGATCCAGGCCGTCTCGCCCGACCAATCGCGCAGCGTCGTGATGGTCTTTCGCGCCATGGGCGGGCCGGCGCAGCGCACCATTCGCCCGCGCGGCCTGCGCGCAGAATCCATCTACCGCCTGCGCGCCGAGGATCGCGGCGACCTGGGGACGATCGTCGGCGAAGCGCTCATGCGCGACGGGCTGGCGCTGGCGCTGGACGAGCTCGGCTCCGAAGTGATCTGGATCGAGGCGGCGTAAGCTGCGGGCTGAGCTTGCAGGCTGAGCTTGTCGAAGCCCGCGCTGGCCTAACTCTCCCCGACGATGACTTGCTGGCGCGTCTCGCGCTGCGGGCTGAGCCTGTCGCCGCGGGCTGAGCCTGTCGAAGCCCGCCCCGCGCCTACCGCTTCAACCGCTGCCTGAGGAAGGCCAGGCCCTTCACGGCGATGTCCTCGCGGCTGGGCTCGATCTGCCGCCAGATCGCCGCCGCACGCGCGATCACCTTCACGTCCTGGGTGAACGACTCGATGGTCACGTCGCCGTCGTATTTCACGGCGCGCAGCGCGGCGGCGATGCCCTTCCAGTCAATGTGGTCGCCGCCCGGCGTGCCGCGGTCGCAGCCGCAGGCATGGAAGTGGATCAGCCGCTCGCCGGCGCGTCGGATGGCGTCGTCCTGGAACTTCTCCTCAATGTTCATGTGGAAGGTGTCGTAGTGCAGGCCGATGGCCGGGCTGTCCACGTCGGCGATCAGCGCCAGCGCGTCGTCCACCGTGTTCAGGAAGTCCGTCTCGAAGCGGTTGAGCGGCTCGACCGCGATGCGCATGCCCTTCTCGCCGGCGTAGTCGCACAGCCGCTTGAGGTGTTTGACCACGGTCTTCCACTGGCGGGCGCGCTCGCGGGGCGGGGTGGCCTCGGCGCGGCCCACGGCGGAATACACCGGCCCGGCCAAGATCTTCGCGCCCAGCACGTCCATCTGATCCAGTATGGCCATCATGTAGCGCAGGCTGTTCTGCTGCTGCTCCGGCGTGCCGCGCAGGTCGCGGTCGGGGCCGAACGCGCCGCACACCGTGTTGCAGGCCAGCCCGTGCCGGTCGAGCGCAGCGCGGATGAAGTGCGGATCGTAGCCGGCCGGGTCATCAATCGCGATCTCGACCGAGTCGAACCCCCACGCCTTGAACTGCGGGAAGAGCTTGGCGCTCTTGTTGGTGAAGGGGAAGGTGAACAGGAAGGTGTTGATGCCGAATTGCATAGGGCGGATGGTCAGAAGTCAGATGGTCAGAAGTCAGATCGTCAGAAGTCAGATGTCAGAGGTCAGAATATTAGTTGCTTAGCGCCCGCGAAGCAAGCGGAAGTAGTCGCGGGCCAGGCGCAGGTCTTCCAGCGCCTCGACGGAGTCGCAGGGCGGCCGGCACTCGCCGCGGATGGCGCGCACGAAGTTGATCGCCTGCTGGCGATGGGCGTGCACCGCCGGCAAGACCGGCTCGATGCGCTGCGGCGTCGCGCCTTTGCCCGGGTCTTTGAACACTTCGACGCGGCCGGCGCGGTTCAGCGCCAACGGCGGCGGCAACTCCAGCCGCACGTAGCCGCGCTCGAAGCAGACCAGCGCGCTCTCCTGCCAGTCCAGCGTGGTCTGATAGGGCGCCATCTCGATGACGCACGTCGCGCCGCTCGCGCTCTCGCCGACCAGCAAGACCTGACGCGGGTCGGCGTAGGTCACGCGATACGGCTCGCCCAGCAAGAAGCGCATCAAGTTGACCTGGTGGATGTAGTAGTTCACGAAGCGCACGTAGTCCGCGTAATCCTCGGGCGAGAGATCGGACGCCGGCGGGTCGAACTCCAGCGCCGGCGCCGGATCGCTGCCGACGATCAGCTCGTTGAAGCCGCCCGCGATCCAATCGCCGGGTGGCATGGTGATGCGCGCGTAGCGCAGCCGGCCCAGCTCGCCGCTTTGCTGGAATTGCCGGACGTAGTCGCGCGCGCAGGCCGCCGCCGGATCGCTGCGCTTGTGATAGGCGACCATGTGCCAGGTGCCGGCTTTCTGCGCCGCCTGCACCAATCGCTCGCCCACTTCCACCGACGCCGCCAGCGGCTTCTCGGTGAGGATGGGCAAGCCGGTCTGCAGCAGCTCGCCGACCAGGATGCCG
>JANWYN010000104.1 GCA_025055235.1 Candidatus Roseilinea sp. | reverse complement strand
GCTGCAGGGCGGCCTCGGGTTCGCCCGCCGCTATGCGCTCATCCCCGAAGCCCTGCAGCGTGTTGGCCTCGCCCAGCCGGTCACCGATCGCCCGGTAGATCGGCAGCGCCGCCTCATAGCTCGCCCGCGCCCCGGCCAGATCATCCTCGCGCAACCCCAGGTCGCCCAACGCTTGCAGCGTGTCCGCCCGATCTCGCGGGCTATCGAGCCGCTCGGACAGTTCCAGCGCGGCCAGCGCGTGTGGTTTGGCCTCGGCGGTGCGGTCGCTGTAATAAAGCAGATTAGAGAGGCGCGTGTGCAGGTCGAACAGGGTGCGGGCGGGTGTCGCCGGATCGGCTTCGTATTCCTTCAACAGTGCCTCGTATAGGCGCAACTCGCGCTCCTTATCCTCGCGGTCAATCATCCAGGCCTGTGTTTCCGGCGCCCTTTGCCAGGCCTCCTCGCGCAGCGCCCGAGCCTGCTCCGGATGGGCGAGGGTGAAGTCGAACACGCCGCTGCGCTGGGACCAAAAGTTCGGCGCACCGCGCGCCATTTCGCCCAGGAAGGCCGGGGTGACCCAGAACACCAGGCCGTGCGGCCACCGGGTCAGCCGCTCGCGGTGGTAGTCCAGCGACTTCACGACGTCCGGGCCGGCCCGCTCCAGGCCGAAGAAGAAGACGACGGCGCGCGCGCGGCGCTGCTCTTCGGTGAGCCGGTCGAGGTAGCCGGCCGGATGGGGGTCGAGCGGCGAATACGTCCACTCGAAGACCGGCAGCGGGGCGACCAGCCGGCGCAGCGCATCCACCACCTGCTCGCGGGCGAGGGCGTCGTTGTACACGGCGACCGCGAAGCAGCCGTCGGCCGCGTGGCGCAGCAGCACGGCCAGGTTGGCGAAGTCCTCGCGCGCCAGCGCCTCGGGCAGCGCGCCGCGCAGCAGGTCGCGCTCGTCCAAAGGAGTGGCGGCTTCGGCGGTCATGTCGCGCGCTCCTCCCCCGGCGCGAAGCCCGGCACGCGCTCGGCCATCAGCGGCAATACGACCGGGTGCACATCGCACCACGGCTCGCCGTTCTCGTATTCCAGCAGGGCGCGCATCTGCAGCAGCTCTTGCAGCGCGCCGTCGCTGCTCAGCCATTTGTCGCGGTAGCGCGCCGCCAGGATCGGGTAGTCGGCGCTCTTCAGGGCGGCGATGAAATCCTTGCGCAGGTCGGCGATGGCGCGGTCGGCGTCCGGGTCTTCGATGCAACTCGCGCCGCGGGCATAGGCGTTCACGGCGGCGTTCTGGACCAGGCCGATCAACATGCGCATCACGCCGCCGCTGGCGAGGATGATCTTCCGGCGCGCCGAAGGCGCGATCAGCGCCGCGTCCATGCGCAGCGCGATGGCGTGATCGAGCACGCGGCGGCCGCTTTCATCTGCCGCGCCGGCCTTGTCGTGCAGCGGCAGGTTGGGCATGCGGAAGCACTTGAAGTAGCGGTCCACCTCGTTGAACTTGGCGGTGTAGCGCAGCGCGATCGGGAAGGTGTAGATGACCGAGGCGTTGAAGGCGGTGAGCGACTGCGGGTGGTCGAAGAACAATTCGCCGGCGCGGGCCGGGTCGGGCTTGTCGGTGTCCTCGACGACGAGCAGCACCGGCGCGCGGTAGCGGTGCCGGATCTCGGCGCTCAGTAGGTTGGCCCTGTCAATCACCTCCGAGAGGCGATCCTGCATGCGCTCGCGGATCTGCCGGCGGGTGTGCGGCTCGTTCTTGAAGCGGGCCTCGAATTCCAGCGCCAGCCCCTGCACGATGGACGGGATGCCGACTTTGACGCCGACCTCGGCCGGCTGGGCCGGCCGGCGATAGGGCAGGTCGCCGAAGATCACCCTGTCAATCACCTGTTTCACCTGCTCCCACACGCCCTCGACGATCTGCGCCGGGGCGCGCTGGATCAAGTTGGCGTCCGACGCGGCGCGGAAGAGCGCCATGGCCGCGATCAGGATGACGTCCACGTAGGTCAGGTCGGTCGGCGGGATGATCGTGCCGGTGCTGACCTTGACGACGAAGTAGCGGTCGCCCAGCTCCTCGATCAGCTTGTTCAGCTCGGTGGTCTTGCCGCTGCCGCTGTGGCCGGTGAACAGCATGGCGATCGGCTCGCCCGCATACAACTCGAGGAAGGTGCGCATGTCGCGGCGGGCAGTGCTGCCGCGGTCGGCGTAGTAGGCGTGCAGCGCCTCGCCCTCCAGCGGGCGCTGCGGGTTGAAGATGCGGATGGCTTCGCGCAGGTCGCGCGCCGGTCCGAGCGTCATGCGCGGATATTGTAGCCGCGCATGGCGCCGAATGCGCGGTCGGGGTGTATTTGCCGCCGGGGCAAATTGCCCGGCGACTGAAGTCGCGGGCAATCTGCGGCACAGCCGGCCGTGCGCCGGCTTTGCCATGCGTTGCGCGCGGATTCATCCGCTGCGCAAATCCGCGCAATGCCCTTGTTGGAAAGTGCACCCCCGGCGAAGGTGCATTCGCGTATAGGGGCAAGTGAAGGCAAAACATCTGGCGAATGCACCCCACGGTCAAAAACCCTGGATAATCTAGGGCCATGCAAGCCAAGGCAAAAGAGAGGACGCTGCGGGGGAGCCGGCACGGCGAAGTGGCGCGCATCCCCGCTGCGCCGGCGCCCGACGCGCTTCGCGGGACGGGCGATCGCCTTCATCCATCCGCGGAGGGTGCGCAGTGACCGCCGACCTGCTCTCCGACCTCAACCCCTTCGCGCCGAGCGAGTTGGCGCGCCTGCGGCGCGACGGATTGCCCGCGCGCCTCGGCGTGGTCATCGGCGGGTCGCTCAACGATGGCGTGCTCGTCAAGCTGGATGGCGATGTGATCGTCGAGGGCGTGGCCGTCGGCTCGTACGTCACCATCAAAGGACAGACCGATCGCAAATTCTTCGGCCTGGTCACCGACATCCGGCTCGACACGACCGACGCCGCCCTGGTACAGTCCCCGCCGGCCGATGACCTGCGCATGGAAATCTACCGCGGCACCGTGGCCTACGGCGTGTTGCACGTTAAGCCGATGCTGGTGAAGGAAGGGCAGGGCGAGGTGAAGCCGGTGAAGAGCGTGCCGGCGCATTTCACCGTCGCCTATCGCGCCACGCCCGACGAGGTGCAGGAGATCTTCGCCGCCGAGGAGCGCACCGCCTATCGCATCGGCGCCTCGGTCGAAGACGAGGCCATCGAGATCAAGCTCAACCTGGAGCGCTTCGTGGAGCGCAGCAGCGCGGTGTTCGGGCGCAGCGGCACGGGCAAGACCTTCCTCACCCTGCCGCTGCTCGCCAGCATCATCCGGCGCGACCTGGCCAGCGTGCTGATCTTCGACATGCACAACGACTACGGCTACACGCTGAAGGGCGACGGCGGGCGCAAGCTCAAGGGGCTGAAGCAGCTCAACGCGATTTGCCAAAAGGTGGTGATCGTCACGCTGGACGAGGCGTCGTCCAAAGCGCGCGGCTCGCGGCCGGAGTTCGCCTTGCAGATCGGCTACGACCAGATCGAGCCGGAAGACATCGAAATGCTGCGCAACGTGCTCAGCCTGAGCGACGTGCAGGTGAACGCGCTGCACGCGCTCAAGCGCCGCTTCCCGCACGCCTGGGTTCGCCAACTGCTCAGCGACGACGTGCCACCGGAAGTACAAGCGCTGTTCGACAGCAACAAAATCGCCGAGGGCACCTACTACGCCATGCAGCGCAAGCTCAGCCGGCTGCTGAAGTTCGACTTCCTGCGCCCAGAAGTGGCCGAAGACTTCGCCGAGCGGGTGCTGAACCATCTCACGCGCGGCGAGAGCGTGGTGGTGGAATTCGGGCGCTACGGCAACGACCTGCCGGCCTACGTCTTCGTCGCCAACTTCCTCACCCGGCGCATCCACCGTCGCTACGTCGAGATGAAGGAAGCTGCGGAAGGCGGCGGCGGTGCAGAGCCGAAGAAGCTCGTCATCGCGGTCGAAGAAGCACACAAGTTCCTGGAGCCGAGCGTGGCCGACCTGACCATCTTCGGCACGATCGCCCGCGAGCTGCGCAAATACAACGTCACGCTGCTGATCGTGGATCAGCGCCCCAGCCAGATTGACGCCGAGGTGCTGAGCCAGATCGGCACGCGCATCACCTGTGCGCTGAGCGACGAGCGCGACATCGCCGCGGTCTTCACCGGCGTGAGCGGCGCGCAGCAACTGCGCAGCGTGCTGGCCGCGCTGGAGAGCAAACAGCAGGCGCTGATCATGGGCCACGCCGTGCCAATGCCGGTGGTGGTGCGCACGACCGAATACGGCGAGGCGATCTACGCGCAATACGCCGACGACCGGGCAGCGCTCACGCCTGAGGAGCGCCGCGCCATCAATCAAAAGAAGCTGGGGCGGCGTCCGCTGGACGAGGGACTGGTGTAGGCAGGGTCGTCGCGCGGGGATTGACATACCCTTCCCACAGGATTACAGTCATCGGCGTCGAGGCGTTGGCTGCCGGCCTTGACCCGATCGCTCGACACTGCAAATCGTCGCTTCGCCCGGCTGTGCGGACGTCGCCTTCGCATCACGACGCTGCGGCAAGGCCGATGCGCCATCGCCGGCTTCAGGGATCGTCTACTCGCTGGAGGAAGGACAATGGCGAAGCAGACGCTCGGACAAGTGCTCGATGCATTGACGGTCGAGGGCGAGCTGTACACCCGGCAAGCCGACGGATCGGTGGCGTGTTACGCCTGCGGCCATCGCTGCCTCATTCGCCCGGGGCGGCGCGGCATCTGCAAGGTGCGCTTCAACGCAGCAGGCACGCTCCGCGTGCCGTGGGGCTATGTCGGCGCGCTGCAATGCGACCCGACCGAGAAGAAGCCGTTCTTCCACGTCTATCCCGGCTCCGACACGCTCACTTTCGGCATGCTGGGCTGTGACATGCACTGCCCATATTGCCAGAACTGGGTCACCTCACAGGCCCTGCGCGATCCGGCGTCCGAACTGGCCGGCGCGCAGCCGGTGATCGTCACGCCGAAGCAGCTCGTAGCGCTGGCCAAGCGGCAGGGGGCTCAACTGGTCGGCTCCTCCTACAACGAGCCGCTCATCACCAGCGAGTGGGCGGTGGCGATCTTCAAAGAGGCAGTGCAGGCCGGGCTGAAATGCGTCTACATCTCCAACGGCAACGCCACCCGCGAAGTGTTGGAGTACATCCGCCCTTACGTCGTCGCCTACAAGATTGACCTAAAGACCATGTCCGACAAGAACTATCGCCGGTTGGGCGCCGTGCTGCAGCGCGTGCTCGACGGCATCCGGCTGGTGCATGCGCTGGGGTTCTGGCTGGAGATCGTGACGCTGGTCATCCCCGGCTTCAACGACAGCGACGCCGAGTTGCGCGACGCAGCGAACTTCATCGCCGCGCTCTCGCCCGACATCCCATGGCACGTGACGGCGTTTCACAAGGACTACAAGATGACCGACCCGGACGACACCGACGCGCGAACGCTCCTGCGCGCTGCCGAGATCGGGCGCACGGCCGGGTTGCGCTACGTGTATGCGGGCAACCTGCCCGGCCGGGTCGGCGAGTTCGAGCACACTTTCTGCCCCACCTGCGGCACCACGTTGATCGAGCGCTACGGCTATGTGATCTTGGGCTACCACCTCACCGCCGAGGGCGCCTGCCCGCAATGCAGGACGTGCATCCCCGGCTTATGGACAGACCGGCCCCAGACCGTTCGGCTGTACGGCCCGGGCCGTCCGCGCATGGTGACGGCGTAGTTAGCGCAAAATCTGGTTGAGGAACGCCCGCGCCCGCTCCTCGCGCGGGTTGGTGAAGAACTCCTCCGGCGTGTTCTGCTCGACGATGCGCCCGCGATCCATGAACACGATCTCGTCGGCAGCGTTGCGTGCGAAGCCCATCTCGTGCGTAACCACGACCATGGTCATGCCGCTGCGCGCCAGCTCCAGCATCACGTCCAGCACTTCCTTGATCATCTCCGGGTCGAGCGCGCTGGTCGGCTCGTCGAAGAGCATGATCTTTGGGTTCATCGCCAACGCGCGGGCGATGGCCACGCGCTGCTGCTGGCCGCCGCTGAGCTGGCTGGGATAGGCGTTGGCCTTCTCCGGAATGCCGACGCGGGTGAGCTGCTGCATGGCGATTTCGCGGGCCTCGGCTTCGCTGCGCTTGCGCACCACGCGCTGCGCCAGCGTCACGTTCTCCAGCACCGTCAGATGTGGGAAGAGGTTGAACTGCTGGAACACCATCCCGACCTCGGCCCGCACGGCGTTGATGTTCTTCGCGTCGTGCGTGAGGTGAATGCCGTCCACCCAAATCTCACCGCTGGTCGGCGTCTCCAGGTGGTTGATGCAGCGCAGCACGGTGCTCTTGCCGCTGCCGCTGGGGCCGATGATCACGGTCACTTTGCCCCGGCCCACCGTCAAGCTCACGTCATCCACCGCACGCAGGCTGCCGAACTGCTTGACCAGGTGCTTGATGACGATCATCGGTTCGCCATGTGGTATCGCGCTCATCGCTCTCACCCCTGTGCGCGACCTTCGCTGTTCAGCCGGTTCTCCAGCCACTTGACGCCCAACGATAGCACGATGGTCATGGTCAGATACAAGAAGGCCAGCGACGTGTAAGTCTCCAAGAAGCGGAACGAGGCCGAGGCATAGAGGCGCGCTTCCTGAGTGATGTCGCGCACGCCGAGCACCGACACCAGCGACGAATCCTTCAGCATGGCGATGAAGTCGTTGCCCAGCGGTGGCAGCACGCGCCGGATGGCCTGCGGCAGGATGATGTAGCGCATGGCCTGCAGGTAGCTCATGCCCAGCGAGCGCGCCGCCTCCATCTGCCCTTTGCTGATGGACTGGATGCCGGCGCGGAACGTCTCGGCCTGAAAGCCGCCGTAGGCGATGGCCAACGCAATGATGCTGCGGGTAAGGAACGGCACGTCTTGCGGCTTGGTGCGGGTTAGGAAGTTGTCGCCGCCCAAGATCGGCGCCAGCGCGCTGCCCAGCAGATTGATGCCATCAATGACAATGGGCACGATGACGAACGCGATCACCAGCAACTGCACCAAAATCGGCACGCCGCGGATAACCTGCACGTAGAGCGTGGCGATGTTGAAGATGATCGGGTTCTGCGACACGCGGCCCAGCCCGGCGATCAACCCGATGATGATGGCCAGGCTGTAGGCGACCAGCGTGGTGAAGATGGTGACGCCGATGCCCAGCAGCAGCCGGCTGAAGATGGCCGAATACAGCTCGCTGGTCATCGCGTTCCAGACGATCAGCACGCCGAAGAACACGATGATCAGCAACCACCACGGCCACTGCGACATGCGATCCACGAACCGGCCCTGTGCCGAGCGGTCCGCCGTCGGATCGAGTGGGATGGCCGCCGATTGCTGCGGCCCGGTCGTCAACGACATGGCGAAAGGCAAGCGCGCAACTGGCACGTGCCGCCAGTTGCGCGCCTGTTGTACTCGATGTGCGCAATCCCGCAAGCGACGCTCAACCGCTACGGTTTCGGCGTCGGCGTGGGGTCACCATAGGCGCCCGGGCCGATCTGATCGTATTCGATCACCTGGCGGCCCTTCGGGAACCACTTCTCCTGCAGGCGCTGCAATGTGCCGTCCTCGCGCATAGACTTCAGCGCGGCGTTGATCGGCCCGACCAAGTCGCTGCCCTTTGGGAAGATGAAGCCGAGCTCCTGGCCCTCGCTGACGATGCCATCGAGCAGCTTGAGCTTGTCGGCGTTCACGCCGACGTAGCCCTGGCCGGCCACGTCGTCAATGATCACGGCGTCGGCGTCCTTGGAGATCACCGCCTGCACCGCCGAACCGAAGTCGTCGAACGCGATCACGCGCGCTTCGCCGACCAGCTTCACGCCTTCGTCGTAGTTCGTCGTGCCCTTCTGCGTGGCCAGCTTGAAGTCGCCCTTCTTGAATTCCTCGACGGTGGAGAAGCGGTTCTCATCCACGCGAACGACCAAGCGCTGATCTACCTTGATGTAGCCGTCGGAGAAGTCCACGGTCTTCTTGCGCTCCTCGGTGATGGTGATGCCGTCGGCAGCCATGTCGAATTGGCCGGCGGCGACCGCAGCGATCATGCCGTCCCAAGCAATCTCGCGGAACACAGGCTTACAGTTCAAGCGGCGGCAGATCTCGGCGAGGGCGTCATAGTCCCAACCCTCGGCCTGGCCAGTATCCAGCCGGATGTAGTTGAACGGGATGTAGGCGTTCTCGATGGCGATGGTGATCTCGCGGCCGCCCAGGTCGGGCAACCCTGTTGCCGCCTGCGGCTGCGCCGTGGGCTCTGCCGGCGCTGCCGTTGCCGCCGGCGCGGCCGGGGCCGCGGGTGCCGCAGGAGGGGCGGCGCAAGCGGCTAGGGACATTGCTGCTGCAGCGAGCAATCCGATCGTGCGTAGTCTGTTCATGTTGGACACTCCTCTCGTTTCGTGTGAGTTACGTGCAACGGCGTGAGGGCGAGCTGCTGATGGTGGCGGGCTTTCACGCACCGTTGCACAACGCATTCGCCGTGTGGGCGCAAATTTTAGCGCAGAACACCGGTCAGACTGCTCGGAGCGGCCTGACCGGTTGCGTGAGATTATCGAATGCACAGCTTGATTGTGTACCATCGGGCCCAAACGTGATCACGGCTCGCAAGCACCCGTTGCTCAACTGGCTGATTTACTTCTTCCTGGTCAAGGCACAACTGAGATCGTCGTTTCATCGCATCTACCTGAGGCAGGCTGCCCCGCCACCCGGCCCGGGGTCGCCTCCGCTCATCATGTTCGGCAACCACAGCGCATGGTGGGACGCGCACCTGGCGATGGCGCTGAACGAGGAGTGCTGGCATACCGACGGCTACGTGATGGTCGAGGACATCCAGCTCGCGCGCTACGGGTTCTTCCGCTGGTGCGGCGCGTTCTCGGTCAACCGCCGCGATCCACGCAGTGCGGTGGAGAGTATGAACTACGCCATCAGCCTGCTCACCGAGGCGCCGCGACGCAGCGCAGGGCCTCGCGCGCTGCTCATCTTCCCGCAGGGCGAGATCCGCGCCAATGACGTGCGGCCGCTCGTGTTCTACCAGGGCGCCGGCCGCATCGCGAGCAAGACGGCACAGCGGGCCGGCGCGTGCGTGCTCTACCCGATCGCGCTGCGCTACGAATTCATCGGCGAGCAAAAGCCCGATGCCTTCATCAGCGTTGGGCAGCCCATCGTCGTGCGCAGAGAGAATGGGGCAGGGGCGATGGATCCGCGCCAGATCACCGCGCGCATGGAGCAGGCGCTGACGGAGGAGCTCGACCGGCTGCACGACGACGTGGTGGCCTACCGCCTGAATTCATTCACCCCCCTCATCCAGGGCGCAAGAAGCATCAACCGCGTCTGGGACGCCGTGCGCGGCAAAGAGCAGATCCGCGAGGTAGGGATAGATCAGGGCGAATGACGCTTGCGGTGGCAGCGGCGGCTTTGGCAAGCTCAGCCGCCGAGAGTTCCTGCGCCGTTGCCTGAGCTTGTCGAAGGCAACGGCGGCACAGCAGCGGCGGCTTCGGCAAGCTCAGCCGCCGCGACAGGCTCAGCCGCCGAAGTTTCTCACACCGGCTGACGTGCCAGGGCGCGGAAGTAGTCAATCGTCTTGCGCAGCCCCTCTTCCAACGAGACCTTGGGCTCCCACCCCAGGATGGTGCGGGCGCGGGTGATGTCCGGCCGGCGGCGCTGCGGGTCGTCGGCGATGCGCTCCTGCTTCGGCTGGTAGAACACGATCTCGCTGGTGCACTCCGGGCCGGCGGCGGCTTTCACGGCCTGGGCGAATTCGAGGATCGTCATCTCGTGTGGGCTGCCGATGTTCACCGGCATCACCTCGTCGCTCCACAACAGGCGCAACAGGCCGTCCACCAGGTCGCTGACGTAGCAAAACGCACGCGTCGCAGTGCCATCGCCGTATACGGTCAACGGTTGGTTGCGCACCGCCTGGGCGACAAAGTTGGGCACCACCCGGCCGTCGCTGATGTCCATCCGCGGCCCATAGGTGTTGAAGATGCGCACGATGCGCGTCTCCACGCCGAACTTGCGGTGATAAGCCATGGTCAGCGCCTCGGCGAAGCGTTTGGCTTCGTCATACACAGAGCGCACACCAACCGGGTTGACATTGCCCCAGTAGCTCTCGCGTTGCGGATGTTCCAACGGGTCGCCGTAGACTTCGCTGGTGCTCGCTTGCAGGAAGCGCGCGCCCTTCCGGCGCGCCAACTCCAGCGCATTGTGCGTGCCGTGCGACCCCACCAGCATCGTCTCGATAGGATGGTCGAGGTAGCCTACCGGGCTGGCCGGCGAGGCCAGGTTCAACACTGCATCCAACGGCCCTTGCACCCAACACGATTCGATGATGTCACACTCGATGAATTCAAATTGCGGATGACCGATCAAGTGCGCGATGTTGTTGCGTGAGCCGGTGATGAAATTGTCCATCGCAATCACATAGTGGCCATCCGCAATCAGCCGATCGCACACGTGCGAGCCGATGAAGCCGGCACCGCCGGTGACGAGAATTTTCATAGCTCTCCTAATTGGTCGGCGCGATGCAGCGCAAATTCACCTCGCAGCTCGCCGACCGCGCCTGCTTATCAGTCGCGCCTGCTGGCCAGCTCTGCAACTACTTGGCGGGCTTGCTGCCGATGCGCACCAACTGCACTTGCGCCTGGTAGCCTTTCTCCGCTTCATCACCCAGTGACAATTTGCCACTGGCGAAGAAGCCCGTGCTGCCGGTGCTGAATTGCTTCGGGCTCAACACCAGCATGCCGACTTCTTGCCCATCAACGAGGAACTTGACGGTGATCTTCGGCGCATGTGCGCTTTCAGATGGAGAGGCAGGCTTGACTTCCGACATGTCGCAACGATGATACCAAACGCATGCCACGCGCGATCGCGTTCTTCAAGCCGTTCGGCGTCCTGTCGTCGTTCACGCACGAGGAGCGATCCGAACGTGCCGCCGGCGCAGCGAACGCTTCACCGCCCAAGCGCACGCTGAGCGAATTCGGCCTGCCCAAGGGCGTGTATGCAGCGGGCCGGCTCGATTACGACAGCGAAGGTCTGCTCATCCTGAGCGACAACGGCGCGCTCATCCATCGGCTCACCGACCCGCGCTATAAGCTACCGAAGACGTACTACGTTCAGGTCGAAGGTATTCCGACAGAGGAAGCGCTGCAACGACTAAGACGCGGCGTGACGATCAAGGGCTACCGCACCCTGCCCTGCCAAGCGCGCGTGCTGAGCAGCGAGCCGGATCTCCCGCCACGCGGCAAACCCATCACACCGCACGGCCCGACGACTTGGCTGGAGATCGTAATGCGCGAGGGGAAGAAGCGCCAGGTGCGCCACATGACCGCGGCGGTCGGCTGGCCGACGCTACGGCTGGTGCGCGTTGCCATCGGCCCGATCACCATTGCCGGGCTGGCGCCGGGCCAGTGGCGCGACCTGAGCGAATCCGAACTCGATTCTATAATCCACAATCGCTCGCCGATGCACTCGAACCTCCAGTCGCCGGCGACGGTGCGACGTAGAAAGCCAAACGCCAAAAGAAGTAGGAGTTGAGTATGACGACTTCATCCCCCGCTGCCTCTGCCAACGGCAGCCCGACGACGACCAAACCGCCCTTCGTGAAGGGGCTCGATGGCGTAGTCGCGGTGCAAACGGAAATCAGCGCTGTGGATGGCCCGAACAGCACGTTGCTGTATCGCGGCATCAACATCCACGAACTGGCCGAACAAGCCAGCTACGAGGAGGTGGCCTTCCTGTTGTTGAACGGCCACCTGCCCAACCGTTCGGAGCTGGCCGACTTCAACGCGCGCCTGGTGGCCAACCGCTGGTTGCCTGCACCGGTGTATGACCTGTTGCGCAGCCTGCCGCGCGATTCCGTGCCGATGGAGGCGCTGCGGGTAGCCGTGTCCTCCCTGTCGTTCTACGACCCCGAAATCGAGGACATCAGCATCGAGGCGACGCAGCGTAAAGCCGTGCGGCTGATCGCGCAACTTCCCACGCTATGCGCAGCGTATCAGCGCCTGCGCACCGGCAAAGAGCCGATCGCGCCGAACCCGCGCTTGAGCCATGCCGCCAACACGCTCTACATGTTGGGGGCAGACACCGATCCGGACTTTGTGCAGGCGCTGAACATGTATTTCATCCTGCTGGCCGATCACGGCATGAACGCAAGCACGTTCACCGCGCGCGTGGTGGCCAGCACGCAGGCCGACCTGCACTCGGCAGTATCGAGCGCGTTCGCATCGCTCAAGGGGCCGCTGCACGGCGGCGCCAACGAAGCCACCATGCGCATGCTGCTGGAGATCGGCGAGGTCGAGAACGTTGACGCTTACATTGACGCCATGTTCGCTGCGAAGCGCAAGATCATGGGCTTCGGCCATCGCATCTACAAGAGCGGCGACCCGCGCTCGGAGCATTTGAACAAGTGGGCGGCGAAGCTCGGGCGCAAGGTGGGCCAGCCCAAGTATTACGAGATGTCGCTTAGGGTCGTCGAGGCCGTCCGTCGCCATCGCGAACTCTACCCGAACGTGGACTTCTACAGCGCCTCGATGCTGTATTACACCGGCATCCCGATTGACCTGTTCACGCCGATGTTTGCCTGTGCGCGCATGGCCGGTTGGGCCGCACACGTGATCGAGCAATACAAGGACAACGTGCTCATTCGTCCGCAGTCCGAATACATCGGCCCGCTGAACGTGCACTATGTTCCGCTGGATCAGCGGAAGTAGGTCGCGCGGCATACGATCACTGCATGCTCTCCAGCAGACCACGACGCTTGCCCGGCGACTCCGAGTGGCGGACAACTCAGAGCAAGGGATGCTTTTGCTCATAAGGAGATAGTCTGATGTTGAAGCAAATTGATGTAAAGGAAGCACAAGCGCGGTTTCAAGAGTTGCTTACCCAAATTGCCTCAGGTGTTGAATGGATCCTCACCGATGGGACGACACCCGTTGCCCGTCTTGCACCTATCTCTGGTCGTGTAGCAGGTTTACATGCGGGAGCAATTTGGATAAGTCCCGATTTCGATGAACCTTTACCTGAGGAATTCTGGACAGGCAACACATGAAGTTATTGCTGGATACAACATACGTTCATCTGGTGGGATAGTGAACCTGCCAAGCTTTCGCCGCTCGCTCTGGCACTGTGTCAAGATCGCCAGAATGTTCTGCTACTCAGCGTGGTCAGTGTTTGGGAAGTACAGATCAAATCGCAATTGGGCAGGTTGCGGCTGACTTTGGCTTTGAAAGAGATCGTGGAGAGTCAACAGCGAACGAACAATATCGAGATACTGCCGATTACGTTGGAACACATACTGGCGCTGGAGAGCTTGCCTGCGTATCACAAAGATCCCTTTGACCGTTTGTTGGTGGCACAAGCAATGGTGGAAGGAGCGGCATTGGTCAGTGCCGATCCTAACATTGCCAGATATCCCATTCAAGCTGTATGGTAAGCGAAATCGGGCGCTGCCTATAGAAGTACTTGCACCTGACGGCGCTCCGCTGCGCTTTGCGGTGCAGGTGAAGCGCACGCTGTTAGGTATTTGTCCGTCAACACGCGATCCGCAAGACGCCGGACGCAAGACGTAATACGTAAAAAGACGCCATGCTCCCCATCGAACGCCGCCTGCGTGCGCTGTTCCACGAGCAGATCGTTGCCATCATTCGCGTTGCCGAAGCCGAGCGCGCACTGGGATTGGCGCGTGCCCTGATCGCCGGCGGCTTCCGCTGCGTGGAGGTCACAATGACCGTGCCCGGCGCGCTAGACGTGATCAAAACCCTGTGTGCGGACGCGCCCGAGGGCGTGTTGATCGGCGCCGGCACGGTGACCAGCGCTGCCGAGGCGCGCCAGTGCATCGAAGCCGGCGCGCAGTTCCTCGTCTCGCCTATCTGCGAGACCGATATCATCCGTCCCAGCCGCGAAGCCGGCGTGGTCGCCATCCCTGCCGGCATGACGCCGACCGAGATCGTGCACGCTTGGCGTCTAGGCGCGCACGTGGTCAAGGTCTTCCCCGCAGGCGCCATCGGCGGCCCGGCCTTCATCCGCGCCTTGCGCGGGCCGCTGCCCGATATCCCGCTGTGGGTAAGCGGCGCAGTGCAGCCATGCGAAACGCAGGCGTATCTGGCCGCCGGCGCGCAACTTGTAGGCCTGAACGCCGGCGCGCTGCCCGGTCACCTGCTCGACTCGAGTAAGTGGGATGCGCTCGCTGCCGCAGCCCGCGCCATGCTGGACGAAGCACGCAACGCAGCGAAAGTCGCGTAAGCAGCGAGGAGCGAACCCACTGCGACCGCGAATCACCGCCCGGCCGGCGGGTGGTTCGCGCATGCGAGTGGATAAAATTCGGTGCGTCGTTCGCACATCGCTGCGAAGGACGCGCGAACGATGCTCAGAGGGTTGTTTCGTCCGCTATACCTGCTGTTCGCGACGCTGGTCGTCGGCCTGGCGTACGCGGCCGGCATGCTGGCCTACCACCACGTCAACTACCAGAACCGCGTCTTCCCCGGCGTGCGCTTGCAAGGCATAGACCTGAGCGGCATGACGCCGGAGGAAGTCTTCGCCATCGCGCAGATCCAATCCAAATACTTTCATCTGCCGGCGATCACCGTGCAAGCAGCCGACCAGCGCTACGTCTTTCGCCCGGCCGACTTCGGCGTCGGCCTCGATCCGGCGGAGACGGCGCGCGTCGCGCTCAGCGTGGGGCGTCGAGGCGACCTGCAGACGCAGATCCGCCAGCGCTTCGAGGCGTGGTGGCAGGGCGTAGATGTGTCGCCGGTGGTGCGGCTGGACGACAGCGAGATCGCACACATCGTGCGACAGGTGGCCAGGCAAACCGAACGGCCGGCCATAGATGCGCGCATCGTGTTCGAGGGCGGCGTCCCGCGCGCATCGCCTTCGCAAGTAGGCCGCGAGTTGGACGAAGCGATGGCCATTCGGTTGATCCGCTCGGCGATGATGGCGAACCGGCCGGCGGACATCGTGTTACCTTACAAGACACTCGAGCCAAGAGTTGTTTCGGTCGCTGCGGCTGCCGACGAAATCGCGCGCATCGTGAGCAATGACCTGATCGTGATGACGCCGCGCTGGGACGACGCCGGCAACCCGCTGCCGCCGCTCGAGGCGTTCCGCATCCGCAAAGACGACATGCTCGACTTCGTGCTAATCGAGCAACCGCCGGACGACCCGGCTAACATCAGCGTGCGGCTGCGGCGCGAAAAGCTGCGTGCGATGGTCGAGCCGCTGGGCAAAGCCGTCGCACAGCAGGCGCAGAACGCGCGCTTCACGTTCAACCCGGCCACCGGGCAGTTGCGCGCGATTGCCCCCTCGCGCGATGCGCGCGCGCTCGACATCGAAGCCACGCTGGACGCGCTGGAAGCCGCGGCACGCGGCACCAACCGCTCCGCGACACTGGTGGTCAAGATCACGCCCGCGCCGGTGCCGGCCACGGCCACCGCTCAAGACCTCGGCATCACGCAGCTCATCACCCAAGCCACCACCTTCTTCAAGGGGTCGAGCGCAGCCCGGCTGGCCAACGTCAAAGTAGCGGCGGCGCGCTTCAACGGGGTCGTCGTGCCCCCCGGCGCAGTCTTCTCGTTCAACGAACATCTGGGCGACGTGTCGGAGAAAGAGGGCTTCCAGGAAGGTCTGATCATCGTCGGCAACCGGACGGTGAAGGGTGTCGGCGGCGGCGTGTGCCAGGTCTCGACCACGGCCTACCAGGCCGCGCTGCGCGCCGGATTCCCCATCGTCGAGCGTTATCCGCACGGCTATCGCGTCAGCTACTACGAGCGCGGCATGGGACCCGGCTTCGATGCGTCGGTGTTCTCACCCTACGCCGACTTAAAGTTCATCAACGATACGAACGCCCATCTGTTGATCGAGACGATCTACGACCCGGTGCGCGTCACGCTCACCTTCAAGTTCTACGGCACGCCGGATGGCCGGCAGGTCACCATCAGCCCGGCCACCATCACCGACGTGGTGCCGCACGGGCCGGACATCTATGAGCGCGACACCGAGGGCGAGGTGCCGCCCGGCCAGGCTAAGCAGGTGGATTACGCCGTGGATGGCGCGACGGTCTTCTTCACGCGCGTGGTCACGCGCAACGGTGAGACGTTGATTAACGAGCGCGTGGTGAGCAAGTATGTGCCCTGGCAGGCAGTCTATCGCTATGGGCCGGACTTCACGCCGCCGGAAGGTGCGATCGTCAGGAATTAAACGCGGCTGACCGCCGCGCTCCTGACCGGTTAGGGCGCCGTCAAGATGTCAATCGCTTGTTTGATGTGCGGGTCGTTTTCGGCGGTGAAATCTTCCCAGGCCAATTCGGACAAGACATTCGGCGTCACGCCTTTGCCACGCCAACTGTTGTTCTTCACACCGATGTAGTCGCCGGTGGGAATCTGAATGCGCAGGCGCGAGCTGGGCAATGTAGCGGTGGTGAAGCGCGCGATCTGGCCGCTCGTCTTTGTACCGACGATCTGCGCGCGGCCTAAGTCTTGCAGCAAACCGGCAAACGCCTCGGCCTGCCCGCTGGTCAGCTCGCTGACGAGCACCGCCAGCGGCAGCTCCTGCGAGCCGGCGATGCTCTTGCCGGCGATCTCGATCTTCTCCTTCTTGCCGCGCGTCTGCACGGTGCCCACTTGGCCGTTCACGAAGAGGGTGAGCATCTCTTCAAGCGGGAACTCGTTGCCGCGGATGATGCGCAAGTCGAGCACTACGCCGTCCACGTTGCGATCGGCGCTCAGGTCGCGCAGCGCATCGGCCGTGTCGGCGCGCATGGTGTCCAATTGCGTCGGGTTCGGCGCGATGTAGCCGATGTTCGTATCGGGCAGGCGCTTGTAGCTGATCGGGCTGCGTGGCTCGACCGGGCGGCGCGTCAGGGTGACGTCGCGCGGGGGCTGGCCGGGCGTGCGCACCGTGATGGTGACCTTGCTGCCCGTCTCGCCGCGCAGTTTGGGGATCAGCTCGTCGCGCTTGGCGAATGTGACCGGCTCGCCTTCGATGGCGACGATGGCATCGTGCGGCTTGATGCCGGCGCGGTCGGCTGGCGAATCAGGGTATACCGCCAACACCAGCAAGCGATCCTTGCCCTCGCGCGGCAGGTCGATCAGCACACCGATGCCGGAGTAGGCGCCTGAGCCGCTCGCTTGCGGCTGGCTTTGCGCAGGCGGGAGCACGACTATCTCTTCGTCGTTCAGCGCTGAGATGATCTTTTGCAGGCTCTCGATGAGGCGCTCCTCATCGCCATCGCCCTGCGCAATCTTCAAGCGCTCAGCATCAACGGTCGTCTGCCATGCATCATTGATCGCATCGGCGTTGAGGTAGGAATCGCGCAGGCTCTGCACGGCAAAGTCGAAGTCTCGCAGTTGCGCAGCGACTTTCGGCGACACATCCACCGGCACGGCCGGCGTCACCCGCCGGTTGAAGAGACTGCTGAAGCTGGGGCTGCCCACACACGCTGTCAGTGTAAGCAGCATCGCTGCGCCCAATCCGATGAAGAAGCGACTGAAGAGTTGATTTACCCTGCTCATCTTCGACCTCACCTCGCTTGTCTAAACACAACCTGCTCGGAAAGTTCGCTACTGCGTTCGCAGCGCAACCAGGGCTTCTTCCGAATGGCTGGGGACGGCGGTGACACGCCCGTTTGCCGCTGCTTTGATGCGGCAAATTATATTGCGACGCGGCGGGTGTTCGCCGACAGGGGTGTATTTCCCGCCGGGAGCAAAATGCCCGGCGACTGAAGTCGCGGGCAACTTGCAGCAAAGCCGGCCGTGCGCCGGCTTCGCCATGCGTTGCGCGCGGAGTGCTCGGCACGCGTTGGGCGCCGGAATCACGGTTTGCCTAAAGGCAGCGCACCAAGCGGCTTCCTGCTCAGCACACGCGGCAGGTGTTGGTGAGGGCGCCGATCTTCTCGATCTCGACCGTCACTTCGTCGCCATCTTGCAGCCACACCGGCGGCTTCATGCCCATGCCCACGCCGGGCGGCGTGCCGGTGGCGATTAGATCGCCCGGCATCAGCGTCATGAACTTGCTGAGGTACGACACCAGCGTGGCCACGTCGAAGATCATCTCGCGCGTGTTGGAGTTCTGCACCACCTTGCCGTTCACCAAGCAGCGGATGGCCAGGTTCTGCGGGTCGGGGATTTCGTCGGTGGTGACCAGGCATGGGCCGACCGGGCAGAAACCATCGAGCGTCTTGCCCAGGGTGAACTGCTTGGCACTGTCGGTGAGCTGGATGTCGCGCGCGCTCACGTCGTTCACGCAGGTGTAGCCGCCGACGTAGGCCATCGCCGCTTCCTTGCTCACCCGGTAGCACGGCTTGCCGATCACCACGCCTAACTCGGCCTCCCAGTCCACCTGCTGCGTGGTATCGGCATACCAAATGATCGCGTCGCCCGGATGCGCCAGCGCGTTGGCGAACTTGGCGAACACTACCGGCCGCGCAGGCGGCTGCGCGTTGCTCTCTTTCACGTGATCCATGTAGTTCAGGCCGATGCAGATGAACGAGCGCGGCGTGAACGGGGCGCGAAGGCGCGGCAAGGCCGGCATCCGGCGCGCCGGGTCGGCCATCAACCGTTCGGCCTGTGCGCGCAACTGCGGGTTCGCGGCGATCTCGAGCACGCTGCCCGTTCCGGTAAGGTCTACGGCGCCGCCATCGGGATGCAGCGCACCCACGCCGGTGCGCCCGTCGAGTTCGTAGGTGATGAGTTTCATAGCGTGCGAAGTGTATGCCAGATTTGGCGGGCTTGCCGCCCGGCCCGGCTTCCGCGGATAATGCAAAGCAACCGTCCAAGTTCCGGCGCCGTTTCTCCCATCGCTGCTCGAACCCGAACAGGCACTCGCTTTCGATTCAGTCGAAGAGATTGGGGTTGATGCACGACATTCCTCTGCTGATCAACATCGCCGTCGCGCTCGGCGTGGCGTTTCTAGGCGGCGTGCTCGCGCGGCGCATCGGCCTGCCGACCATCGTCGGATATCTGCTCGCCGGCGTGGCCATCGGCCCGTTCAGCCCGGCATTCGTCGGCGATGTAGAGACCATCAGCCAACTCGCCGAGCTGGGCGTGATCTTCCTGATGTTCGGCGTCGGCATCCACTTCTCGCTGCGGGATTTGTGGCAAGTGCGCAGCGTCGCCTTGCCGGGCGCGATCTTGCAGATGATCTGCGCTTCGGCGCTGGGGTTTGGGTTGACCCGCTTGTGGGGATGGCCGGTCGCATCCGGCCTCGTGCTTGGTGTTGCAATCTCGGTAGCCAGCACCGTGGTGCTGCTGCGCGGGCTGATGGACAACGGCTTGTTAAACACCAAGCACGGCCAAGTGGCCGTAGGCTGGCTGGTGCTGGAGGACCTGGCCAGCGTGCTCATCTTGGTCACGCTGCCCGTGGCTGCCGCAGCCGGGCCGGACGCCGATTGGCAGAAGGTTGTTTTGACGCTGATCAAGGCGGGCGCGTTCGTGGCGTTGACCCTGTTCGTCGGCGGGCGCGTCGTGCCATGGGTGCTGTTGCGCGTCGCGCACACGCGTTCGCGCGAGCTCTTCATCCTGATGGTGTTGGTGCTGGCGCTGGGCACGGCCCTTAGTTCCTCCGAGCTGTTCGGCGTGTCGCTGGCGCTGGGCGCATTTCTGGCCGGGGTGATCATCAGCGAATCCCCGCTCAGCCATCAGGCCGGCGCCGACCTGCTGCCCTTCCGCGAGGCGTTCGCCGTGCTGTTCTTCGTGTCGGTCGGCATGCTGGTCAACCCGGCTTATCTGATCGCCAACGCCGGACACGTGCTGGCGCTCACTGCGCTCATCGTGATCGGCAAATCGGCGATCACCATCTTGCTGGGAACCGCCTTGCCAGCACCGGCACGCACGGCGCTGGTGGTCGCCGCCGGCCTAAGCCAGATCGGCGAATTCTCGTTCATCATCGGCCAAGCAGGGTTGAAGCTCGGGCTGCTCGACCGGGATCAGTACTCGCTCATCCTGGCCGGGTCGCTGCTGTCCATCACGCTGAACCCGTTCATGTATCGGCTGATCCGCCCGGTCGAGTCGGTTTTGCGCCGCTGGCCGGCGTTCTGGCAGCGGCTGGATAAACATGGCCCGGAACAGCCGCTGCCGCGCGAGACCCTGAGCGACCATGTGGTGATCGTCGGCTACGGGCGCGTAGGCCGGCACATCGTGGACGTGCTCGGGTCGCTGGGCGTCCCGCACCTGGTCGTGGATTCCGACGCGACGCGCATCGCGGCGTTGGAACAGCGCGGCATCCCGACGCTATTCGGCGACGCCGCCAACTCGGAGATCCTGGCGCATGCGCACCTGCCGCGCGCCCGCGCGCTGGTCGTGGCGCTCCCGGACGAAGCCACGACGGAAATGACCGTGATGATCGCGCGCCGGCTCGCGCCCGACTTGCCGATCATCGCGCGGGCGATCACGCCGGACGGCGTCAAGCGACTGGCGGCGCTTGGCGCGCGGGATGTAATCCATCCGGAACTCGAGGGCGGGCTGGAAATCGTCCGCCATACGTTGTTGCAACTGGGCTTCCCGATTCGCGAGGTGCAACGCTACGCCGATGCCGTGAGGCGCGAGCACTACGACGTGGGCGCCGGCGCAGAGCGGCACGCTTTGCGGCAGTTCATGGAGGCTGCGCAGATCCTCGAGATCACGCTCTTTGAGCTGGCGGAGGACAGCCCGGTCGCCGGCAGGACGCTGGCCGAGGCGGACATCCGCGGGCGGACGGGCGCGTCGGTGGTCGTGATTCTGCGCGGCCAGCAGGTGATGCCCAACCCGAAGTCGCACACCGTGCTGCTCCCGGGCGACCACATCGGCTTGATCGGCGACGCAGAACAGATCGCCGCCGCCGAGCAGCTCATCACGCAGGCGACGCGGGTCGAAACGCATCCCGTCACCTGATCTGCAGCTCGTATCCGGCCGGCTCGGTTGTGCCCTGCGTCGTGGGAGAGATGGCCAGCACGGCGCTGCGCACCGTCCCGCCGAAGTCGAGCACCAGCGTGCCGGCGTTGTCGGTGAGCATCATGCGCTGCAGCCGGCGCTTGCCGTCGCGGCCGGTGGTGATGACTTGCACCTGCCAGCGCTGCGGCAGCCAGTTGCCCACGCGCACCCAGCCGTCCGCCTGCCAGCCCGAATCGGCGCTCGCATCGTCGTAGAAGCCGATCGCTGGGATGGCGATGTTGTCTATCGCCAGCCCTTCGCGATTGATAGCTGCGTCGGTGACCATCTCGAAGCGCAGCAGGATCTTCTTGCCGGCGAATTCGTCCAGGCTGACGCGCTCGTTCAGCCAGCGCGGCGCGTCGGTCTTCTCCCTGCCACCGGATGGGCCGGTGTAGCCGCAGCCCAGGTTGGCGTTTTGTGGGTTGTCCGTGGTGCAAGACGTGGGCGAGAGCACCTTCCAGGTGAGGCCGCCGTCTTCGCTGGCGGTGACGTAGGCGTAGTCGTAATTCTTCTCCAGCCGGTACCACGCCCGGTAAGTCAGGGTGGCACTCGTGACGCCGGTGAGGTCTACTTCGCGCGTCAGGCGCGAGTTGCTGGCGTCGGCGCGGTTCGACCACCAGAACGCTCCATCGGCCTCGTCGGTCGGCAGAAGCGCGACGACGGTGGAGCCGGTGAATGCGATCGTCACCGGCCCGTTGCCCGTGAGTTCGTAGTAGTGCGTGCCGAACTGCGCCAGCCCTTCGCGCACCGAGAACGGATAGTCCCGCGCGTCCAGCTCGGCGCGCGTCGCCATCGGCGGCACGCGGATCGTAGCGTAGTTGTAGCGGTTCGTGCCCGGTTCGATCGCCTCACGGTTCATGTAGTTGGCGATGACGAAATCTGCGAACAGCGCTTCGAACGTGAGCGGTTGTCCGGTGTCCGGATTCACCACGCCGTTGTCGGCCAGCACCTGCATCAGGGCGCGCGCGCTGCGCTCTGGCGAGCGGGCGAACTTGCGCAGGGTCTCCTCGCCGAACCGGTCGTAGAGGTAAGACCAGAACAGATAGCCGGCGCCGTAGTGCGCGCTGTTGCCGCCGGCGCTGCTCTCCTGCCAGGTGTTGAGCTGCGTGTCCGGCGCTGCGGCGAAGTCGTATACCGTGGTGACCGAATCGCCGTAGCCGTTCAGTCGCTCTGCGAACTGCGCCGCTCCTTCTTCCAACCACAGATCCGGCGTGTGGGTCTGATTGAAACTGATCATGTGCTGGAACTCGTGCGCGAGGGTGCTAAGGTAGGTGTCGCTGGCCGGATCGGAGCCGTTGTAACCGCGCGCAGCGTGCATGACGAAGATCTGTCCTTCGTTCGAATCGCTGCGCACGGCCCGCGGGTAGCCATCGGGCGAGGAGAAATAGCCGCCGACGGTGCGGCCCAGGCCGATGGCATGGACGATGTGCACGCGCGGGTCGCAATCCACGCCCGGCAAGGCCTCGCTGCCGAAGAACTCGCGCGTGCGTGGATAGATCTGGCGATCGAAGATCTCCACCGCGCGGCGCAGCTTGTCCTGGTTCAAGCGCACGCGCGTGGGCGCGCTCTGCACCCACATGTAGACGTGCGCGCCCTTCTGCTCCAGGCGTGCTTCGATCTGGAACAACTCGTCGGTGTCCGAGTTCGTCAGGGTGAAGGTGCGCGTTGCGCCGAGCGGATACTCCGGCGCGAGCGTCGGGCAACTGACCTCGGCCTCCTTCGGCGAGACGCCCTTGAAGCGGATCGCCAGCTCGGCCAGGTCTTCGCGCGGCAACACGGCAGCCGTGATCGCCTCGACCGGGTCGTCGGGCGCGCCGGCAGCCGGTTGCGGCGTCGGACGAATCACCTCGACCGGCGCGTTCGTCGTCATTTCGCCGTCTTCGATAGGAGGGCTGTCAACGTCCGGCGGGAAGTCGCGGAACTCGGCGCTGGTGACGGTGCGCACCGCCAGCCACGTCAGCCCGGCGCCCACGACGCCGAAGCAGGCGCAAATCAACATCAGGCCGACGATGATGGCGATCCAGGCATTGCGATTGTTGTTCATGGCCTTAACTCGAGGCGTGCTTACGCCTGCGAACAGCGTCACGGTGAGATTACTTGCTCATCCTGAGACGGCTGTGAGGCGCATCTAGTTCCGCGCTAAACCAGCGCGATCGGCGATTCGGTTCTCTCAGGACCGCGCTGCGTAGCGATCCCGGAAACGCGCAGCGTGGAACTGAGTCCTGCGACCTCGGCTCACCGCCGCACAGTGGCGCCCAGTTGGCCTTCGACGGCGCGGATGATTTTGGCGCGCAGCTTCTCCACGTCTTTGTCGGCGAGCGTTCGGTCTTCGGCCTGATACGTCAGCGAGTAAGCCAGGCTCTTCTTGCCTGGGCCGATCTGCTCGCCGCGATACACGTCGAACAGGCGCACATCGCGCAGCAGCGCGCCGCCGGCCTGGCGGATCGTCTGCGCCACAGTCGCAGCCGGCACGCCTTCATCCACAACAAGGGCCAGGTCTTCAATCGTGGCCGGGAAGCGCGGCACATCCTTGACCGTGTAGTCCGTCGCTGTGGCGCGGCGCAACGCTTCCAAGTCGAAATCGGCGATCAACACCGGCCGGTCGGCGGGCAACGCCCACGCTTCGCGCACGCGCGGGTGCAGCTCGCCGAAGATGCCCAGCAGCGTCCCACGCGCATCGCAGGCGCGCACTGTGGCCGTCCGGCCAGGATAGTAGGTCGGGTGCGTCGTTGGGTCGTAGGTCACTTCGCCCAAGTGCAGCCCTTCCAGCAGCGACTCGACCACGCCCTTCAGGTCGTAGAAATCCATGACGGGTGCGCCGTTGGCGTTGCCGGTGCGCCAAGAGGGCTCGGTGCGCGTGCCGCTCATGGCGATCACCAGGCGCGGTTGCTCATCGGGCAGGAGGCCATCTGCGCTCGGCAAGAACACGGCGCCGATTTCGAACAACGCGACGCGGGCATGGTGGCGCACGTTCGCCGCCAGCGTCTCGAGCGCGCCACTCACCAGCGTGTGGCGCATCACGGTGCGTTCGGGATTGATGGGATTAGCGAGCGTGACGTAGGGCCGGTCGTCGGCGGGTGTGCCGGGCGCGTAGATGCGTGCCTCTTGTTCGGGCGTGGTCAGGCGATAGGTCACGATCTCCTGCAGGCCGGCGCCCACCAGCAAGTCGCGCACGCGTTCTTCGAAGTCGAGTTCGGGGTTGCCGTGGGTAGGCGGCAGCGCATCTGCCATCAGCGTCTCCGGGATGCGGTCGTAGCCGTAGATGCGCGCAATCTCCTCGATCAGGTCGTGCTCGCCCTCGATGTCGAGGCGATGCTCCGGGGTCGTAACGGTCAAGCGCGGCAGTCGGTCATGGGGAGTAGCGACTCCCGACTCCTGCCTGTCATCTGCCTTGACCTCGAATTCCAACGAACGCAAGATGCGCGCCATCTCCTCGACCGGGATCTCGACGCCGAGCAGTTTGTTCACACGATCGGGCTGCAGCGTCACGGTGACGGGCCGGGCCGGCGAAGGATAGGCGTCGAGGATGCCGCGGCTGATGACGCCGCCGGCGTACTTCTGCAGCAAATGCAGCCCACGCTGCTGGGCGACCATCGCCAGCGCCGGGTGCACGCCGCGCGAGAAGCGATAGGAAGCTTCGCTGTGCAAGTTGTGATGGCGCGCGGTCTTGCGGATGCTGATGTTGTCCCACGACGCTGCTTCGAACAACAGATTGCGGGTGGTTTCTTTCACCTCGCTGTCGGCGCCGCCCATCACGCCGGCCACGCTGAGCGGGCCGACCTCGTCGCACACCAGGATGTCGGTCGGCTGCAGCGCGCGCACTTGACCATCGAGCGTGGTGAGCGTCTCGCCCGCTTGTGCCGGCCGGGTGATGATCGTGCGGATGCCGCTCGGCCCAACGCGCACCGCATCCAAGTCGAAGGCATGCGTCGGATGGCCGAATTCCAGCATCACGTAGTTGGAGATGTCCACGATGTTGTTGATGGCGCGCATGCCGCACAGCGCCAGCCGCCGCTGCATCCAGAACGGCGAGGGGCCGATCGTGATGCCCTTGATGATGCTGGCGGTGAAGCGCGGGTTCAATCTCGAATCTCGAATCTCAATTCGCAGCTCACGCTCGATTGCATCGCCCTCGGCAATGAAGTCCATCGGCGGGTAGCGGACGGTCTGACCGGTGAGCGCAGCCACCTCGCGCGCTACGCCGATGATGGAAGCCGCCCGAGCCGTGCTCGGCAAGATGGCAATCTCCAACACGGCGTCGCCTAGGTAATCGGCCAGCGGCACGCCGACCGGCGCATCGTCGGGCAAGATGAGGATGCCCTCGTGCTCGTCGCTCAGCCCCAGCTCTTTCTCGCTGCACACCATCGAGTCGTTCTTGATGCCGCGCAGCGTGGCCTCTTTCAAGGTCATGATGACCTTGCCCTCTTTGTGGCCGTCATACAAGCGTGCGCCCTTCAACGCCAGTACGACCTTCTGCCCGCTGTCGCCGGGCTGAATGTTCGGCGCGCCGGTGACGACCGTGATCGGCTGTGCTGCGCCGTACTCGACCGTGGCCAGCAGCAGACGGTCGGCGTTGGGATGGCGTTCGACCTTGAGCAATTGGCCGACGAAGATCTTGTCGCGATCCCACGGCAGCTCGCTGCCGGGCAACCCGACATACTCGATGCGCTCGACTTCCAGGCCGGCCAGCGTCAGCTTCTCGGCCAGTTGTTCGATGGGGAGCGTGATTTCGACGTACTCTCGCAGCCAAGAGATTGGAACGCGCATGATGACGTGCGGCTCACTTCACTTTGCAAAATGGATGCGAGATTCTAACATTGGCGCGCATACAATCAGGGATGCCGGGCGCATTCGCCAGCGGGGCAAGCACACGAGCACGGAACAGAGTCCGTGCCTTACCATGCGACAGTTTGCCCTATCCGCGAATGCAACTGGAATGCCTTGCTTCCTCTTTTTTCACCGCACCGTCCGCCGGATGCACGCTCTCGCGCTTCGGCATACAATGTCGCCCTGAATCATTCAATCCGGACATCCTGCCTATGTCTCTTCCAAAAGAACTGTTGCTCTCGATGTACGAGCGCATGGTGCTGATTCGCGCCTTCGAGGAGGCCTGCGTCCAGCTCTACATGGAGAAGGAAATCCGCGGCTCGTTCCATCCATGCGTCGGCCAGGAGGCGACGGCCGTAGGCGCGTGCTTCGCCATCAACCCCGACGACTATATGACTTGCACTTATCGCGGCCACGGCGCGTGCATCGCCAAGGGCATTGACGTGAACGCGGCGATGGCAGAGATGCTCGGCCGCAGAACCGGCGTCAGCAAGGGCAAGGGCGGCTCGATGCACTGGACCGATCCCAGCATCGGCCTGCTCGGCGAGAACGCCATCGTGGCTGCCGGCATTCCGATTGCCGCCGGCGCCGCCCTCAGCGCGCAGCTCGACCGCAACGGCCGCGTGGCGCTCACCATCTTCGGCGACGGCGCGATCAACCAGGGCGCGTTTCACGAGGCGCTCAACATAGCGCAGCTGTGGAAGCTGCCGCTGATCCTGCTGTGTGAGAACAACCTTTACGCCGAGATGACGCCACTGGCCAAGTCCAACCCCCTCGAACAGGTCGCCGACCGCGCCAAGGGCTACAACATGCGCGCGATGGTGGTGGACGGCAACGACGTCTGCGCGGTGTACGACGCCGTGCGCGAAGCGGCTCGGCTCGCCCGCGCCGGCGAAGGCCCCACCTTCATCGAGGCGCGCACCTATCGCCTGCTCGGCCACATGATCGGCGACTCGGAGAGCTACCGCACTAAGGAAGAGGTAGCGGCGTGGCGCGAGCGCGACCCGATCAAGCGGCTGCGCGCGCACCTCTCACAGGCCGAGGGTGTAACCGACGCCGAATTCGACGCCATCCATGCGCGCGTCCAACGGCAGATCGAAGGCGCAGTCAAGTTCGCTAAAGAGTCACCCTATCCCGATCCCGAGGAAGCCTATACCGACTTTTGGATTTGAACGCATGGTGTCGGTGGTGTCAACGGTGTCGGTAGTGTTAATGGTGTCAATGGTGTCATTAGTGTCATTGGTGTCATGACTGTTCGACACTACTGACACTACTGACACCCCGACACTACCGACACTAACGACACTTGACACCTCCGACACCAACGACACTCCCAACACCAACCAACACCACCCCATGCGAGAACTAACCTACACTCAGGCATTGCGCGAAGCGCTCACCGAAGAGATGGAGCGCGATCCGAACATCATCCTGATGGGCGAGGACATCGGCGCCTATGGCGGCGTCTTCCGCGTGACCGAGGGCCTGCTGGCCAAGTTCGGCTCGGAGCGCGTGCGCGACACGCCGATCAGCGAGGCCGGCTTCATCGGTATGGGTGTCGGCCTGGCCATGACCGGCAAGCGCCCGGTGCCCGAACTGATGTTCATGGACTTCGCGCTGGTCGCTGCCGACTCGATTTGGAACCAGGCGGCCAAGATGCGCGCGATGAGCGGCGGCCGTGTGAAGGTGCCGATGGTCATCCGCACCCAGCAGGGCGGCGGGCGCGGCAACGGCGCGCAGCACTCGCAGAGCTTCGAGGCGCTGTTCACCCACATCCCCGGCTTTAAGGTCGTGCTGCCGGCCACGCCGGCCGATGCGAAGGGGCTGCTCAAGAGCGCCCTGCGCGACGAGAACCCGGTGATGTTCATCGAGCACAAGCTGCTCTACAACACCAAGGGCCCGGTGCCGGACGGCGAATACACCATCCCGCTCGGCGTTGCCGACGTGAAGCGCGAAGGCACGGATCTCACCATCGTCAGCTATTCGCGGCAGTTGCTATTCGCGCTCGAGGCTGCCGAGACGCTGCAGCGGGAGCACGGCATCTCCGCCGAGGTGATTGACCTGCGTTGCACCGTGCCGATGGACATCGAGACCATCGTCAAATCGCTGCGCAAGACCCATCGCCTGCTGATCACACACGAGTCGCATGCGTCGTGTGGCGTTGGCGCGGAGATCGCCATGCGCGTGATGGAGACAGCGTTCGACGAGCTCGATGCGCCGATCATGCGCGTGGCCGGCCTGGATGTGCCGATCCACGTCTCCAAGACGCTCGAAGAGGTAGTGCTACCCCAACCCAGCGCGATCGTGCGCGGCGCGCTGCGCTTGATGCACGGCAAAGGTTTTTGACAGGATGAACAGGATTAACAGGATGTTATCTTCTATTCATCACCATTCATCTTGTCCATTCTGTCCATCTCGTCTGTGCTGTCCATTCTGTCTATGATTCAAGGCATCTTCCACGTCTCGTTCACCGTCAGAAACCTCGAGGAGTCGGTCAAGTGGTATACCGAAGTGCTCGGCCTGGAATATTTCCGCGGGCAGGAGCAGCACAACGAATACACCGCCCGGTTGGTGGCCTTCCCCGGCGCGCATTTGAAGGTGGCGCAGTTGCGCGTGCCCGGCCAGCCGCTGGCCGAACGCGCCAATCATCACATCGAGCTGGTGGAATACGTCTACCCCCACGGCCGCGACGACCTCGACCTCTCGACCAACAACACCGGCAACGGCCATTGGGCGTTCATCGTGGACGACATCCACAAGGAGTTCGAGCGGATGAAGGCGTTGGGCGTGCGCTTCAAGGCCGATAAGCCGGTGGCCATCGAGCACGGGGTGAACAAAGGCGGCTACGCCATCTACTTCCTCGATTGCAACGGCATCACACTGGAGCTGTTGCAGCCGCCCCCACCGCCGGAGGGCACACGTGAATGAGGCAGTCGACGCCACGTCTGCCCGGCGACTCGGGTCGCGGGGCAACGTCTGCCTCTGCTGACCGGATACCAGTCGCCGAAGGGCGACTTTGCTCTGCATAGCGCGATCTCAATCGCCGCGTAACGTGAGCGAGGTAGTCTCCACCAGACTGACGTATTGCTGCATGTGTAATCCACGTGTAAATAGACAGGGGTGATCAGTTCATGCAGAAAAGGCTCACGATCATGATTGACGAGCGCGTGTATGAAGGCTTGTATAAAGTCGTAGGGCGGCGCAACATCCGTCAGTTCATCGAGGGGCTTGTTCGCCCGCATGTGCTTCTGACGGATCTAAGGCGCGCTCGCCGCAGCGCGCCAGCAGGGAACGCTGCGGAGAGCGTTCTCTCAAAACATTCGGCGACCAACTTAGAAGCTGGCTACCGCGCTATGGCCGCAGATGAGGCGCATGAGGCCAAAGCGCTCGAATGGAGCGAAGCCACCATCGGAGATATCACGAATGCAACCTGACCCCACGCAACCGCACATCGCCTTCATCGGCCTGGGCGTGATGGGCCGGCCGATGGCGATCAACCTGGTGCGCGCCGGCTTCTCGGTGCGCGGCTTCGACGTCAACCCTGCTGCGATAGAGGCCGTCGCCGCAGCCGGCGTAACGCTGGCGGCCAGCCCTGCGGACGCCGCGCGCGGCGCCGGCGTGCTGATCTCAATGGTGGTGAACGACGCCCAGACGCGCGATGTGCTCTTCGGCGCGGGAAACGCCGCGGCGGCGCTCGCGCCCGGCGCCACGGTGATCGGCATGAGCACGATGAGCCGCGCGGCAGTGATCGAGATCGCGGCGCGGCTGGCCGAGCGCGGCCTGCGCTACATAGACGCGCCGGTGAGCGGCGGCGAGATCGGCGCGCAACAGGCGACGCTCAGCATCATGGTCGGCGCGCCGGCGGATCTGCTGGAGGCGCATTTGCCCGTGCTGCGCGCGATGGGCAAACACATCTATCACATCGGCGAGCGCCCCGGCGACGGCCAGGCCATGAAGATGGTCAACCAGTTGTTGGTGTGCATCCACAACGCCGCGGCCGCCGAGGCGCTGGTCTTCGCCCGGAGGCTCGGGCTGGACGCGAAGCTGGTCTTCGAGGTGATCGGCAACAGCGCCGGCAACAGTTGGATGTTCCAGAACCGCGGCGCACGCATGATCGCCCGCGAATTCGAGCCGCCGAAGAGTGCGCTCAGCATCTTGGTCAAGGACATCGGTATCGTGATGGGTGAGGCGAACGCCGCCCGGCATCCGCTGGTGCTGGGCGGCCTGACGCAGCAGCTCTATCACCTCGCCGCGGCGCAGGGGTGGTCGCACCTAGACGATGCGATTTTGATCCGGCTGATGGAAACGCTGGCAGGCGAGCCAGACCCCAGAGGTCTCGGAGACCTTTCGGGTCTATAGAAAGTGGAACTCGGATATGAACATCCTCTTCATCGCTGCCGAATGCGCGCCCTACGCCAAGACCGGCGGCCTGGCCGACGTGGTCGGTGCGTTACCGCAGTGCCTGCGCGCGATGGGTCATGAAGTGATCGTCGTGATGCCGCGCTACGCGTCCATCAACGGTGACCGCTATGGCCTGCGCTGGTTTCACGGGCCGATGGGCGTGTGGATGGGCAACACACAGGAGTGGTGCGCCGTGCATACCACGTCGAACGGCGGCGCGCCGGTCTATTTCATCGAGAGCCAGAAGTACTTCGACCGGTGGGGGCTGTATCACGACGCCAACTTCAACGACTACCAGGACAACCCGCGCCGGTTCGGCTTTCTCACGCGCGCCGGCCTACAACTGTGCAAGGACATCGGCTTCAAGCCCGACGTGGTGCACGCGCACGACTGGCACACCGCGCTCGCGCCGGCCTACTTGAAGATCTGGCACTGGAACGATCCGCTCCTTGGCGGCGCGGCCAGCCTGCTCACCATCCACAACATCGCCTACCAGGGCCGTTACCCCGCGCATCACATGGACTACCTCGGCTTGCAGTGGGGCAACTTCACGCCGGACAAGTTCGAAGATCACGGCGCGATCAACTTCCTCAAAGGCGGAATCGTCTACGCCGACATGGTCAATACGGTCAGCCCGAACTACGCCCGCGAGACGCGCACGCCGGAGCTGGGCCACGGCATGGCGCCATACCTCAACGCCAAGGGCGAAAATTACATCGGCATCCTCAACGGCTGCGACTACACGCAGTGGAGCCCGGAGAACGACAAGGTGATCCCGGCGCGCTATTCGCGCGATGACCTGAGCGGCAAGGCCATCTGCAAGCGCGCGCTGCAACGCCGGATGGACCTCACAGTCTCGCCCGATACGCCGGTCATCGGCGTGGTCAGCCGGCTGGTGGAGCAAAAGGGGCTGCACCTGCTGGCGCAGTGCATCGAGGGCATCGTGACGAACATGCGCGTGCAGTTTGCCATCCTCGGCAGCGGCGAGAAGTCGCTGGAGCATTTCTTCGGTGAATTGCCGGCGCGCTACCCCGGCCGCATCGGCAGCTACATCGGCTACAACGACGAGCTGGCGCACTGGATCGAAGCGGGGTCGGACTTCTTCCTCATGCCGTCGCTGTTCGAGCCGTGCGGCTTGAACCAGATGTATTCGCTGCGTTACGGCACGCTGCCGATCGTGCGCGCCACCGGCGGGCTGGACGACACAGTGCAGCAATACGACGAGGCGACCGGCGACGGCACCGGCTTCAAGTTCCACGAGCCGAGCGCGCACGCGATTTACTACACCGTCGGCTGGGCCGTCAGCACCTACTACGACCGGCCGCAGCACATGCAGAAGATGATCCGCGCGGCGATGGCGCAGGACTTCTCGTGGGAGCGCAGCGCCGAGCAGTACGTGCGCGCATACGAGCAGGCGATGCGGAACAAGCGCGGCGGGTGACGGTTATTCCTCCGCTTTCTCCTTCAACCCTGCCCGATCTTTGATCACGATGAAGCCGCGCTCGACGGCGATCAGGCCGAGTTCCTCGAAGTTGCGGAGGGTGCGGCTGACCATCTCGCGCACAGTGCCGATCTGGCCGGCCATCTCGGCCTGCGTGAGCGGCGGCACGGCTTCGCCGCGTTCGGCAGCTTCGGCGCGGGAGAGCAGCAGGCGGGCCAGCCGGCCTTGCACGCAGTGCAGCGCCAGCTCATCCACCAGCGCCACCAGATGGCGTTGCCGCTGGGCCAGGTCCTTCAGCAGCGCCATCGTGAATTCCGGCTCGCGCATCATGAGCTGGCGCAGTGGTTCGCAGGGGATGGCAGCCAGCACGGCGTCGGTCAGCGCCTGGACGGTGGCCGGGTTCGGCCCGCCGTCGAGCACCGGCACGAGGTTGATGTGATCGCCCGGGCCGGCGATGTGCAGCACCTGCTCGCGCCCGTTCGACGCCGTGCGGACGATCTTGACGCGGCCGCTTAGCACCACGTACATCGCCTCGGCTTCGTCGCCTTCGAGCTGGATGATGGCGCCTGCTGCGACCTCCCGGATCACTGCGATCGCCGCCAGCGCGTCCACCACGCGGTCGGGCAGGTTGGCGCGGGCGGCCATCTGCCGCAGCACGGGCAGCGCTTCCGTCGCGCGCGTGGTCATGCGAAGCATTCTACAAGGCGACGCCCGTGACCGAGTGCATCGCCAACGGGGCAGAGTCTGCAGCGCATACGGGCACGGAACGGAGTCCGCGCCCTACTGTGCGACGTGACCAAGCGCGCGACGCACCCGGAGCGCGTTGCGCGCAGCTTGTGACAAAGGTCATGGCGATCACCCCTCGCATCGCGTACGGTCTCGTTTGCCATGCATGCGGTCTCGGCTCACGGGTTGCAGTGCGCCATTCCGCGCATAGATGAGCAACGCTGCACCGGCTGCGGCAACTGCGCAGCGCTTTGCCCCACGCAGGCGGTGCAGGTAGTGAACGACAAGGCGGTGATCGTCCGGCCGGAGGCGTGCGTTTATTGCGACGTGTGCGAGACATTTTGCCCGGAGGGAGCAATCGGCCGGCCGTTCCTGATCGTCTTCGGCGAAGCTGAAACCGTCAGACCGCTTGGAATTGCCGCTTAACACACCCTTATCACAGCTTGCTAGAATGCCGCTTAGATGAACCCGTCGCCAGAACGGTTGATCGCACCGGTAATGGAACTGCGACAACGCGCGCTGGCGCTCGAGCAGCAGTATCAGGACGCTGTGAATCAGGCTGCATCGGGGTATCGCGAGAGCG
>JANWYN010000072.1 GCA_025055235.1 Candidatus Roseilinea sp. | reverse complement strand
GGCAGAGAAGCCGGCCTTCCGCAACTTGCTCAAAAAGCGCCGCTGCCTGGTGCTGGCCGATAGCTTCTACGAGTGGCGCAAGAACCCCGACGGCTCGAAAACGCCGATGCGCGTGATGCTCACGTCCGGCGAGCCGTTCGCGTTGGCCGGGCTGTGGGACGCCTGGAAGACGCCGGAGGGCGATTGGCTGAGAACCTGCACGATCATCACCACAGCGCCGAACGCCGTAATTGCACCACTCCACAACCGCATGGCCGCAATTCTTCTGCCGGAGCATGAGGCGGATTGGCTCACCCACGACTATGACGATGCCGCCTTGCTGCATTCGCTGCTGCAGCCCTTCCCGGCGGAGCGCATGAAGGCTTACCCCGTCTCGCCGCGCGTGAACAACGTCAAGAACGACGATCCTTCGCTGATCGAGCCGGCGGGGGCATGACTGGCAGCGCGGCAATAAATGGGCCACACCGAAGGAAGCGGGCACGCGCATCCGTGCAGTAGCCGCAGGCTTCACGCCTGCGGCCTGTGCGCGCTTAGGCGCTCTCTTTGTTCTACCTGCTTCTCGGCCTTCCTTACACAGGTGTGACAAATCGTCGCAAACCAGTCGGGAACTTGACCTAGTGGATCACTGTGCCTCGACGAGCGCCAGCATGCGATATGGCTCCGCTGCGCTGAAGTCAATGCTCACGCGCAAGCGCCACGGGCCAGGCTTTGGGAAAAGCACGCCGGAGGCAACATACGCGCCATTGCTCTGCCGCACCATCGGATATACAACGCCGTCTACCTGCGCCGGCTCTGCTACGCTCAACGTCGGTGTGACCACCATCAGGTTTCGCGTCTTGCGATCCAGAGCCACCAGCGTCAAGGTCGCCGGTGCGCCGGCCTGAGGCGGATAGGGGTCGAGCTTGATGCTCAACTCAGCCGGCTCGATGACCTGGGTGCCCAAGCCATCCGTGCTCAGCGGCACGGCGATGCTGTCCAGCGGAACTTGTAACTCGACGGTACGCGCCGCATCACGCTGCGCCTGCAAGCGTGAAAGCACGATGGCCGCGACGAGAAGAAGCGAGGCTGCGATCAACGCGACGATCACCCAGCGCAGGGCGATTCGGGCCACGTCCATTCATCCGATCAGATACAGCACAGCGAACACGACCAACCATACGCCGGTGATGAAATACCAGTACATCGCCGTCGCCTGCACCAGCAAGCGGCGCTTGCTCGAGAAGTGGCCGAGCAGCGTGCGCACCAACACCACGCCCATCAAGATTACGCCCACGAACACGCGCAACACGTGGAAGAGCAGTAAAAACGTGAACGTCGAGCCGTAGGCGCTGCCCTGGGCCAAAATTGCAAGGTCGGTGAACTCCACCGCTTGCACGGCCATGAAGATCACGCCCAGCGCGCCGGCCACAGCAATGCCCTTGATCAGCCCGTTGCGATCGTCGCGCGCAGTCGCGCGATCGGCAAAGAAAACGGCGATCGTGCTGAGCAGCGCGATGACGGTGTTGAGGACGGCCGGCACGACCGGCGGCGGTGCCACGCCGGCGGGCGGCCATGCATCGCTCGTGTTGCGCATGAAGAACCAGGCCAGAAACAGGCCCAGGAAGAACATGGACTCGGAGACGATGAAGAAACCGACGCCCAGCAAGCCGATGTTCTTCTGCCGAGCCGGCGCTATGTCGCCGGAGCGACGCGCCCGCTCCATGCTGCGATCGCGCAAAGTCGCCCGTGCCATCGGATCTACCTCACGCGTCATTCATGATTATCGGTCGCCGAGCTGGCGTTGACGATCTCATCGTAGAGCCAGGTGCCTAGCCCGACGAGAATGCCGACTACGCCAAGGATGAGCATGATCGGGTGCAGCACAATGCCGAATGCCGCCAGCGTCATGCCCGCGCCGAGGATGATGGGAGACAGGCTGGGCGCCGGCATGTGCGGCTCGTGCACCTCGGCGTGCTCATGGCCGGCTGCCGCTTCGGCGACATGCTCAGGATGCACCTTTGCATCGCCGGCAGGAACGGCGACGATGGGGTTCGTGTGCTGAGTCGTTTCTTCCATGGTCATGTTCGTCTCACGATGTCGAGCGTTGTCACTTTACGCTGTAGATGCTCACCCAGAGCAGGCCGAGGGCAATGCCGATTGCCAACAGGCCGAAGCTGATCAGCGTCATCACAATGGCTTGTCGTTTCGCGCGTTTTGGAATCATTGTTTGGGTCGTTTGTTGCTGGTCGCTGGTTGCTAGTTGTTTGTCATTGGTCGGCAGTGGTTGATCGGCTAGAAGGCGATGCGGTCTATCATCATCACGGCGAACAGGGCGAACAGATAGAGCAATGAATACGCATATAGCTTAAGGGCGGCTTGAGGCGTGTGGTCATGTTTCACGCGCCAGGCCAGCCACAAAAACCATGCCCCTAATGCTATCGCACCTGCCAGATAGATGCCACCCATCGCCTGCACCGGCGCCAGCATCAGCGTCAGCGCGAACGTGCCGACGGCGTAGATGAGGATTTGGCGCGCAGTCTCGCCCTCACCGGCTACCACCGGCAGCATCGGCACGCCTGCCGCGGCGTAGTCCTTGCGCTTGAGCAGCGCCAGCGCCCAGAAGTGCGGCGGTGTCCAGTAGAACACGATAGCAAACAGCACGAAGGCCGCCGGCGAAAGCTGGCTGCTGGCCGCCACCCAGCCGATCATCGGTGGAATCGCCCCGGCCCCGCCGCCGATCACGATGTTCTGCCATGTGCTGCGCTTCAGCCAGCGCGTGTAGATGACCGTGTAGTAGAAGAAACCGATCACCGCTAAGAGCGCCGCCAGCCAGTTGACGAACAGGATGAAGATGGCAAACGACAGCACGGCCAAAAGCACGCCGAAGGCGAAGGCACGGCGCGGCGTGATCCGGCCGCTGGGCACCGGTCGCTTGCTGGTGCGGCCCATGACCCGGTCAATGTCACTGTCGTAAGCCATGTTCACCGCGTTCGCCCCGCCGGCCATCAGATAGCCGCCGACCAGCGTCCAGGCGACGAGATACCACGGCGGCGCGCCGGCGGGCGTGATGAACATGGCCGCCAGCGTAGTGAACAGCAACAGCGAGACGACGCGCGGCTTCGTCAGCGCCAGGTAGTCGTTGATCGTCTGGCGCCATGCCGGCAGAGGCTTCTTCACCGGCGTTGCAATCGCAACCGGCAGGCGCTCGACCAGCATGGTCAGCGCAATCGCGCTTACCCACAACGCAGCCGCCGTCGCGTTGTGCAACGCAGCGAGGATGGCCGGGCGGGTCAGCGCTACCATCAGCCAACCCAGCGCCCCTACGGCCAAGAACGCGACGATGAGCACCCAGCCCACAAACTGAATGCGCGCATCGAGTCCAACGCGCACTTCACTGCGCAACAGGCGGCTCGCCAATGAAAGCACCAGAATCGCGGCCAAGAGTACCGTGGCGCGATGCAACCACTGCAGAAACACGAGAATACCGCCGTTCGGCAATAAGCCGCCGTTGCAGATAGGAAAGGTCTGGCCGCATGCCATCGCCGCGCCGCTGCCGGAGACCAGCGCGCCGGTCGTCAACGCGGCGAACGTCGCGCCAGCCAGCACGCGAATCGAACGGCGGAAGCGCTGCACCGGCGGGGACACTTCGAGCGGATCGTACGCAACCTTCGGGTAGCGCGCCTCGATGTACACCGCGGCGACACAGCCGAGCGTGACTAGGCCGGCGACCAAGTGCATCGCCGAGATGAGCGGCTGGCGGGTCGGCCAGGGCTGCAGCGCAACCAGTGCGCCCAGCACGATCTGGACGCCCACCAGGGCAAGCGAAGCCAGGCTAAGCGTAAGCAATGCGCGGTCTAGCCGTCGCCGCCAGCGTAGACATACGGCAGCGACGGCGAGCAGCAAAACGGCGGTCAGCGCCGCCAGCGCGCGGTGAACAACTTCGGCGAGCGCCCTCGCGTTATCCACCGGCAGCACCGTCCCGAAGCACAGCGGCCAATCGGGGCAGCGCGGCCCGTCGCCCGAAACGCGCACGACGTTGCCCGCCACGACCAGCATCGCTGCGGCGATCAGGGCGGCAAGCGTCAGGCGGCGCAGGGTTCGCGCCTCATTCGCGCACATTACGACCCACCAGTCGCGCTACGCCTGTGCTCAGCCTTGCGGCTGATTGGTGTAGCCAGCGGTCAGATTTGAGGCGTGCGCATGCGTGCATCGAACAACGGCCGGTCACTTTCCACGGTCGGAATCTCAAGGAAGTTGTATTCCGGCGGAGGCGACGTGGTGCTCCACTCCAGCGTGTTGCCCTCCCACGGGTCGTCGCCGGCCGGTTCGCCATGGCGCAGCTTGATGGCGTTGATGATGAAGATCAGCACCGAGAACGCCAGGATGAACGCACCGATCGTGGCGATCAAGTTGCCCAACTCCCAGCCGCGGCCGGGATCGTAGGTGGCGATGCGCCGCGGCATGCCTTGCAGCCCCAGGAAGTGCATGGGGAAGAAAGTGATGTTGAAGCCAATCATCATGAGCCAGAAGTGCAGCTTGCCCAGCTTCTCGTCGAACATGCGGCCGGTGATCTTCGGCCCCCAGTAATACAGGGCGGCAAAGATGCCGAACACGCTGCCACCGAATAGGACATAGTGGAAGTGTGCGACGACGAAATAGGAGTTGTGCACATACTGGTCAATTGGGATTGCGCCTTGCATCACCCCGCTGATGCCGCCGATGACAAACGTGGCCAGGAAGCCGATGCACATCAGCAGCGGCGTCTTGAAGTTCAACGAGCCGCCCCACAGCGTGGCAAGCCAGTTGAACATCTTCACGCCGGTCGGCACGGCAATCACCATCGTGGTGAACATGAAGAAGCGCTCGATGGCCGGATCCACCCCGCTGACGAACATGTGATGCACCCACGTTGTGAAACCCAGCAGGCCGATGATGACGGTGCTGATCACCACCGCGCGCAGGCCGAAGAGCGGCTTGCGCGAGAACACCGGAATGATTTCGGAGATGATGCCCATCGCGGGCAGGATCATGATGTAGACCGCGGGGTGCGAGTAGAACCAGAACATGTGCTGCCACAACTGCACCCGGTTGGCGGTGAAGAATTGGGTGTTGAAGTTGCGGTCGGCCACCAGCATGATCAGTGCGGCGGTGAGCACCGGCGTAGCCAGCAGCACCATGCCGGCAGTGGTCGCCATGGCCCACACAAACATCGGGATGCGCCAGGCCGTCATGCCCGGCGCGCGCATGCTGTAGACGGTGACCAAGAAGTTCACCGCACCCAGCGTCGAGCCGATGCCGAGCAGAATGATGCCGATCAGCCAGATGTCCATGCCGATCGTCGGCGAGAACGCCTTGGTCGAATAGGGCACATAGGCCGTCCAGGCCGCGTCGGAGCGCGCTCCGAAGACGAAACCGATCAGCATGACCAGCCCGGCACCCAGCGTGATCCAGAAGCTGAACGCATTCAGGCGCGGGAAGGCGACGTCGCGCGCACCGATCATCAGCGGCACAAAGTAGTTGCCGAACCCGCCCACCAGCATTGGGATGGTGAACAGGAAGATCATCGCCGAGCCGTGCATGGTGAAGAGCTGGTTGTATGTGTTCGGGTCCACGACCTGCAGGTTGGGCGCGGCCAACTGCAGCCGGATGAGCAGCGCCATGAGGCCGGCGGCGATGAAGAACGAGAACGACATCGCCATGTACATGATGCCGATCTTCTTGTGGTCAACGGTTGCGAGCCAACCGAGCACGCCGCTCTTAGCACGCTCGCGTAGCGGAATCGGAATGCTGATGCTTGCCATCGTTCTGAATTCAGAGCGACCATCCGGTTCTAGACAGCCGCTCGACTCGGATCATTTCAGGGTCAACAGATAAGCTACCAAATCTTCGATCTCTTGTGCTTTCAGATTCAAGTTTGGCATGGCCGTGCCGGGCTTGACCGCCTGCGGATCACGCAGCCATTTCGCCAGGTTCTCGGCGTTGTTCTCGAACCCGTCGAGCTGAGCAATGGTGGGATAGCTCGCGAAGTGGGTCAGCTCGCGCGGCGCGACGCGCCCCTGGGCCTTGGTGCCCTCGATGTAGTGACAGGCGATGCAGGAACTGTTCATGAAGATGTCCCTGCCCACCTCGGGGTCGCCGGGGCGAGTGGCAGCCGAACTGGCTGCGGCCTGTTTGGCGTACCATTCATCGTATTCGGCTTGCGGCAGCGCCTTCACTTTGGAGATCATCTTCGCATGTGCCACGCCACAATACACGTTGCACTGGCCGATGTAGTCGCCAGGCGGCACGTTGAACCACACGTAGGACATCTCGCCGGGGTTGACGTAGATCATCGGGCCGAACTGCGGCATCCACCAGGCATGGATGACGTCCGCAGCGGTCATATCCAGGCGGATGTTCTTATTGGCCGGGACGACCAGTTCTTCGTTCGTCGTCACGCCATCACCGCCGGGATACTTGTATTGCCACACCCACTGGCGGCCGATCACCTCGATCACCAGATCCACCGGCTGGGCGCGCTCCACCCGCTGCCGCGCCGCGACATCGTTAATGGCATGCACATGGGCAACCGGATTGGACAGGGTGCCGCGCGCCGTCATGCGGCTCATAGTGTCCACCGATAGCCCGAAGATCACCGCGATCACAATAGCGGGGGCGATCGTCCAAAGCAACTCGAGCGGGCGGCTGCCGTGGATCTGTTGCGGCATCTCGTCGGCACTGCGCCGACGAAATTTGACGACCGAGTAGATGAGCAGACCTTCGACCAGCACAAATATGATTACGGCGAAGATGAGGATGACGTTGTATAGATCGTTGATGAGTACCGCGTCGCGCGTTACAGGAGGAACCATTACTACCTCTATGCGTCCTAACGAGCCGGGATTCTAGCATAAGCATGCTTCTCGTCATGTGATCTTTAACAGTAGTCCGAGCATGACGTTCGACCCGATTACGCTCTTGGTTGCAGCTTATGCTGCGCTCATACAGATTTGATCTGTATTGCCAAGATTAGGTTACACGAAAGATGGTCAAAGGGACTTCCGAACAGCGCATACACGGTCTGAGCCGGCGCAACTTCCTGCGAATGATCTTGATCGCCTCGCCGGGCATCGCACTTGCAGCATGTGCCCCTGCCGCAGCTCCGCCCCCTGCGACGGCTGAGCCCTCACCAACGATCCCGACGGCGCCGGCCAGCACAACCGAAGCCGAGGCCGCAAGGCCGCAGCCGGCGCGGTCAGACATGTTGCTCTCTGCGCTGCCGCCGACGCCCGCCTGCGGCGACGACGAGCCCACGCCGCCCCAGACTGCCGGCCCGTTCTACACCCCGAACACACCGCGGCGCAACTCCTTCCTGGAGCCCGGGATCAGCGGCACCCGGATGATCGTCACGGGTTATGTTCTAGACATGGCGTGCAGGCCCATCGCCGGGGCGATGCTCGACTTCTGGCACTGCGACGATGCCGGCGTTTACGACAACGTCGGCTACAAACTGCGCGGGCACTTCTTCGCCGATGAAGCCGGGCGATACACGCTCGAGACAATCCAGCCGGGCATCTATCCGGGCCGCACGCGCCACTTCCACGTGCGCGTTCAAGCGCCGAATCAGCCCGTGCTCACCACCCAGCTCTACTTCCCCGGCGAACCGTTGAACGCGCGCGACCCAATCTTCCGGCCCGAGTGCCTGATGGACGTGCGCGACAACGCCGACGGCAGCAAGACCGGCTTCTTCAACTTCGTGCTCAAGCTCAGCTAGCCCATGACCGCGGCACATTCCCCAATATCGCGCAATTCGCGCAATCAGTCACCGTGAATTTGATCCCGTGGCCTTTAGCGCGTCCCCGATCCTGTTCCCCGTTCCGTTTCACAGACGGGGCAACGATGTCGCGCGTAGGGCGCGGACGCCGTTCCGCGCCTATGCCGCATCGGCGGCGACGCGCTTGCGGTGAGCGCGTTCTACCCAACCTACACGTTTGGCGATATTAGCTCATCGCTCGTCACCGCTGCCTGTCATTCCCCCGCAATCCCCCCTCTTCTTCATGGGGATGACCGGGAATCTAGTATTGCGATAGACCTGGACTCCCGCCTTCGCGGGAGTGACGGGCTTCAACATCGCTCATCATGCTATTGCCGTCCAGCCTGCCAGTCACGCACTTTAAGACCACGTCTGCTTGAGCACCAGCCTGACATCACGGATGTTGCCAGTGTGGACACCCACAAATCTGCATTCACCCCAATTGCGGACTTGCGGCAGCAGTTGACTTTTCGCGTAAGATGGGTAGAATTTAATCATCCGAACCATCGAATGAATTATATTGTTCTGATTCATCAAAACTAGCAAACATGTTGCGAGGCATCGAATCGGACCTGCTCGAGTACATCATCGAGAACGGCTTGCAGGCGGGAGATCGCCTGCCGCCTCTGGAGGAGCTGAGCGCTGAGTTGCAGATCAGCATTGGCAAACTGCGCGAACAGCTCGAGGTGGCGCGCACGCTGGGCCTGGTGGAGGTCAAGCCACGCACCGGCATTCGCGTCAGCCCCTTCAACTTCCTGCCGGCCGTCCGCCTCAGCTTGCTCTACGCGCTCGCCCAGGATCGCAAGCTGTTCGACGCATTCAGCGCGCTGCGCAACCACGTCGAATTCGCCTTCTTCCACGAGGCAGTCTCGCTGCTGACGGACGAAGACTGCGTCCACCTTCAATCGCTGATCGAGCAGGCCTTCGCTAAGCTGGACGAACATCCGCCGCGCATTCCTCACGAGGAACACCGCGAGTTGCACTTGACGATCTATCGCCGGCTCGACAACCCCTTCGTCAAGGGCCTGCTCGAGGCCTACTGGGACGCTTATGAGGCCGAAGGGCTAAGCGTGTTCTCCGATTACGACTACCTGCACGAAGTGTGGACCTATCACGAAGGCATCGTCAACGCGATCGTCGCCGGCGACGTGGACGAGGCCTACCGGTTGCTGGTGCAGCACACCAAGCTGCTGCAGAAACGCCCCAAGGCCCGCACATCGCGCGTCCGGGCAAACGGCGACACCGCCGGTTCAGAAACCAGGGTCGTCGCCCCGCAACGCGTCGCAACGAAATGATTTGGTCGCTCGGCAGCGAAGCTGCCGGGCAGAACGAACTGCAAATTGAGATTGAACGAACCCGAGACGGTTCAGGAGACGAAGATGCTGAGAGACTATACAGCCCCTATCACCGCAGCCCCCAGAACACCCCAACCTGTCCAAGAGACGAGCGCATCGCCATTGCAACGCGAACCCATCGTCAACGACTTTGCCATCACCGTCGCTACGAAGAACGGCTCGGGCAGCCAGACGTCCAATGCGATCCTGCTGCGCGCGCTGTTCAAGATGGGCATCCCGGTCAGCGGAAAGAACCTCTTCCCGTCCAACATTCAGGGCCGGCCCACGTGGTACACCATTCGGCTGAGCAAGGATGGCTACCTGGCCCGCCGCGAGACGACCGAGATCATGATCGTGCTGAACCCGGACACGATCCTGGAAGACCACCAGAACACTGCGCCGGGCGGCGTGTTCATGTATGCCGACGACATCAAGCTGCCGGTGCGGCGCAGCGATCTGCACTACTACGCCATCCCGGTCAAAGAGATGGCCCGCCAGCACGAGTCCGATCCTAAGCTGCGCACCTACGTGGCCAACATGGTGTATGTCGGCGCGATCGCCCAGTTGCTCGGCATTGACCTGAACGAAATCGAGGCCGCGTTGATGTTCCACTTCAAAGGTAAGCCCAAGCCGGTGGAGAGCAACATGAAGGTAGTGCGTGCGGCGGCCGCCTGGGCAGCCGAGCACCTGATCAAGACCGACCCCTATCGCGTGGAGCGCATGGACAAGACGAAGGGTCAGATCATGATTGACGGCAACACCGCTGCCGCCCTAGGCGCGATCTACGGTGGCGTGGGCTTCGCCGCGTGGTATCCCATCACGCCGGCCACCAGCCTGGCCGACGCGCTCAACGAGTATCTGCCCAAGCTGCGCATGGATCCGGAGACCCAAGCGCCGACCTACGTCGTCGTCCAGGCCGAAGACGAGCTAGCAGCGCTGGGCATGGTAATGGGCGCCGGATGGGCCGGCGCGCGGGCGATGACTTCCACCAGCGGCCCCGGCATCTCGCTCATGGCCGAGTTCGCCGGTTTGGGTTACTTCGCCGAGATCCCGGCGGTGATCTGGGACGTGCAGCGCATGGGGCCGGCCACCGGCCTGCCCACCCGCGTCTCGCAGGGCGACATCATCGCCGCCTACTGGCTCGGTCATGGCGACACCAAGCATCCGGTGCTGCTACCCGGCTCGGTCTACGAATGCTTCGAGTTCGGCTGGCGCGCCTTCGACCTGGCCGAGCGCCTACAGACGCCGGTCTTTGTGCTGAGCGACCTCGACCTAGGCATGAACCAGTGGATGAGCAAGCCGTTCGATTACCCCGAAGAGCCGATGGATCGCGGCAAGGTGCTCACCGAGGAACAGGTCAATGCGACGAAGGGCTTCGCGCGCTACAAGGATGTGGACGGCGACGGCATCGGCTGGCGCACGCTGCCGGGCAACGAAAGCCCTTACGCCGCCTACTTCACGCGCGGCTCCGGCCACAACGAGCGCGCCATGCTCTCGGAGCGCGCCGACGACTGGGAGAACAACATGGACCGTTTGGCGCGCAAGTTCGAGACGGCGCGTAAGCTCATGCCGCCGCCGGTGATCGAGATGGTCGAGGGCGCGGAGATCGGCATCATCGGTTTCGGCTCGACTGATCCGGCCATCCAGGAAGCGCGCGCCATGCTGGAGACCAAGGGCATCCGCGCGTCGTATTTGCGACTGCGCGCGCTGCCGATGAACGACGACGTGACGATGTTCCTCGCATCGCACAAGCGCATCTACGTAGTCGAGCTGAACAGCGACGCGCAGTTGTGCCAATTGATCCGCCTGCACTCGCCGAAGGATGCCGAGAAGGTGTATCCGGCCAACCACAACGATGGCCTGCCGCTAACGGCGCACTGGATCACCGAGGAGATTCTGTATCAGGAGACACGACACTAAGTCTGGCGCAGCGCTGCGTTGAACGCAGCGCGATGTCGCCAGCAGGAGAAACGACGATGACAGCCATCAAGAATGGAATTACTGCCGGGAACGGTGCACAAGCGACCACAACTCCTGCCCCGCTGCCCAAGATGTCGGCGCCGGGCGCAAGCACAGCCGGCGTCAACATCATCGGTCTGGTCAAAGCCGACTACAAAGGCCTCGAATCCACGCTGTGCAACGGCTGCGGCCATGACTCGATCTCGTCGCAGATCATCACCGCATGCTACGAGCTAGGCGTGAAGCCCGAGCACATCGTCAAGTTCAGCGGCATCGGGTGCAGCAGCAAATCGCCGGCCTACTTCATGAGCCGGTCGTTCGGGTTCAACGCGCTGCACGGCCGGATGCCGTCCGTCGCACAGGGCGCGCTCCTGGCGAACCACACGCTGCAGGGCCTGGGCGTGAGCGGCGACGGCGACACCGGCAGCATTGGCCTTGGCCAGTTCATGCACCTCATCCGCCGCAACTTGCGCATGGTCTACATCATCGAGAACAACGGCGTATATGGGCTGACCAAGGGCCAGTTCTCGGCCACCGCCGATGTGGGCCAGGAGCTGAAGCACGCCGGCCGCAACGAGTTCCCGCCGATTGACTTGTGCCGCGCGGCGATCGTGGCCGACTGCGGCTTCGTCGCCCGCTCGTTCGCCGGCGACCCCAAGCAAGTCGTGACGCTGCTCAAAGCTGCGCTCTGCCATCGCGGCACTGCTGTGCTGGACATCATCAGCCCATGCGTGACGTTCAACAACCGCGACGACAGCACTAAGAGCTACGCCTGGGGCAAAGCGCACGACGAGCGCATTAACGACATCGGCTTCGTCATGTCGCAGGAGGAAATTCGGGTGGACTATGCCGAAGGCGAGACGAAAGAGGTCGAGCTGTTCGACGGGTCGAAGATCGTGCTGAAGAAGCTGGACGGCAGCCATGACCCGACGGACAAACAAGCCGCCCTACGCTTGCTGACCGAGGCGCACGAAAAGCAGTTGTTCATCACCGGCCTGCTCTACATCAACACCGAGCGACCCAACTTGGCCGAGACGTATCACCTCGTCAAGCCGATCGCTTCGTATCAGCAAGACAAGCTGCGCCCCTCGCGCGAGAGCCTGCAGAAGATCATGAGCGCGATGTATTAGAGAGCGCTTACAGGTCAGACCGCTTCGAGCGGTCTGACCTGTCCGAGTAAAGACGCGCCACGGCGCCTCTCTCAACAAAAAATCCCCGGCTGGATCACAGCCGGGGACTTTTTGACGCTCACGCGCTCAACTGCTGGCGCAGTGCATTGACTTTGCTCGACACGCTATCGTCAATCACCTTGTCGCCCACGCGGACGACCAAGCCGCCCAGGATGGACGGATCCACCTCAAAGGTGATGTGTTCGATTGCGCCGATTTGCCTAGATAGGTCGGCCTTCACGCGCGACTGCTCCTCGGCCGTGAGCGGCAGCGCGCTGGTGACGACGACAGGCGCGCCGTTCACCGAGACACCAGCGATCTTTGCAGCCGGCACCTTGCTGAAGAAGTCGTTGATCAACGCCTTCTGGCGGTTAGCATCGAGCGACTCGCCGACGAGCTTGTTCGTAGCCGCCATGACGAGGGCAACGATTTGGTTGCGCGAATCGGCCAGGAGCTGGTTGCGTTCGGCTTGCGCGTCAATGCGCGCCTGCCGGCGAATACGTTCGGCTTCGGCTTGGGCCTCCTGCCGGATGCGCTGCGCTTCTTGTTGCGCGGCGCTCACCGCCTCGGCGCGGATCTTCTGCGCCTCGGCGCTCGCCTCGTTCAACTTGGCCTGGTAGTCCTTCTCGACATTGGCCAGGCGCTCGTCGGCCAGGCGCGCATTCTCCAGGCTCTCCTCGATTCGCTTGCGGCGCGCTTCGAGGTTGCGCAGCACCGGCCGGATCACCATGCCGGTCAGGAAGTACATGATCAGCAGGAAGTTGATGAGCTGCGCCAGAAACTGCACCAGGTTAATGCCCAGCCCCTCGAACGGGTTGGCGCCGCCACCTTCCGCTGCCACGCGTGCGATTGCTAGAAACGACAACACGGTTACCTCCGAACGCTGCGATTATCCGGTGAAGGCGAACAAGAGCAGGAACGAAATCACGAGCGCAAAGATGGCGAGCGACTCCGCGAACGCAATCACCAGGATCATATAGGTCTGGAGCGTCGAGGTCACCTCGGGATTGCGGCCGATCGAAATCAGCGCGCCGAGGCCCGCCAACCCAATGCCGATGCCGGGGCCGATCATGCCGGCGCCGCCGGCGATGCCTGCACCAATCGCCTTGCCCAAAACGAGTGCTGCTTCTGGTTCCATTATGCTTACTCCTCAGTGTGTCTGCTTGTAGCTGGTTTAGTAATTGGTACTTGTAGCTGGTTTAGTAATTGGTAATTGGTAACTGGTAAATATTTGGTAGTCTGTAATTGAATGCTAACAACGCATTTACTAATTACCAGTTACTAGTTACCAGTTACCAATCATCAGTCATCAATCATCAACCGTTAATGTTCACCATGCGCCACAGCCAGTGACGTGAACACGGTGATCAACATCATGAACACGAACGCCTGAATCACGGCGATCGCAAACTCCAGGCCGTAGAAGACGGTGGGCAACAGCACCGGGAAGATGGACGCCATCACGAAGACGAGCACCGTCCCGGCGAACATGTTGCCGAAAAGTCGGAATGAGAACGACACGATGCGGATGAACTCGGAGATCAACTCGAGCGGGCCGACCAGACCGGCCTGGATGTTGCCGACCAGGCCCTGCATCATGCCTTGGTGCGCGCGCCGCCAGGCGTCCACTTGGATGAAGCGGCTGAAGTAGTGGATGCCGTTGGCGCGGATGCCTTGAATCTCGATAAACAAGAAGGCGAGCACCGCCAGCGCCAGCGTGGTGCTGAGCGAGGAGGTTGGGCGGCGCAGGAAGGGGATGAGTGCCGCGCCGGCGTTCGGATCCGTGCCACCGGCCATCGCCGGAGCGGCCTGCACGTCGCTGGTAAGCGCGGCGAGCTCGGCGCCATCACCGGCAGCGACCCCTTCTGCCTGCTCAAGCGTGTAGCCGCACGACTCGGCGAAGCCTTTGGACTTGTCCACCTCATAGCCGGTGATCAACCACACCCCACCCGCCTTGACGGCGCAGAAGCCACGCAGGCTGGGCGGCGCGGCCTCCATCTTGCCAACGGACTCGTGGCCGGGCAACAGTTCGAAGAAGCCGGCGATCATGATGAACGTGAAGATGGAGATCGCAATCGGCGCGACGGCCTTAGCACGCGAGCCGAGCGTGGGCACCAGATAGTTGTTGTAGAGGAACTCGATGAACGTCTCCCACGCGCGCGCGAACCAGTTGGTGCCGGTGAGCGTATTGCGCAAGCCGCGCGCACCCAACAGTGCCAGCACGATGATCACGATGTCCACAATCAACGTCGTGAACAGCGTGTTGTGCAACCAATCCGGGCCGAGCGGCTCCGAAGGCACGACGATGTTGGGGATGAACGTCTTGAACGGCACAGCCACGCCGTTGATGTTCAACGTGAAGCTGCTGAGCAGGAGACCGGCCACGATGGCCAAGACCAAAATGACGAGGAACTTCAACCCTTTCATATCACGACAGTTTCAAACCTCATTCGATCTCGCGTGGTAGCTAGGCTAGTGTGCGTCGTTGAGCGTGATGGCCGGCGCGCTCTGCGTGGCCGGCGCGTTGTTGTCTTTGGCGCGCTGCGACTCCACCCAGTCCAGATAAGCCTGCCGGGAGCGCTTGACCGTGCGCATCGCCATCCGGTAGGTGACGAACACGGAGAGGATCGCGCCGAGGATCGGCAGGATGAGCGTCAACAGCGGGCGCGTATCAAACTGGCGGTCGAGCATGATGCCGAGGAATACGCCCCCCAGCATGAGCGCACCGTTGATCAACGCGATCTGGACGGCCATCGCGGCGATGATCTGGGGTGGGAATGCCTTGAGGAAGATGACGAACGGCGATTCGCGTTTGGGGCTATGCATCTTGCGACTCCGATTTTAGCATGCGTGACGCCACGAATCCGACTCCTACTCCCCACTCCCCTATGGCCAAACTTAAGGGAGTCGGGAGTGGGGAGTTGGGTTGTCTTATCCCGGGAAGAACGACTGCGCCGCTTCAATCGCCAGGTTCCAGAACGGCGGCGAGACCACGGTCAACAACACGATGGCCACAGCAGTGAGCAACACGGCGACGCCGGTTGGCGCGGGCACATAGAACGGTTGGGCATCGCGCTCGGTGCGCTCCACATACATCGCCCGCACCACGTTCAAGTAGTACACAACCGACACCAGCACCATGATGATGGCGATGACCACAAGCGCGATCAAGTTGACGCCGACGGCTGGAGCGAAGACCAGCAGCTTGGCCACGAAGCCGACCAGCGGCGGCGCGCCGAGCAGGCTCACCAGGGCCGCCGTCATCCCCAGCGCGAGGTAGGGCGCGCGCCGGCCTAGCCCGTTAAAGTGCTCGATGTCATCGCCGCCCACGCGTTCCGAGACAAGGCCAACGACGGCAAAGGCGCAGATGTTGGTGAGCATGTAGGTGGCGATGTAGAAGATCACCGCCGCCAGCGCATCGGCGCGGTTGAACTGATTGGCAGCCAGCGCCGTCACGCCGACGAGGATGTAGCCGGCCTGCGCGACGCTGGAATATGCCAGCATGCGCTTGACGTTGTTCTGCACCAGCGCCAGCAAACCGCCGATGACCATAGTCAGGATGGCGAGCGGCTGCATGAGCGCCGCCCAAGTCAACGACGCCTCCGACGTGCCTGGCGGCAGCGTGTAGAACAGGAAGCGCATCAAGATGGCGAAGCCGGCCGCCTTCGATGCAGTGCTGATGTAACCGGAGATCGGCGTTGGCGCGCCTTGATACACGTCCGGCGCCCAGAAGTGGAACGGGAAGGCCGAGGTCTTGAATGCGAAGCCGACCAGCACCAGCAGCGCCGCGAAGGAAACCGGCACGCGCAGATCGGGATCGAGCAGGGCGCGAGATATGGCCTGATAACTGGTGTTGCCGCCGCTCAAGCCGTAGAACAGGCTCAGGCCGAACAGCATCACCGCCGAGGTGACCGCGCCGAACACGAAATACTTCATGCCGGCCTCCGCGCTCAGCCTGTTGCCCCGGTAGAAGCCGGCTAGCAAATACAACGACAAGCTCGACGATTCGGTGGCCAGGAACAGCATGATCAGGTCGTTCGCGCCGGCCATCAGCGACATCGCGATCGTCGTGAAGATGATGATGGCGTAGTATTCGCTACCGATCCGCATCGAGCGGAAGTCAATTGAGACCAAACAGGTGAGCGCGCCGGCGGCGATGAAGATGATGCGAAAGACGAACGTGTACAGGTCGTTACGGATCATGCCGCCGAGGATGGTCTGCGGCTCGGCCGGCCGGCTGATGATCGCCACAACCAGGATGACGATCATGCCGATGGCCGACGTCACGCCCAGGGTGCGGCGCTTAAGCGACCGCCCGGAGACCAGGTCGAGCGCCAGGACAACCATGGACCACAGCAGCAACAAAATCTCCGGCAGGATGCCGAGGAACTCGGCAGGATTGAACTCGACGAAAGAACCAGCCATGTTTTGAGTTTTGAGTTCTAAGTTTTGAGTTTTGAGTTGCCTCTTCAACTCAAAACTTAAAACCTTAAAACTGAGAACGAAGAACTATCCCGTCGCGGTCAAGCCGCGGATGATCGCTTGCACGCCGGCGTTGACCACCGACATGACTGTGTTCGGCAACACACCGACGACGATGAGCACGGCACACATCAGCACGATGGCCGTCTTCTCCAGCGCGTCGAGGCGCGGCAACTTTTGCAGCTCCATATCCTGCGGCTCGCTGAAGTACACCTGGCCGGCCACGCGCAGGGTCCACGCGGCGTTGATCACGATGACGATGATGCTGGCCACGGCCACGACGGCGTACCAGCCATTCGTCGCGCCTGGGAACATCAGGCTTGGCGTCGTTGAGGCGTTCCACAGGCCCATGAAGATTTGTAACTCGGCCGGGAAGCCGGGCAGGCCGGGCATGCCCATTAGCGTGAGCGAGCCAATGACGAAGCCGACGGCTGCCAGCGGCATCACCCGCACCAGACCGTTCAGCTCGCGCACGTCGCGCAAGTGAGCGCGTTCGTAGATCATGCCGACCAGGGCGAACATCAGACCGGTCATCACGCCGCCGGCGAACAGCTCGAGGCCGGCGCCGTTGAAGCCCAGTTCGTTGAGCGCCGCCAGGCCTAGCAGCACCAGGCCGAGGTGGCTGACCGACGAGAAGCCGATGATGTATTTGAGGTCGGTCTGCCGGAAGGCGATCAGCGCCGCGTAGATCAGGCCGGCCATGCACAGGAAGACGATGACCGGCATCCAATACTTCGCCCCTTCGGGCAGCAGTTGGATGCCGATGCGCAGGCCGCAATATGCACCGGTCGCCTTCAGCACGCCGCCGTGCAGCATCGAGACAGCGGTGGGCGCCGCGGCGTAACCGTCGGGCGACCAGTTGTGTAGCGGCCACAAGCTGGCCAGCACGCCGAAACCGACGAAGATCGGCAGGAACCACGTGCGTTGCAACTGGATGGACTGCTCGGGCGGCAGGTTGCGCACGCCGGCCTGAAGGTCGAACCAGTCGAATGAGTTACCAGTTTGGAAATACACTGCCAGCAGGCCGATGATCGCCACGAGCGAGCCGACGAACAGGTAGATGGTCAGCTTCATCGCCGCATACTCGCGTCGCTTGCTGCCCCAGCCGGCGATGAGCACATAGACCGGGAACAACACCAATTCGTAGAAGATCAGCAGCAGGAAGATATCGAGCGCAATGAAGCTGCCGAACACGCCGGACACCAACAGCAGTAGGAAGGCGAAGTAATCGCGCGGCCGGTCGGCGGAGCGCCACGACACCAGCACTGCGGAGAACATGACGATGCCGGTGAGCACCAACTGCGTCGCGGAGAAGCCATCCACGCCAACGTGATAGCCGATGCCGAACTCCGGTATCCAGGTCGTCTTCTCCCGGAACTGGAAGCCGCCGACAGTGCGGTCGTAGCCGAAGAACACTGCCACCGAGAGCAGCAGCGATACGAACGACGCCGTAGCTGCCACCGTCTTGATCACGTCCTCGCGATCGCGCGGCACGAGCAGGATGATGCCAGCGCCGATGAGCGGCACGAGCATGATGAGGGTGAGGATGGGGACGTTCGTCATTGAGCTACCTTAACAACCCTTGCACACCTACGTTGATCACGTTGAGCGCCAGCGCCGGCCACACACCTAGCACGAGCATCGCGCCCATTAGCGGGGCGATTCCCAGGATCTCGGAGAAGTTCATGTCCGGCAGCGGATGATGCCGCCACTCCTCGCCGAGCGGGCCATGGAGCACCTTCTGGATCGCCTTGAGGATGTAGATGCCCGTCATGAGCAAGCCGGCCATCGAGAGAATCGTCAGCAGGGTATGCACCGACCATGCGCCGCGCGTGACCATGAACTCACTCACGAAGCCGGACAAGCCGGGCAACCCCAGCGAGCCCATCGCGCAGAAGATGAGCACCGCGCCGTAGATCGGCATGATCGTCCACAGGCCGCCATACTTGGTCAGGTCGCGGGTGTGCGCGCGCTCATATACCACGCCAACCAAGGCGAACATCGCTGCCGAAGAGAGGCCGTGCGTCACCATCTGCAGCACAGCGCCACTGCCGGCGATGGTCGCGTCAATCTCGCGCACGGTGGAATTCGGCGTGAGCGCCAACCCCGCCGACGCGATGCCCAGGGCCACGAAGCCCATATGGTTGACCGACGAGTAAGCCACCAAGCGTTTGAAGTCGGTTTGGCCCCAGGCGGCAAACGCGCCGAATAGGATGCTAAGGAAAGCAAGCAGGGCCAGCAGCACGCTGTAGTTGAGCGGCGCGCCGAACACGTTCAGGCCGGGCAATACCGGTTGCGAGAATACGTCGGGGAAGAGCGGCATGACTAGCCGGAAGAAGCCGTAGCCGCCCAGCTTCAGCAGGATGCCGGCCAGCATCATCGAGCCGCCGGTCGGCGCTTCGGTGTGCGCGTCGGGCAACCAGGTATGCAACGGCCAGATCGGGATCTTCAGCGCGAAGGCGATGCTGAAGGCGATGAACGCGATCGCCTTCCAGACGGTCGGGTCCCAGCCAAAAAACTCAACTTGGTTGTTGCCGGTGAACGGCCGGCCAAGCGACGATTCGAGATACGTGATGTCAAAGCTCTTCGAGGCCAGGCCGATCACCTGAATCGCCAGCAGCATGCCCAGGCTGGCAAACATGGTGTAGAGGATGAACTTGAACGATGCATAGCGCCGGTTCGCTCCGCCCCACTGGCTGATCAAGAAGTACATCGGCACCAGGCTGACCTCGTAGAACAAGAAGAACAAGATCAGGTCGAGGGCGATGAACACACCCAGCACCGTCGTCTGCAACAAGAAGAACAGTGCGAAGTAGGCCTTCGGATTGTGCTCGATGTTGAGCGAGAAGATCATCGCCAGCGGCGTGAGGAAGCATGTCAGCACTACCAGCGGCAGGCTGATACCGTCCACGCCGACCTTGTAGACCGAGTTGATCTGGGGGAACCAGACCATGCTCTCGAGGTATTGATAGCCGCCCACGGTGCGGTCGTAGCCGGCCCACGCCGCAATCGAAAGCCCCAGCGGAATCAGGCTGAAGGCGATGGAACCCCACTTGATCAGTCGGGTCTGATTGGCCGGCGTGACCAACACCAGCAGCATGCCCACCAGCGGCAGGTAAGTGATTACCGACAGCAGGTTCGTGTTCAATAGATTCATCGTCGTCGGATCGCTTTGCAGTCTAGTCATTCGTAACTAGCAACGGGTGACTGGTATGTGGAGGTCACCAATTACTAGTTACCAGTTACCAACTCATTGAAACAGGAACAAGAAGAACACCAGAATCGCAATCACCATGACCAGGCCGGACAGCAGGTAGTTCTGCACCTGGCCGCTCTGCAATTCGCGACCCCAGTCACCCAGGCTGCGGAAGAAGCGGCCGACGGCATCGGAGAAGCCGGTAATTACGACGCGGTCGAACTCGGCGAAACCCTTCGTCACGCGCGCACCGAGGGCATAGCCGCCTTCCAGGATGCGATCTATCACACCCTTGTCCACCACGCGCGCATAGTTGTCGGCGATGGCCTGGAGCGGGTTGATGAAGATCTTGCGATACAGCTCGTCCCAGTACCAACGGTTGTATAGGAAGTTGAACACCGGCAGCTTTTCCACCGGATCGGTCTGGCCGGCTTGCAGCGGGTTGCGCACATAGACGAACCAGCCCAGCGCCAGGCCACCCAGCGCGACGCCGATGGAGAACAGCACCGGCACGATGTTGAACGCCAGCGGCTCCGGCTTCTCCAGCAGCATGCTGGCGATGAAGTTCTTCAGCCAGAACGCACCGCCGCCCACCAGCGCGCCGAAGACCGGGAAGTCCGGCGGAATATTGATGAAGCCGATGAACAGCGCGAACACGGCCAGCACGATGAGCGGGAAGGTCATCGAGGGCACGCTCTCGGTCGCATGCGCAGCGGCCTCGGTGCGCGGCTGGCCGAGGAACGTCATCGCGATCTGGCGCATAGTGTAGAAGGCCGTCAGGAGCGCGCTGACCACCAGCACCAGGAACACCAGCGCCGCCAAGCCGTCGCCCTTGACCAGGCCGTGGTAGTAGGCATCGGCGAAGATCTCATCCTTGCTCCAGAAGCCGGCGGTGATGAACGGGAAGCCGGCCAGCGCCAGGCCACCGATCAAGAACGTCACGAACGTGATCGGCATGCGGCTGCGCAAGCCACCCATGTTGCGCATGTCTTGCGGGTCGAACGCGTGGGCATCGTGGCTGCCGTGGTCATCATGTCCGTCATGTCCGTTAGGTCGGTCATGTCTGCCATGTCCATCATGTTCATGACCTGACTGACCTGAATGACTTGAATGACCCGAATGACCCGCGTGACTTACATGATGATGCCCATGTTCCACGCCGTGGATGACCGAGCCGGAAGCCAGGAACAACAGCGCCTTGAAGAAAGCATGCGTGAGCAGGTGGAAGGCCGCCGCCACATACGCGCCGATGCCAGCCGCAGCGACCATAAAGCCAAGCTGCGAGATGGTGGAGAAGGCCAGCACGCGCTTGATGTCGTATTGCGCCACGGCGATCGTCGCGCCCAAGAAGGCGGTGAACGCGCCGATCAAGCCGACGAGGGTGAAGGCCGTGCCGTGTTCGCCCGAGGCAACTAATAACGGGAAGAAGCGCAGCAACATGAAGATACCGGCGCTCACCATCGTGGCCGCGTGGATCATGGCCGAAACGGGTGTCGGGCCTTCCATCGCATCGGGCAACCACACATGCAGCGGCCATTGCGCGCTCTTTCCCACCGTGCCGCCGAAGATCAGGATGGCGATCAGCCCGGCTGCGGAGATGCCCAAGCCGAGCACCGCCGGCGTGGCGGCCAGCTTGTTGAGCACCTCTTCGCTGTGCAGGATCGCGTGGAAGTTCAGCGTGCCGGTCTCGGCATAGAGATACACCATGCCCAGCAGCAGCAACATATCGCCCACGCGGGTCGTCATGAAGGCTTTGACGGCGGCTTTGTAGGCCGAGGGTTTCTGGTAGAAGAAACCGATCAGTGAGTAGGAGCAGAAACCCATCAGCTCCCAGAAGATGAACAGGGTGAGCAGATTGTCGCTGACGACCAGGCCCATCATCGAGCCGGCGAACAGGCTAAGGTAGGCGAAGAAGCGCGTGTAACGCGGATCCGCCGCCATGTAGCCAACGCTGTAGATGAAGATCAGCGTACAAGCTAGCGGCACCATGAACAGGAAGGTCGCGCCGAGCGGATCTACCGCCACGCCGATGTTCAAGACCGTCTCGCCGGTGGGCAACCAGCCAATCTGCCCGCCGATGGGCTTCTTGCCCAGGTCCTTCATCTGCCAGACGTTGAAGAACACGATGAACGACATCACCAGCGACGCGACCATCGCAAGCACGGCGATCGTCGAGCTGGTCTGTCGGTAGCGGTTGGTGAACAGCGCAATGACCGCGAACGCCAAGATCGGCGGCAGCGGCGCAAGCCAGAGTAACGTAGTTAGTGTTTCGTGCGGCATGCTTCGATTAGTGTCGTGGGTGTCGGTTAGTGTCTGTTAGCGTCACTAGTGTCGCTGGTGTCATGAGTGTCGTCGGCGTCATGGGTATCACACCGCCGGCCAACACCACCTGCCCCCATTCGACACCACCGACACCACTGACACTATTTGACATCATTGACACCGACAACTGTCACGAACGACATCACAGTTTCATCTGATCCAGCTTCTCAGGATCAATGCTGCGGGTGACGCGATAGACCGAGATGATGAGTGCAAGGCCAACAGCAGCTTCGGCAGCCGCAATGACCAGCACGAAGGCTGCGAATGCCAGCCCACCCGACGACGCCGGCGCCAGATAGCGCCAGAAGGCCAGCAGGTTGATGTTGGCGGCGTTCAGCATCAACTCGACGCCCATCAGCAGGGCGATGGCGTTCTTGCGCGCCAGCGTGCCGTATAGGCCGATGCAGAACAACGCCGCCGACACGACGAGATACCACCACAGCGGGATTCCGTTGAGCACGTTTTGCATGATTCCTCGATCAAAAGCGCGGCTGAAATTTCAATGCTCGGCGGTCGAAGCCACTGCGCCCTCCGGCAGGGCGGCAACATCCGGCGTCATGCCGGCCCGTCGCATCGCCTCGGCTTCCTCGGCTGCTTCTTCAGCCTGGCGCTGGCGATCCTCGATCACCTCAGCCGGCCGGCGCTGGCGTGCAATGAAGATCGCGCCGGCCAACACCACATCCACGAGGAAGGCGATCAGCAAGAAAGGCAGGAGATACTGGTTCAAGTCCACCAATGCGCGGCCGAAGTCGGCGATGTAGGTCTCCGGCACGGCAGGGATCGGCTGGCCCGGCGGTATCCACTCGACGCCGCCGACATCGCGCGGTGAGACGTTGCGGGCGAACAGCGAGACGATCGGCCAGCGCGCGACATCAATCGTCGTGCGCAGCGGGCCGAACAAGAGCAACAGTACGAAGAAGATGATCCCCGCTACCACTGCAGCAGCGACCGCCTGCGAGTTGCGTGGCACCATGCCCTGCATGCCGCGCGTGAGCATGACGGCGAAGATGACCAGGATGGAGATCGCGCCGATGTAAATCAACACCTGGGCCACGGCGAACAGGCCGATGTCGAGCAGCACGAACAACCCCGCCACGCCGAAGAACGTCAGGATCATCATCAGCGCCGCGCGAAACAGGTTGCTGGTGGTGACGACGAAAATCGCCGCCCCTAAGATGGCCAGGGCGATCACGATGAAGAGCACTTGATGGATCGTCATGATTTACGGATGTGTAATTGGTAAATGGCAAGTGGGCATCTTTGCAATTACCACTTACGAATTACCTTCACGCGCTCACCGCCGCAATGTTCTCCGCCCGGCGCTGCTCGAGCACCGCTTCTTCCTGCAAGCGCATGATGCGCGCGCGCCGCGCCGCGATCATCAGCGAGCCGATTAAGATGAGCATGCTCGCGGTGAACAAAATAGCTGCCTGCACGCCCGGCGTGACGAGGATGCCGCCGTTGGCCTGTGCCATCGCGGGATTGGTGACGAAGAGCTTTAGCAGCGCCATCACCACGACCAGGTGCACGATCGAAACCGGCACGAAGAACTTCCAGTTCATGTTGTGCATCTGATCTACACGGATGCGAGGCAGCGTGCCGCGCAGCCACATGAAGACGAAGAACACAGCAGCCGCCTTGAGCAGCAGCCAGATGTAGGGCGGCAGCACCGGGCCGGCATAGCCGCCTAGGAACAACGTCGAGAACACGAAGGCCACGGCCAGCGCGTTCACGTATTCGCCCAGGAAGAACAGCGCGAACTTCATGCCGCTGTATTCCACGTGGAAGCCGGCCACGATCTCCGACTCGGCTTCCAGCAGGTCGAACGGCGAGCGCGCAGTCTCGGCGATGCCGCTAATCAAGAAGACGAGCGCACTGAGCGGGAAGAACACGATGAACGGGATGCCCGGGTTGCCGTTCAGCGTCGTCTGCTGGTTGATGATGTCAACCAGGCTCATCGAACCGGCGAGCATGACCACCGGCAGCACGTTCAGCAGCATCGGCACTTCGTAGCCGACCAACTGGGCCACGGTACGAAACGCGCCGAGCAAGGCATACTTGTTGTTGCTGCCCCACCCTGCCATGATGATGGCCACGATGCTGCCCGACCCAACGGCGATGATGTAGAACACGCCGACGTTCAGGTTCGTGCCCACGACGTCGGGCGCGAACGGCAGCACGGCGTAGGTCGTCAGGGCGAACACCGCGATCACCAGCGGCGCGAGGTTGTATACCCAGCGATCCGCCGCTGCCGGCGTGGTGTCCTCCTTGGTGAACATTTTGATGCCGTCGGCGATGGGCTGCAACAGGCCGAGCGGGCCGGCCTGGTTCGGGCCAACGCGATCCTGGATGCGTGCGACGACCTTGCGCTCGACATACGTCAGTCCCATGAACGACAACGCGGCGAAAGTACACAAAATAACCGCCGCCAGCCCCATCGTGACCAAGTCTGCAAGGAAGGGACTGAACCCGAAGATGCTGTTGATGATTCCCGCGATGAAATCGCCGATGATCTTGAGCAGGTCGTTGATGAAGTTCATAGGTCAGGCTTCGGAGGCGGACAACGCGCTGAGCGTTTGCGGTGTGACTTTCATTCCCAGTCCAGTGCGCCCTTGCGCCATGCATAGAGCAGTGCGATCAGCAGCACGACAATGAAGAGGATGACGTTGGCGACGGCGAAGAACGTCAGCGAATTGAAGGCCACGGCGATCGGGAAGAGCAGGATCGCTTCGATGTCGAACAACACGAACACCAGGGCAAGGATGTAATACTGGACGCGGAACTGCACCCAAGTATCGCCGACCGTCTCCATGCCGCACTCATACGTCTCGAGCTTGGCTTTGCTGGGCTTCTTGGGGCGTAATAGCGAAGCGGCGACAAGCGTCACTCCCATCAGCAATGCAGCCGTCACCAGCATGACACCGACGAACGCAAAGTCTGTTCTCATAGGCCTATGCACGATTTAGCCACAGCGCCGCTACGGATGACCGATTGTCTTTCGCGGCACTGTGGCTAATTGAGATCCGGACAAGTGCCAAACTTCACAAGGCGCCGGCATTATAGCCGGATGAATTTTGTAGCGTCAAGGATTAACATAGCTCAAAAGTGCGCCGAATGTCACACCCCGCGCCATAGCCGGCCGGCCGCCTCGCGCGTCTTGGCGATCAGCGCCTCAGGATCGGCATTCAGGACGACGTAATCACGCTTCAGCCACCGGCCGGCCACCATCACGCTATGCACATCCACGGCATCGCGCCATAGGATCAATTGATCGAGCAAGTTATGCGCCGTAACCGGCGTCGGCAAATCCAGGTCAATCGCTATCAGGTCGGCCTGTTTGCCCACGGCAAGCGTCCCGATCGCATCATCCATGGCCAGCGCCCGCGCGCCGTCGCTCGTCGCCATTTGCCATACATCGCGCGCCGGCATCGCACCGGGGTTGAGCAAACGCGCCTTGTGGATCAGGAACGCGCCGCGCAACGAGGCGAAGAAGTTGGCCACGTAGCCATCGGTGCCCAGGCCGACGGTCGCGCCGGCCCGGCGCATCTCCGGCACAGGCGCGATGCCGCCGCCCACTTCGCAATTGCTCAGCGGCATGGTCGTCACCCGGATGCCCCGCTCACCGACGATGCGCACCTCGTCCGGCGAGAGCTGCACGCACTGCGACGCCAGCGTGGTCTCGTCGAGGATGCCGAGGTCGTCGTAATGTTCGATCGTGCGCCGCCCCCACTTCTTCAGCCCCTGCTCCGGCTCGTACGTTCCCTCCGAGCAGTGGAAGTGCAGCAACACGCCGAGGTCCTTCGCCAACCCGTGTGCCTTGCAGATGAAGTCGTCGCTGCATGTGAAGGTGGTGTGGTGGCACATCGCGCCGCTGATCAGGCGTGGAGCATGGAACGTGGATCGTGAATCGTCGCTCGATCCACGATCCGCGTTCCACGATTCACGGCCCGCGCGACAAGCCTGGATGAACTCGACATTCTCACGCAGCCCCAGCTCGCCGTTTTGTTCGCTCACCCGCTGCGTGGCCTCAAAGCACAGCACGCCGCGCAGCCCCCAGCGCGCGACCACCTCGGCCTGGACGAACAGCCCGCCCGGGATAGCGTTGGGCGCTTCCAGGCAGTCGAAGAACGTAGTGATGCCGCTGCGGATCATGTCGTAGCATGACAAGTCCATCGCTGCGCGCAACATGTCGTGGTCAAGGCGATCCTCGATCTTGCCCCACCAGAACTCGTTCAAGAAGGCCCAGAAGTCCGCCGGCGCGTGCTCGGTAGGGATGCCGTGTGCCAGCACACCGTAGCAGTGCCGGTGCGCATCCACGAAGCCGGGCGAGATGGCACAGCCACGCAGGTCGGTCACTTCAGCGTCGGGGTGCTGCGATCGCATCGCCTCGATCTCGCCGATGCCGGCGATGCGGTCGCCTTCGATTAGGACGGCGCGATCGGGTTGGGGTGGCTCGCTTGCCGAGGTAATCAGCCAAGAGCAGAGTAGAAGTTGGCGCGCCGGAAGATGATCCTGAATCATAGCCTCAATTTTAGGTTAAGGGATTTTAGATTCTATAGAGGGGATTGACGACGTCGGAGAGCATCGGCGATACTCATGTTCAACGAGGGGATCTCACATATGTCAACTTCAACGGCATCGTCGCGCCGGCGGGCTTGCCTTGCGGCGATGCTCACGTTACCGATTGTTGTTGCACTGACGCTATCTGGCCTATCGCTTTCGCTGGCCGACGACGGCGGTGGCGATGAAAGAAGCATGCCGGTCGCGCCCGCGCGCAATCCGGCAGCATCCGATCCAACCACGCTGCGCACACAAGTCGCGAAGCGCGGCCGGCTGCGCATCATCGCCACGCTGAACGTGAATTACCGGCCCGAGAGCCAGCTCGCTATCGCAGAGGCGACGGCGCAACGCGCAACCATCCAAGCAGCGACGGCGCGCGTGCTGTCGCGCTTGGCCGGCACAAACTACACGTTGAATGCTGCGTTCGAGGTCTACCCTTTCGTTGGCGTGACGGTTGATCCCACCGGGCTAGAGGCGCTGCTGGCTTCGCCGGACGTGCTGGCCGTTGTGGAGAGCACGCTCAAGCACCCTGCCGACTTACAATCGAATCGAATCATCGGCGCGGACGTTGCGCACAACCTGGGTTACACCGGCAGCGGCTATGCCGTCGCCGTCCTCGACACGGGCGTTCAGACGTCGCATCCGTTCCTCGCCGGCAAGACCGTCGCCGAGGCATGCTTCTCGCGGACGGATGCCGGCGCAGGCTCAACGACGCTATGCCCGAACGGCCAGTCCACCAGCCCAAGCGGCATGCCGGGACAGGCTGGTCCGGGTGCAGGCATGAATTGTGACGTCAACATCGAAGGCTGCGATCACGGCACACATGTCGCCGGCATCGCTGTCGGCAGAAATTACAGCGGCGGGCCGGGTTACAACGGTGTCGCTCCGGACGCGACGCTGATCGCGATCCAGGTCTTCTCGCGGTTCAACGATCCAACCTTCTGCGCGCCCGATCTGTCCTGCATCGCGGCCTTCGACGAGGATATTCTGGCCGCGCTGCAGTATGTGCAGACTACGCTGGCGCCCAGCTACACCATCGCAGCAGTAAACATGAGCCTGGGCGACAGCTCGAACAACACTGCGCCGTGCGACTCCAGCCCGTACTTCACTGCTGTGGCCGGCCTGCGCGCCCTCAACATCGCCACGGTCATCGCCGCCGGGAATGGTTATTCCACGAACGGCCTGAGCAGCCCGGCATGCGTTTCGAATTCGATCAGCGTCGGCTCAACAACGAAGCAGGACACCATTTCCGACTTCTCGAACCGCGCCGGCTACATGAGCCTGTTCGCGCCGGGCTCGGCGATCAACTCATCCGTGCCGAACAACAGCTACACCACGCGCAGCGGCACATCTATGGCTGCGCCGCACGTGGCCGGCGCGTGGGCCGTGATGCGCCAGCGTTACCCGAGCGAGAATGTCGGGCAAATCCTGTCGCGGCTGCAGACGACCGGCAAGCCGATCACGTTCGGCTCGAACACGAAGCCGCGCATCCAACTCGAAGCGGCTGCCGGCTTGCCCACGGCGACGCCGACCAACACCGCTACACCCACGAACACGCCGACACCGCTGCCGCCAACCAGCACGCCCAATCCCAACGCGAACTACATGATCCAAGATGGCAGCGTCGAGGGCGGCATTTTGTCCCTACACTGGGTACAAGGCTCAACCAACTTTGGCTCGCCGCTATGCACGCGGGCCGCGTGTGGTGGCGTTGGCCCGCGCACCGGCACATGGTGGGCCTGGTTCGGCGGCACACTGCAGGCCGAGCAGAGCTTCCTACAGCAGCAAAAGCGGATCGCGCCCGGCGTGCGGACGCTGACCTTCTGGCTGTGGTGGAGCGCCGGCCACCATGCCAATTCGACGTTCAAAGTCAGGATGGACGGCAAGGAGCTCTTCTCGATCACCGGCGCGACGAACACCGCCTTCCGCTCAGGATGGACGCCGGTCAGCATTGACATCTCGGCCTATGCCGACGGCAACGTGCACACGCTGCGCTTCGAGCAAGCAAACCAGGTCGGCGAGCTGACGAACATCCATCTGGACGACGTCAACTTGGACGACATTTCGCTCAGCGAACCCACACCGACCGCAACACCGACGCCTTGGCCAACCGGTGCACTCCATACACCGACGGCAACACCTACGCCCGTGAGTGGCTTGGGCAGCAAGACCTTCCTCCCCATCGTTATCCGTTAAACATGCTGATCGTTATACAAAGATCTTTCGTTCCTAGCCTTTCGTGCGAGGATTTATGAGGCAGCGCGGCCATGGGATGGTGTGCGCTGAAGGAGAGGAGCGATGGGCAATCCGTGTGGTAGCCGCAGGCTTCACGCCTGCGGCTCTGGACGCTGAGAGGTTACCATCGCGCGGGCTGAGCTTGCCGAAGCCCGCGCTGAAGCCCGCCCGTCCCCTTAGCCCGGTGGTTTAGCCCGGCGTCGCATCACGTTCGATTGAACGGGCGCCGTGAGATAAACTCGTGCCAATCCGGACTGCTTGCCCGCGCCATGAACGAGGTCTTGGTCTTCGGCAACCTCCAGCTCGATGTGCTCTGCAGACCGGTGTCGTCACTGCCGGCGCCCGGAGAACTGCACAAGATCGAGCAAGTGGACTTTGCGCTGAGCGGTAACGGCGGCAATCTGGCAATCGCCTTGGCGCGTTTGGGCATGCCGGCCAGCCTGGTGGGTTACAGCGGCGCCGACATGGTGGGCGAACAATTCCGGACAACGCTGGCCGCGGAAGGGGTCAACATTGACCGGCTGGCGCGACACCCCTCGCTGGGCACCGGCACGTCGCTTGTCACAGTCTCACCCACCGGCGAAAAGAGCGTGCTGTTCGTCAACGGCGCCAACGAGGCGTTCGTACTGGATGACGTGCCGGATGACTGGCTGCGCAGCGCGCGGTTCGTCGCCGTGTGCAGCGTCTTCGTCCTGCCACAGTTCACCGGTGACGCAGTCGGGCAATTGTTCGCCCGCGCGCGGCGATGCGGCGCAACCACGGTGCTCAACATCTGCTGGGACGGCGATGGTCGCGGATTGGCTTTCCTGCGCCCGGCGCTGGCTCAGGCAGATTACTTCATCCTCAACTATGACGAAGGCCGGCAACTGGCACATCGTGACCGGCCGGAGGACATCCTCGATGTGCTTGCTTCGCACACGTCGGGCACAATCGTGCTCACGCTGGGCGATGAAGGCTGCTGCTTCCGCGCCGATGGCGCGTTCGTCCGCGTGCCGGCCGTGCCCGTCGCTGCCACGGATACCACCGGCGCGGGCGATACTTTCATCGCCGGCTTCATCGCGGGTTTGGCCCACGACCTACCGCTGGAAGCATGTGCCAGGCTGGGCTGCCGGGTAGCTGCCTTTGCCGTCACCGGGCCGGGCGCATATCCGCGCATTCCCAGAGTGAAGGATGCAACCGAGTTGTTACAGGAGGTTACGACATGATGAACGATCGCGACGACCGCTGTCGCTACGCAGGCCTGGATCGCGTGCACGCGCCGGGACTATCGGTCGGTGAGTCAGCGATGCGGCTGCGGCGCTTGGCCTATGTCGAGATGCGCTTGATGCGCCTGTTCGCCTCGCGTGTCGTGACAATCGCCGATCGCGAGGTCAAGTTGCTGATGGGGCGCCTGCAATACGAGGCTTGCATGCACGCCGACGGCTTGCGAGCGCGCGTCCTGGAGATGCGCGTCGCGAAAGGCCGGCTGGACGTTGTGCCCGACGAAGCACTGGCAGTCTTCTTCGACGAAGCCGAGCATCTGCCGAACGCCCCCGCATTTCTGGCCGTCGTCACCCACTTGATCAAGCCGGCGTTGCGCCAGGCATACCAGGCCTATCTCCGCGAGGCAAATCATCTCGCCGATTACCCGAGCGTTCGCCTCATCAAGCAATGTCTGGCCGATGAGATCGAACATCCAACGTTGCTCGAATCGGTGTTGAACCGCACACCGTTCACCGATGCCGATCGCGAGCTGGCCGAGGCATGGCAACACTCGCTCATGCGCTATTTGAGTGCTGCGGGTGGCCTAGATGGAACTGCCCCGCGCAGCGAGCTGCCGCCGCGCAAGGCATCACAAGTACCTTATCGCATCCCGCATGAACTCACCCGGGACGATTCGTTCGCGCGCGTCTGGGACTTTGTGAAGCCGCCATACGAGCACGTCGCTGACCACCTCAACTACATGATGAGCATCCGGCTGAGCGAGATCAACGTCGCCGAAGGTTTGGCCATCGTGCTGTTCGAGACCCAGGACATGCCGTGGAGCTTCTACGCCGATATCTCACGGCACTGCTGGGATGAGGTGCGCCACTCCATGTTCGGCGAAGCGGCAATCGAAGCGACATATGGCGATCGTGCTGCGCTGCCGATGCGCGATTACGAAGGCGTGTTCGCCATGGAAGCGCCACCGCTGGAGCAATATGCCGTGCTTGGGCTGGAAGTGGAGGGCAAGAATATGAAGTACCCGCCCGGCAAGCGGCTGGAGTGGGAGTTCTGCCGCGACGCCGCCCGGCACGAACTGATGACGACCTTTCAGGACTTCGACTGGGCCGACGAGGTGCTGCACGTCAACATCGCGCGGCGGCAGTTGGACCATTGGTTCGAGGGCGGCCTCGAGCACATTGCGCCGTTTTCGGCGGCAGGCAGGGAACATCGCACAGCAGTGAAGCAACGGCACGCGCCGGTGCCAGTTATCCCGTCATCCTCATCTCAATCCAAGGAGTTCACAGAACCATGAGAAAGATCACCATGCTCGGCACAGGGCTAATCGGCAACTTCTACACCCAGGTGCTACAAGGCTTGCGCAGCCGCGACCGCGTGCACGTGGTGTATTCGCGCAGCGAAGAACGCGGCCGCGAGTTCGCCAAGCGCTGGAACGTCCCGCGATATACGACCGACTTGAAGGACGCCATCAACGATCCAGAGACGGATGTGGTCGTGATCGGCCTGCCCAATAACCTGCACAAAGAAGCTGCGTTGCTGGCGGCCAAAGCCGGCAAGGCCGTGCTGTGCACCAAGCCGCTCGGCCGCACGGCAGCCGAGGCGAAGGCGATGCTCGACGCGGTCGAGAAAGCAGGCGTGTTCCATGGCTACCTCGAAGACCTGGTTTACACGCCAAAGATGATGAAGTCGCTCGACTTCGTTAGGAGCGGCGCGATCGGCCGCGTGCTGTGGGCGCGCTCGCGCGAGACGCATTCCGGCCCACATAGCGCGTGGTTTTGGGATAAGGACGCATCGGGCGGTGGCGCGATCATAGACCTGGGCTGCCACTGTATCGAGATCGCGCGCAACTACATCGGCAAGGACGTGCGGCCGGTCGAGGTCATGTGCTGGGCCGATACGCAGGTCCACCCAATCGAGGCCGAAGACCACAGCATCGGCCTGGTGCGCTACGAGAACGGCGCGATCGGCCAGTTCGAGGTGAGCTGGAGCTTCCGCGGCGGGATGGATTTGCGCGACGAAGTGGCCGGCACGGAGGGCACGATCTGGGCGAACAACTTCCTGCGCACCGGGCTGGAATGGTTCACCGCAACCGGCCGCAGCGACGGCTACGTAGCCGAGAAAGCCGAAGGCGAGAAAGGTTGGCTCTTCCCCGTGGCCGATGAGACGGTTGACCTCGGCTATGTGCACATGTTCACCGACATGCTGAACGCGCTGGACGAAGGGCGCCAGCCGCTGGAGACGTTCTACGACGGCTACGTCGTGAATGCGATCATTGACGCGTGCTACAAGTCGGCGAAGACGAAGCGCTGGGAGCCGGTCAAGCTGGCGGTGTGGCGCGGGCAAGGCGCGACACCAAACGCCGCAAAGTCCAGAGCCGCGGCACCCAAGGAAGATGGCAAGTACCAAACCATCAAACGCGAGAAGCTGCCCGACGGCCGCGTCAAGCTGATCCTGAAAGACAAGAAGACGGGGAAGGTCATCGAGCGGGTCGAATAATCGCTCTTCACCGGCAACCTAACAACACAACCCATCAACCCAGCAACCCGGCAACCCAGCAACCTATCAACTTACAATACAGCCATGCACCTCACGCGCCTAACGCGCTCCAAGCGCGTTAGGCGCTGCTTCGACCAACTTACAATACAGCCATGGCACACGCCAATGGCAAACAGCCGAAGCTGCTCCTGCTCGACGGCCATTCACTCGCGTACCGCGCGTTCTTCGTGGTCTATCCACCCAACCGGCCCGATACCGGCCTGGCCCAGCTCTCGATCACGAACGAGCGCGGCGAGAAGGAATTCACCGGTGTGGTCTACACCTTCGCCAGCATGCTGCTGCGGGTGTGGAACGAGCAGCAGCCGGACTACATCGCTGCCGCGTTCGACGTCGGCGCCACCTTCCGCGACGACATCTACCCCGAATACAAGAGCACCCGCCAGAAGTCGCCGGAGACGCTGGAAGAGCAAGTCGCGCGCATCCAGCACCTGCTGAAGACATTCGACATCCCGATCTTCACGGCGGAGGGCTTCGAGGCCGACGACGTACTCGGCACGCTTGCCCGGCGCGCCAGCGGCGAGGGGATGGAGGTGATCATCGTCACCGGCGACCGCGACGCCCTGCAGCTCGTCTCGCCGGCGGTGAAGGTGCTCACCTCGCGCCAGCGCTTCGAAGACACCGTCATCTACGACGAAGCGCTGGTCGAGTCCACCTACGGCGTGCGGCCGGATCAGTTGATTGACTACAAGGCGTTGGTGGGTGACACGTCGGACAACATCCCCGGCGTGCGCGGCATCGGCGAGAAGACCGCGCAGGCGCTCTTGCAACAGTACGGCACGCTCGACGGCATCTACGCGCACCTCGACGAAATCACCCAGAAGCGCGTGCGCAGCGCGCTGGAGGCCGGCCGCGAGTCTGCCTATCTGAGCAGACAGCTCGCCACCATTCGCACCGACCTGCCGCTCGACGTGAACTGGGATGCCTGCGCCGCCCAGTTCGACTACCAGCGCGTGCTCGGCTTGTTCCGCGAACTGCGCTTCGAGAGCCTGGTCAAGCGCATCCCACAGGCGCCGGTCGCGGCAGAGGCCGAGGACGCCGGCGACGTTGCTTCACCTGCACAACTGAGCATGTTCGACGCCGGCGCCGACCAGCCGCCGGTCGTCCTCAAGGTGGACGCGCCTACCCGCGCGCGCCTGGTGGACAGCGACGACGCATACAAAGCGTTGCTTGCCGCGCTGAACGACGCCCGGCGCATCGCCTTCGACACCGAGACCACCGACACTGACCCACTGCGCGGTGAGTTGGTCGGCCTGTCCTTCTGCGTGAAGGAGGGCGAAGGCTGGTACTTACCCTGCGTAGCGCACACCGCATCGGCGGATGGCGAACGGGCGCACACATGGCATCTGGATCCAACGTCGCCCAAGTTCGAGCCGGTCGTTCTGGCGCTCCAGCGCCGCGACGTGGAACTCGTCGCCCACAACGCCAAGTTCGACCTAGAGGTGCTGCGCGAGGTGGGCATGACGATTGACAAGCCGATCTTCGACACGATGATCGCCCAGTTCCTGTGCGACCCCGGCGGGCGCGCGCTGGGGCTCAAGCAGATGGCCTTCAACTACTTCGGCTGGCAGATGACGGAGATCAGCGAGTTGATCGGGCGCGGCAAGAAACAGATCACCATGCGCGAGGTGCCGATCGAGCATGTGGTCGCCTACGCCGCTGCCGACGCCGACGCGACCTACCGCCTGCGCGACGTGCTCGAGCCGATGCTGCGTGAGCGCAACCAAGAGCGGCTGTTCTACGAAGTCGAGCTGCCGCTCATCCCGGTGCTGGTGGATATGGAGATGACCGGCGTCGCGCTCGACGTGAAATACCTGGGCGAGCTTTCAGGCGAGATCACCGAGCGCCTGCGCGACTTGGAGAAGCGCATCTACAACATCGCCGGCACGGTGTTCAACATCAACTCCACCAAGCAGCTCAGCGACGTGCTGTTCGGCAAGCTCGGCTTGCCTACTCAGGGCCTGCGCAAGACTGAAGCCGGCGGCTTTTCCACCGCCGCCGATGTGCTGGACGATCTGCGCGACCAGCACGAGATCATCCCGCTCATTCTCGAGCACCGCGAGCTGAGCAAGCTGCAAGGCACCTATGTGAACGCGCTGCCGCAGTTGATCAACCCCAAGACCGGCCGCCTGCACACCGACTTCAACCAAACCGGCGCGGTAACCGGCCGGCTGTCGTCGTCGAACCCCAACCTGCAGAACATCCCGGTCAAGACCGAAATGGGCCGGCGCGTGCGCAAGGCCTTCATCCCGCGCAAGGGCTGGCGGCTGATCAGCGCCGACTATTCGCAGGTCGAGCTGCGCATCCTCGCCCACCTGGCCGACGACCCAACCCTGAAGCAAGCCTTCGCCAACAACGAAGACATCCACGCCACGACGGCCGCCGCGATCTACGACGTGCCGCTGCGCGATGTGACGCCGATGCAACGCAACAACGCCAAGCGCATCAACTTCGGCATCGCCTATGGCATGGGCGCGTTCGCCCTGGCGGCCAACACCGGCATGACCCAAGCCGAAGCGCAGGAGTTCATCAACCGCTACTTCGCCCGCTTCCCGCACGTGCGCGAGTGGCTGGACGCGACCAAACGCCGCGCCGCCGAGCAGGGCTACGTGGAGACGGTGTTGGGCCGGCGGCGCTACTTCCCGGAGCTGACCTCGCGCACATCGCCCGAGCCGGTGCGCCGCCGCGCCGAGCGCGAAGCCATCAACCATCCGGTGCAAGGCTCAGCAGCCGACATCATGAAAATCGCCATGATCAACGTGCATCGCCGGCTGCGCGAGGGCGGCTACCAGGCACGCATGACGCTGCAAGTGCACGACGAGCTGGTGTTCGACTGCCCGCCCAACGAGCTGGCCGAGGTCTGCGCCCTGATCAAGCGCGAGATGGAATCGGCCTACCGGCTGAGCGTGCCGCTGCGCGCCGACGTGGCTGCGGGCAAAAACTGGGACGAGGTGGAAGCAGTCTCGTGAGCAGAAGAGCAGTCATCGCCGCATTGGCAGCGTCGCTCACGGCATGCGCCGGCAACCCGGCCGATGCGCAGCCGGTGATCACCCCCGAAATCTTCGGCGTGACGGTGATCCCTCAGTCCACTGCCACGCCGACGCCACGACCGACGCCCACGCCCAACCCGTTGGCAGCGCGCGTGAACGGCCAGCCCATCACGCTGGCCGAATATGAAGCCGAGCTGGCGCGCTACATCGCAGCGCTGCCCGATGCACCCGATCCGAATAGCGACCGAGGCCGGCTGCTGGCGCTGCAGCTCAGAGATGCAGCGTTGGAGGCGCTCATCGAACAGGCGCTGATCGAGCAAGAAGCCGCGCGCAACGGCATCCAAGTGAGCGATCAACAGGTCGCCGAAGAGCTGGCGATTGCCAAAGAGCGCGCCGGCGGGGAAGCGAAGTTCCAAGCCTGGCTGGCGGCCACGCGCCAAACCGAGGACAGCATCCGCGAACTCCTCCGGCGTGAACTGCTGGCCAACGCCATGCGCGACCGCGTGCTGGCGACGATGCCGCGCACGGCGGAATACGTCCACGCCTATCACATCGTCGTGGCCACCGAGCGCGAGGCGCGCCAGGTGCTGGCGCGATTGCAGAACGGCGCCAAGTTCACCGCGCTGGCGCAGTCGCTCTCGCTGGACGAAAGCACCCGCGCAGATGGCGGCGACCTGGGTTGGTTCGCGCGCAACACCGGCGCTGTGTTGTGGCCGGAAGTGGAAGACGCTGCGTTCAGCCTACAGCCGGGCGAAACGAGCGAGATCGTCAAAAGCCCGATCGGCTATCACATCATCCGGGTGACCGGTCGCGAGGTGCGCGGCTTGACCGAGGCCGACACCATCTATTTGCAGACCATCGCGCTGGCGGAGTGGATGGCCGGCCTGAAGGCGCGCTCGCAGATCGAGCGGTTCATTTGAACCCGGCCAGAATCAGGGCTCGAGGCAACAGAACTGCGGCTTTCGAGGGGATGTATTCGCACGCAGGCATGATGCGAGCAACTCTCTCCGGTCGCTCGCATCACGCCCGCGAGATATGGAGGGTATCCCGGCCTGCACGGGAACCCGGTTTCTGACCTTTAAATCCTCGCGGCACATATTGGATCGTCGGCTTTCGCCGGGTGCATTCGCCAGTGGGGGACGAATGTGCAGGCCGGGTAAGGCGCGCTCCACTACCGAATCAGGATCGTAAAGTCCTTTGAGGCTTGCACGCCGGTTGAATCGGTCACACGGGCCGTAAAGGCGAAGTTGCCGGCCGTCGTAGGCGTGCCGTTGATCTGATTGCCAGATAAGCGTAGCCCCGGAGGTAGTTGCCCCGCAACAATCGCCCAACTGTATGGCTGCACACCGCCATTGGCGAAGAGATTGGTTGCGTAATGAACGCCAACTGTGCCATTGGGCAATGTCGAACTCGGATGGGCCACGTACAACGGCAACGGCGGATCAATCGTCAGGGTATACGTCCGGGAAGCTCTATTGCCGGCTTTGTCTCTCGCTTCTACCGTAAAGGTTGTCGTTTGAACACGCGTTGGTGTGCCATGGATCATCGTGGAGGAATTGCCTCGATATCTGAAGATGGTCAAGCCATCGGGTAACTTTCCGCTAATGATTGACCATGTCACGGGGCCGCTACCTCCATTTGCAGTGAGTCCTATCCCATAGATTGCACCCACATTTCCGTTGGGCAAAATGCTCGGCGGCGGCTCTAAGATTACGAAGGTTGACGTCTGCGACATGGGTGCTGCGAATGCCAGGCTAAGATTGAAGAAAATCAGAACCGGCATAAGTATTAGGAAATTCCGCCTTTTCATAGCTATCTCCTTGGGTATGGAACTGCTTGGCTGAATGCCATGGTTTCTGACTTAGTAGTGCACGACGAGGGGGCGAAAAGATACAGGCAATCGTCAGCAAGGCAAACAAATAAGCGCAACCACGCTGATTCACAGTCAGAAGCAACACGCCCACTGCCAAAGCCTGTTACACGGTCTGGCCACCGTCAATCACCATGGCGTGACCGATGACGAAGCTGGCGGCATCGGAGCATAGCCAGAGAACGGCATTCGCGATTTCTTCAGGCCGGCCCATCCTTCCGACCGGCTCTTGCGCGATCAAGTGCTCGCGCACTGCATCAGCACTGCCAATGAGACGCTCGATCATCGGCGTGCCGATGATGCCCGGACACACCGCATTGATGCGGATGTTCTGTGCCGCATAGTCAAGGGCAGCCGATCTGGTCAGGCCAATCACACCGTGCTTCGATGCGACGTATGCAGCGCCGCCCCGAAAGCCTTTAATGCCCGCCCCAGAAGAAGTGTTCACAATCGCGCCACCGCCCTGTTTGAGCATCAGCGGGATCTCATACTTCATGCAAAGAAACACACCGCGAAGGTTGACGCTGGTGATTCGATCCCAGTCCGTCTCAGAAATGTCGGCCGCTGCCATCGGCCTATGCTCGATGCCGGCATTGTTGAAAGCAGCATCTAACCTCCCAAAGGTTTCGATGGTCTTGTCCAGCGCCGCCTTTACATCCTCGGCGCGCGTCACGTCACATCGAACGGCAAGCGCTTGCCCGCCGATTTCTTCGATTAGGCGTGCCGTTTCCTGAGCGCCCTGCTCTGAAACGTCGGCGACCACGACGCTTGCGCCTGCGCGCGCAAACGCCAATGCCGTCGCTCGGCCGATGCCGCTGGCGCCCCCGGTCACAAATGCAGTCTTGCCTGCGAAGACCCCTTGCTCATCCATAGCCATTGTGCTGTTCCTTGATCGGTATCTGCTGTGGCGTCGTCCACTTCAGTTCTCCTCGACGTTCATATGTGGTATCAACTTGAGCGTCGTCGCCCGCACCTCCGGGGTCACCATCGGCGCCACGTACTGGGGATAGCGACCGTACTTGGTGCGGTAGGCGGCGTCAATCCGATCGTTGACGGCGGGGTCGGTCTCCTCGACGAAGACGACGTCCTTCTCTACACCGCCGGTCGAAATGCGGCCTTCATGGGTGGCCTGCGCGGCGCGAAACCAGGCGCCGGCGCGCCCGCGATACGAGCGCACGTAGAGGTTGTCGCCAACGCGCACCACCCAGATCGGCAACGATTTACGCAGCGTGCCGTCGCTTTGGCGCGGCGCGATCTCCAGTTCCTCCGCGTTACCGATCTTGTCGAGTTCGTCGTTCGTCCATTTACTCATGGGTTTTCTCCCAATAGGCGTTGCCCTTCATCCGACGAAACCGGTTCGGGGAAGGGAACACCCGTGATTCCTCCGCAAATGTTCAGCAATCGCTCTTGCAGCGCGACGTCGCCGGCCTGTGGGTTGTATGGTCTTGCTTGCCGATGGTGGAAATACCGGCCGCTTACCCTCGCCGCGCTGTCGTCGCTCACCGCCAGCCATACCTGGGTCTCATATCCCTTGTGGAGATCGTCCGGCGCGTTGGGGCCGCCCATTTTGGTAGGCACCCAGCCCGGATCAACGGCGTTGGCATACACCCCCGGCCACCTGCGCGCCACCGCCATACAAAGCATCGTCACATAGAGCTTCGAATCGGAATAACTGACGCGGCTCTGATCCCTAGCGAGCCGTTCGAGGTCGGCGCGGCCCTGCAGATGCATGCCTGAACTCAGGTAAATCAACCGCTTGGGCTTTTGCATCAGGCAAGTGAGGATGTAGGGCGCCAGGGTGTTGACGATGAACACCTCGCGCGCCGGCGCCCGATAGACGCCGGCGTTGTGAATCACGGCGTCGAATGGCCCGGAAGCGTTGGCTTCTTCGGCGAGGCGTTTGATCTCCTCTACATCGGACAGGTCGCCTACAAGGGCATGCACGGCTCCGGGGGCTTGTTGGCGTGCATGCCGGGCGCGTTCCGGGTTGCGCGCGTGCAAGACGACCTCATGGCCTTGCGCGACCAGCGCACTCGCTGCCAGTTGGCCCAGGCCGTCGGCCGAGCCGGTGATGAAAATCCTCGCCATTTCTAGATGAGATTTGCAGTCCAACGTGCGTGAGCTTCCTCTTGCACTTGTCACATAGAAGAATCAGTCCGCGAGCTCAATGGTCGCCTCAAAGTCGCCAGTCTGGCCGATGAGGGCGTTGATGGCGTCCATGCCACTGTCGAATCGGCCGAGCCGAACGATGCCAGTGAAGTAGCTGACATCCTCGTAGTAAAAAACGATGACGCCGGCCGGCGCGTAGTAGCCAATCTCGCCCGGCAGCGGGTCGTCACCGGCAGGCACGCCCTCTAGTGAAAGCTTGCGAGGTAATGTGGCGAGTTTCTCCTGCCGGCCATAGTCGCTGAAGGTCAGCTTCAGCGGGAGCTGGGCGATCAAGTCGCGCGACGTAGCGTTATCCCAGAGCCGCGCAGTCAGCACCGTGTCTCCGAAGACCACCCGTATATGTGTTTCACCGTTGGATGATTGGTCTGCAGGCATAGGCGTCGCTCCTTCCGCGGAGGATGGCGTCGGCGATGCGTTGGACAGTGCGGTAGCGGGTTCAACGGTTGCGGCGACCTCAGTTGGTTCGGACGCGGTCGCCTCAGACGCCGGCGACGCAGTGGCCGGCAGCGATGCCGGCGCCGGCATCGGCGCACAAGCAGCAACCAGGATCATTGAGAGCAAGATTCCGATGCTGCGGCTGATGCCGATGACCAATCCAGCTTTGTGCATCACGACCGCCTTATCTACGTAGGGCGTTTTGCTTCGCCTAACCATTTCACAACCTTCGGGTCTCGGTGATCGAAGAAAAGGCTGGCTTTCATGTCCAGCGTTGCAATTGCTGCCATATCCTCCGGGTTGAGTTCGAAATCGAACACGTTGAAATTTTCTGCGATGCGTTCTTTGCGCACCGATTTCGGGATCGCCACAACTCTGCGCTGGATCAGCCAGCGCAAAATGACCTGCGCGACGGTCTTGCGATGCCTCTCGGCAATCGAGCGCAGCACTTCGTTCTGGAAGATGTTGTTCCTGCCTTCGGCGAAAGGCCCCCATGACTCCATCTGGACTTTGTTTTCTTCCAGGAACGCCTGGGTTCCGACTTGCTGGTGAAATGGATGGCACTCGACCTGATTCACCGTCGGCACAACCTGGTTGTGCACGATCAAGTCCATCAGCCGATCGGGGTAAAAGTTGCTTACGCCGATGGCGCGGATCCGGCCTTTCCAATAGAGTTCTTCCATCGCGCGCCACGCGCCATACACGTCACCAAAGGGCTGGTGAATCAGGTAGAGATCGAGATACTCCAGTTGTAGCCGCTGCAACGACCGCTCGAACGCTTGCTTGGTTTTCTCATACCCAGTATCTTGAATCCACAACTTGGTGGTCACGAAGATTTCTTCCCGCGGGATACCACTACGCTTGATGGCATTGCCGACGGCTGTCTCATTGCCATATGCCGCTGCGGTGTCAATCAGCCGATAGCCCACCTCCAGCGCGTCCAGCACGCACCGTTCGCACTCGGCGGGATCGGTGATCTGAAAGACCCCGAAGCCCAAGATGGGCATCTCGACGCCGTTGTTCAAAGTGACCTTGAGCATGGCTTTCCCTCTTTCATGTGTATTCATCCTTCCGGCTCATCTTCGGATAATCTGCCTACACCCCTCCGTCGCTCAGCGGCCGGTCATCTCCTGCAAATACTGCGGGTAGCGATCCCCTACGATCGGAATTCGGGCCAGCGCGTCATTGATCTCCTGCAAGTCTTCGGGCGAAAGCTCGACGTTCACCGCGCCGAGGTTCTCCTGCAAGCGTTCCGGGCTGCGCACGCCGGGAATGGGCACGATCCACGGTTTTTGCGCCAACAACCATGCGAGCGCAATTTGCGCCGGCGTGGCCCCCTTGCGTTGGCCGATAGCACGAATCAAATCCACCAGCGCAAGATTGGTCTTGCGCACCTCCGGCGCGAAGCGCGGGATGTGGCTACGCAGATCGGATGGATCGAAGGTCGTGCTTTCGTCAATTGCGCCGGTTAGAAAGCCCTTGCCCAGCGGGCTGTAAGGCACGAAGCCGATGCCTAGCTCTTCGCAAGTTGGCAACACTGCCTCCTCGGGCGCACGCCACCACAGGGAGTATTCGCTTTGCACGGCAGCGACCGGCTGCACGGCATGAGCGCGGCGGATGGTCTGCGCACTCGCCTCAGACAGCCCGAAGTGCTTGACCTTGCCCTCCCGGATGAGATCACCAACCGTCCCTGCTACGTCCTCGATGGGCACGTTCGGGTCCACACGATGCTGATAGAAGAGGTCAATTGCCTCCACCCGCAGCCGCCGGAGCGAGGCTTCAGCCACGCGACGAATCTGTTCGGGCCGGCTGTCTAAACCCACGGTCGGGCTCGGCCCGCTCACCGGATCATGCTTGAAGCCGAACTTGGTAGCGATCACTACCTGCCCTTTGAACGGCGCTAAGGCTTCCCCAACCAGCTCTTCATTGGTGAAGGGACCGTAGACTTCCGCCGTATCGAAGAAGGTGACACCGAGTTCGACCGCCTTGCGAATCAGTGCGATCATCTCTTGGTTGAAGCTCATGCGCATGCATCCCAGCCCGAGCGCTGAGACTTCCAAGCCGCTCTTCCCAAGTGTTCGTTTCTGCATGGTTGTCTTACTCCTAACGTTGATCTACTTAACTTAAGTCAGACCGCTTCGAGCGGTCTGACCTGTTGCGACCTGCGGGCACGCGTTTCAGGACGGCAGGGCACGGACGCCGTTCCGTGTCTGTGTGCGCCGCCAACGGCGCGCTGCGGTAGCCCATGCGGGCCATTCAGAGCGCGCTCTACCCAACCCACAGCTTGCCCCCGCCAGCGAACGCGCCCGATTGTAAGGAGAAGCACAGGAGCGGTGATAGAATGATCCTCGCAAATAATTGGACAATCCTACAAATCTTGAAGCAGCAGCCGGCACTTCCAAACAACAACGCCTTACGCGTTACGAACTCAACGATCTGCCGTGCGCTTCAGGAACCGTCCTTACAAACGAAGCGTTTGACTTGGCCACGCCTATCCCTGATTGAGACAACGATTGAGACAACGCAGCGAGAAGGCTGCCATGCAGCAGGTTCAACATCGCCAAGCAGAGCGCTCGGCGCAGCAGGTGCAGGCCAACCGCGAGGAGCTTGTAGAACGCGTCGCGCACGCGATTCGTGAGGATGGCGCCATCCAGCCGCTGCCGGGGCTTCACCTGTTTCGCCTCTCGGCGACCCGCGGGTTAGTTCATAGCGTGAACAAGCCGGCCTTTTGCGTCATCGCGCAAGGCAGCAAAGAGCTATTCCTGGGCGACCGCCATTACCGCTACGATCCTTATCACTACCTGCTCGTCACGGTCGAGCTGCCCGGCGTAAGCCGGGTGCTGGAGGCATCGCCGGCGCGACCGTATCTCAGCTTGAGCCTGACGCTCTCGCCCGCGCTGGTTGGCTCGGTGATGGCCGAAAGTGGCGTCGTGAGCACTCTGGAGCGCAGCGATGCCGGCGCTGTGGATGTCAGCTCGCTGGACGGGGCGCTGCTGGATGCGGTTGTGCGGCTCGTCCGGCTGGTAGATGCGCCTGCCGCTGAAGTGCACGTGCTGATGCCACTGATCACGCGAGAGATCGTCTATCGCCTCCTGGTGGGCGACCAAGGCGCACGCCTCCAGCATCTCGCCGTCGTGGGAGGCTACACGCCTCACATCGCGCGGGCCATCACGCGCATCCGCTGCCATTTCGATCAACCGTTGCGCGTCGAACAACTCGCCCGCGAGGTGGGCATGAGCGTCTCCGGCTTCCACCATTACTTCAAAACCGTGACCGGCATGACGCCGCTTCAATTTCAGAAGCAATTGCGTTTACAGGAGGCACGGCGGTTGATGATCGAGGAGCGCCTCCCCGCCGCCAACGCTGCCTATCGCGTCGGCTACCAAGACGCCTCGCATTTCAACCGGGAATACAAAAGGCTCTTCGGCGCGTCGCCTCTGCGCGACATCCAGCGGCTGCGCGAGGGGATCGTCCAAACAGGCAATGGGACTGCCGGTGCGATAACGCAACACACCGCAGACGAATTTCGCTGACCAAGGAGGCAACCATGGCTCGCAAGCGCATCCTCGCCATTGACGGCGGTGGCATCCGGGGCATCATTCCATTGTGCGCGCTGGTGGAGCTGGAGAAGCAGCTCAAGCAACCGGCGCGCGAGTTCTTTTCGTTCATGGCCGGCACGTCCACCGGCGCGATCATCGGCGCCGGCCTGGCCCGCGGGCTATCCGCCGAGCGTTGCCTCCAGCTCTATATCGAGCTGGGCGATCGTGCCTTCCGCCGCAACCCGCTGGATTGGATCATCAGCCTCGGCTCGTTCAAATACCGCACTGCGCCGCTGGTGAAGCTGCTCAAGGAGTTCCTCGGCAACCCCATCCTGAACGAGCTGCCTGTTGACGTGATGTTCACGGCGATGCGCGTGCGCGACGGCAAGCCGTTCTACTTCGTCAAGGACAATCCGGCCAACGAGCAACTCACCGGCAAGCTGCGCCTGGTGGATTGCGTCGCCGCATCCTCCGCCGCGCCGACATTCTTCGAGCCCTGGCGCGTGCCGGGCATCGGCGCATGCGTGGACGGCGGCATCGGCATCGCCGGCAACCCGTGCTACCAGGCGTGCGTCGAGGCCTTTCACTACATGCCGGCGGGCAAATACCCCATCGCCGAGACGACGGTCGTGTCGCTCGGCACGGGCTTCTACAAGACCCAATACGACCCATCTAACCTGATCGAGTGGGTGCAGTGGATCGTCGGCGAACTGCTGGACGAGCCGGCAGCGCAGCAAACGCAGCTCGTGCAGCGACACTATGCCACGCAGGGCCTGCACCTGGTGCGCCTGAACGTGCAGTTGCCGCAGGAAATCGGCATGGACGACATCGGCGCCATCCCGCGCCTGGTGGAGATCGGCAAGGCCGCAGCTGCCAAGCTAAACTGGGACGCACTGCTCACTCCGCCCGCCGGCGAGAAAACGCTCGAACTCGCCCCATCGCAACTGCCGCGCAACGCGCCGGCCAAGAACGAAGTGATTATTAAGCCAGTGAAGCGGAGGAGCGCGGTGTGAGCTTTGCGTCTTACGTCTCGCGTCTCGCGTCTTGCGTCTCGCGATGGACGTGGACGATGCGCTCGAAGATGGGTGGTATCGAAGGTCAATGCTACCCATTCACAGACTATCGCGACAGCGGAGCGGAGGACCGGTTAAGGCGCGCGTACCAGTCAAAACGGTTCATTTGAATCATCGCAACCAGCGCAGAGACGCTGGGGCATCGCTATAATTCGCGTCGCTACCCAGACTAGCTTCCCATGAAGAATTTGCCCTAAGCATTGGAGCCAAAAATGATGAGAACGGCTAGCAAACTCTCCCTTTCACGACGACGCTTCTTGAAAGTAGCTGGAGGAAGCTTTCCTCTGTTAGCGCTGGCCGCTTGCGCCCCATCTGCCACACCATCGCCGGCGCAGCCGCCTGCCCAAGCAACAGCTACCGCAGGAACTTCTCCATCTTCTGCAGGTGGCGTCGAACTCAGGATGTCTTGGTGGGGCGAACAGGAGGCGCCCGGACTCGAAAACTGGCTGAAAGGTAGCATCGCTCTTTTCGAGAAGGAAACCGGTCACAAGGTCATTCCTACACTGCAAGACACGACCGTGGTGGTCTCGGAGTTTCAGACCGCTTCGGCGGCGAACAACGCTCCCGATATTCAGTACCTGTGGAACGGCATCTACCACATGGAGAGCGTATGGCTGGGCTATGTAGAGCCGCTAAACGACTGGATTCCCGAGGAATTGTTGAAAGCGTCAAACGCCACATCGCTCAGCATATTCGGAGGCAAGCAGTACCGGCTTGGGTGGTATGCCGTACCTTACATGTGGGCGTATAACAAGGAGATGTTCGACCGAGCCGGTTTGAACGCCGACCAACCTCCGAAGACATGGGACGAGTTCTTGAATGCCTGCGATCGGCTGAAGGCCAGCGGGGTAATCCCGGTCGTAGGCGGCCTGAAAGACGGCCCATGGGGAGAATGGTTCCTCGGGCACAGCCTGACACAAAACTTAGATTCGGCCGGCGAGGCGATTGACTTGTTCATCGGCGCGCGTGATTGGCGCGACCCGCTCCACTGGGAACCCTGGGCCAGACTCGAGGCGCTCTGGAAGGCCGGCTACTTGAACGACGATCTGAACTCGATAGACCTATATCCTGGGATTGACCTGTTCGGCGCGGGCAAAGGCGCGATTACGATCATCGTCGGGCCGCTGGTGCCTAAAATGCAATCGCTTCTGGGTGCAGACAAAGTCGGCGTCATGGTCATGCCGGTTTTCGGCAAAGGCAAAATGGCCGGCAAGCCGCTTGCAGATACGCAGGGCTTGGGCATTTCATCGCAAAGCAAGCACAAGCGCATCGCTGCCGACTTTTTGATCTTCCTCAACCGCCCAGAACGGGTTAGCGCACTTTGGGAACAGGTCAAGCAGTTGCCCGCCAATGCGAACTGGGATGGCTCGGTCATCACCGATCCGGTGATCAAGCAGATCTGGCAGGAATGGATGCACGGCGACAACGTGCCCTACGTCTCCAACCTCATGCCCACACTGTTCTGGACCGATGCGATGTTCGTGAACTCGCAGAAGATCATCGCCGGGGAATACAACGGGGAGCAGGCAGGACAAAACGCCTACGAGGTCACCCAGAAGTGGATCGCGCAGAACCCGGACATGGTCGAGAAATATCGGCAGTGGGCGACCGAGCTCAAGTTATAACTAAGGCATGTTACGCACGTCGCGCTTCGTGCCCTATCTGTATCTAACGCCAGCGGCTCTGCTGCTGGCGTTCACGTTCGGATACCCGCTGATTGCCATCTTCGACTTCAGCGTCCGGCGTATCCGCGGTGCCAGCGGGCCTTTCGTCGGGCTGGAGAACTACCGGCAGGTGCTGAACGACTCGGTCTTTCATTTGTCCGTCGCGCACAATGCGCAGCTATTGCTCGCAGTACCGATCCTGCTGGGGATTGGCCTACTGCTGGCGATCTTGCTTTACGAGAGACCTCGCTTCTGGCCGCTGTATCGCACTCTACTCTTTCTGCCATATATCCTGGCCGTGCCGTTGATCGGGGTGGTGTTCAGCAACATGCTGCAGCTCAACGGCGTCATCAATGAAATCCTGCGCGCCATCGGGCTGCGCGCGCTGGCGTTAGATTGGCTGGGCAGTGCCGGTCTGGCGCTGTGGAGCGTGATGGGGGTGATCATTTGGCGCGAAGTTGGGTTTGGCATGACACTCTTTCTGGCGCGGCTGCAAAGTCTCAACGAGGAAGTCACCGAGGCGGCGCGAATTGATGGCGCGAATTGGTGGCAGCGCGCCATTTACGTCACCATTCCGCAGTTGCGCGGCGTGATCGAGTTCTACATCGTAGTCAGCATCATTACCATGCTGGCGTGGGTGTTCTCCTACGTCTACGTGATGACGCGTGGCGGGCCAGGGAACGCGACCATCGTCATCGAGATGTATTTGTACAACTTCGCCTTTCGCAACGCCCTGCCCGGCGTAGCGTCGGCGGTCGCAGTCATCTTGTTTCTGTTTACTCTGGCGCTCACCATTCCGCTCTTTCGTTTACGGGCACAAGCACTGGAAGAGGATCGCACATGAACGCTGCTCCAACGCCCCTCGACTCGGCCCAACCTATCGCAACGTCGGCGCAGAAACACAGCCGTTCGTTCCCCTGGGAACGCATCGCGCGTCAGGCAATCCTGATCGCTGCCAGCCTATTGGTATTGCTACCCGCCTACTTCATGATGGTCACGGCGCTCAAGACGCCGGAGGCTTACTCACTCAGTAAGTTCAGTCTACCGAATCCCCTTACGCTCGAAAACTTCGACGTGGCTATGCGCGGTGGGCGTTTCTTATTGTGGTTTCTCAACAGCAGCATTCTGGCGATCGGCGCCGTTGCCCTATCGCTCACCGTGTCGGCACCGGCCGCGTTTGCGATCGCGCGAATGCAATTTCGCGGTGGACATTCCTTCCTTGCGCTTAACACGGCGCTCATGGTCCTACCCCCGGTAGTGATGCTGGTACCGCTGTTCTTGTTTCTGGCAAATGTACGTCTCATCAGCACATACCCCGGCGCCGCGCTCGTGTATGCTGGCTTGGTAACGCCCTTTTCGATCTACCTGCTGACTAACTTCTTCCGTTCTATCCCACACGAGCTGGTGGAGTCGGCGCTCATCGACGGCGCATCATCGTTGACGATCCTGTTACAAATCATGACGCCGCTATCGGCGCCGGCGCTTGTCACGCTGGTCATCGTCAATGGGCTGTGGGTGTGGAACGATCTGCTCATCGCGCTGGTGTTGTTGCCGCGCGACGAGCTGCGCACGCTCATGGTAGGCATCACGGTGTTCGGCTCACGCTACAACAACGATGTCCCTGTCGCGATGGCCGGTATGCTGCTGGCCAGCGTGCCGATGCTGATCGCATACCTGCTCGGCCAACGCTACTTCATTCGCGGGCTGGTTGCCGGGGCCGTCAAAGGATGAGCCGATGCAATCGCCTAACTAGGCGAATGTAACGCCTCTCGCGCGCCTTCCACGCTCACGACCGCGTCTCGCGATGAACGTGGACGATGCGCTCTATGGTGGTATAGGCGGTCAGGATCACCAGCGCCCAGACCAGAATGACGAGCGACACTGTAAGGACCGGCGATAGCAACAGACCGGCGGTCAGGAGCAGGAAGCGCCCGAACCGGCTGAACAAGCCCACCTTGCATTCCAGGCCCAGCCCTTCGGCACGGGCGCGCGTGTAGCTCACCATGAACGAGCCGACCAGCGCCGCGAATGTGACAACCACAAAGAGGGCATCGCCGCGCGCGGCGAAGTAATAGCCCAGGCCGGCCAGCAGCGCGCCCTCGGCCAGCCGGTCGAGCGTCGAATCGAAGAACGCGCCGAACTTGGTCTGCCGGCCCAGCTTGCGCGCCACTGCGCCATCTACAGCGTCCAACGGCATGCCGATCACGGCCATTACTATCCCGCCCCAAAACGGCTGGCCGACGGCGATGAGCATGCCGGCAACGACATTGATCAGAAAGCCGACGAGCGTGAGCGCGTTGGGCGAAACGCCGGTGCGCGCCAGCGCATCCACCAGCGGGTCGAGCAGCGGGCTGAGATGCTTGCGCGCCCAGGCTTCCATATCAGGGGTCAGGGGTCAGGGATCAGGAGTCAGGGGTCGGGGATCAGGGATCGTCGCAGCATGCTAATCCTGATCCCTGGCCCTTCATCCCTGACCTCTGAGCTACTCGCCTCGGATGAACGCCTCGACCTTGTCGCGCGCTTCGTCATCGGTGTATTGCTCCGGCGGCGACTTCATGAAGTAGGACGACGGCCCGAGCAGCGCACCGCTGATGCCGCGGTCGAGCGCGATCTTGGCGCAGCGCACGGCGTCAATCACCACGCCGGCGCTGTTCGGGCTGTCCCACACCTCGAGCTTGAGTTCGACGCTCAGCGGCACGTCGCCGAAAGTCGTGCCCTCCATGCGGATGTAAGCCCACTTGCGGTCGGTGAGCCACGGCACGTAGTCGCTCGGGCCGACATGGATGTTCTCCTCGGGAATCTCGTAGGGGATCTGTGAGGTGACGGCGTTGGTCTTGCTGATCTTCTTGCTCTCCAACCGCTCGCGCTCGAGCATGTTCATGAAGTCGGTGTTGCCGCCAAAGTTGAGCTGGTAGGTGCGGTCAATGCGGACGCCGCGCTCGACGAACAAGCGCGCCAACATGCGATGGGTGATCGTCGCGCCGACCTGGCTCTTGATGTCATCACCGATGATAGGCAAGTTGCGCTCGCGAAAGCGCCGCTGCCAATAGGGCTCACGCGCGATGAAGACAGGGATGCAGTTCACAAAGGCGCAGCCGGCCTGCAGCACTTGCTCTACATACCACTTGGTTGCTTCCTCGCTGCCGACCGGCAGATAATTGACCACGACGTCGGTCTGCGTGTCCTTGAGGATTTTAACTACGTCGCTGGTCTCGCCCGGTGCTTTCTTGATCACCTGCGAGAGATACTTGCCCAGGCCATCGTGCGTCATGCCGCGATGTACGCAGCAGCCGGTGTAGGGCACGTCGCAGAACTTGTAGGTGTTGTTGGGCGCGGTGAAGATGGCCTCGCTTAGATCCTTGCCAACTTTGTTCACGTCAATATCGAACGCAGCCGTGAATTCGATGTCGCCCACGTGATAGTCGCCCAGTTGCACATGCATCAAGCCAGGCACCTTGTCCTCGGGCTTGGCATTGCGGTAGTAATACACGCCTTGCACCAGCGAGCTGGCGCAATTGCCCACGCCGATGATCGCAACGCGCACCTTGCGATTGGCGGCGGCGCGCAGCCCGCCCAGTTTGCTCGACTTCTTCGTCATTTCTCGATGGTTCCTCTTCTGCAGCTACTTGCCAGCTTTGCGCCGGGGGCGCAACCTGTCTAGCAGCTCATTTCCTTAAAATAAGCCGGCTGATTATAATCACCTTGCCGAGAAATCTATGCCATACCGTCCAGAGGATTTGGAACTCGACGAAGGGTACTGGCGCGCATTGCTGGAAGAAGTAGAAAAACTGCCTATCCCACCGACGCGGCCATCATCGCACCATCCGACGCCACAACCGTCGGCGCACCTCGCTGCGACTCACGAGACGCAGCGCCCAGCCGGTCAACATGCGAGCGCAGCTTCCGAGAGCGGGCCGGCCTGGGCCGCGCTGCGTGAAGCAATGGCCCACAATACACCGCTCGAAGTCGAAGTGACCGGCTGTAATCGCGGCGGCCTGATCGTCCACTATCGCGGCCTGCGCGGATTCGTGCCCTCCTCTCACCTAGAGGCGATGTCACCCGACATGGATGAGCCAACCCGGCGCGCCGCGCTCGCCGGCCACATCGGACGCCACCTCACCGTGCGGGTGATCGAACTCGACCCCGATCTCAATCGCGTGGTCTTCTCCGAACGCGCGCTCTCGCCAGCAGCCGAATCTGTGCCGCCGGAGATCCCACCCATCCTGCGCGAGATCCGCCCCGGCGAAACGCGCCGCGGCGTAGTGACGAACCTCACCGCGTTCGGCGCATTCGTAGACCTGGGCGGCTACGAAGGGCTGGTGCACGTGAGCGAGCTTTCATGGAGCCGGGTGAACCACCCACGTGACATGCTGCACATCGGCCAGGAAGTGGACGTGTATGTGATGAGCGTGTCGCCGGAAGAAGGGCGCATCGCGCTCAGCTTGAAGCGGGCAAAGGCAAACCCGTGGGAGACGATCGAGCAGCGCTACCATGTAGGGCAGATCGTCCACGGCACGGTGACCAACGTGGTGCAGTTCGGCGCATTCGTCAAGGTGGAGAACGACCTCGAAGGGCTGGTGCATGTGAGCGAGATGGCCGAGGGCAACTTCATGCACCCACGCAACATCGTCAGCGAAGGGGATCGCGTGGTCGCCCGGGTGATCGCCGTGGATAGCCAGCACCGTCGCCTAGCGCTCAGCCTGCGTGGTGTGTTCGCCGATCGCCACGCCGAAGGCGAAAACGGCAAGTAAGCCACGACGAAGGTGTATTTCCCGCTCGGGGCAAAGCCGGCCGTGCGCCGGCTTTGCCGTGCGTTGCGCGCGGATTCATCCGCTGCACAAATCCGCGCAATGCCCCCGTTAGAAAATGCACCCCGCAGCGCGCACACTCTTATAATCCCCTCATCGCACGCCAGGCACAGCCGCCGTGCGATGCCTATCATGACGAAGCGGGGTTCTTCGATTCTGGCGACGTTGGACGCGGCATTCGCCCGCATCGTTGCACATGGTCGTCTTTGGCGCGTGCTCGCCGGTGCGGCGCTCATCCTCGTAGGCGCGACTACGCTCTTGACGCTGCTCGGCCTGAACACCGGGGGCTTGATCGTACGTTGGACGGAGTTCTTGCAACGCGCGGTGGGCGTCGGCGTCTTCCCGCTGTGCCTGCTCATGATCGGCGCAGGGCTGTTGGCGCTGTCGCAAGCGAGCTTTCGCCCGACGCGGCGTACCTGGACGCGCATCATCGCCGGCGAGATTGCTTTCTTCTCCTTTTTGGCGCTCGTGCACTCCCTGGTGTTTGGCGCCGACCCCTATCAGCTCGCGCTTGCCGGCGGCGGAGGCGGCGCAAGCGGCTGGGTGCTGGCCGAATTGCTGTGGCGCGCACTCGGCGCGCAGGGCAGCGATGGCGTGACGCTCCTGCGCCTGCTCTCCACGTTGATCTGGTTCGCGCTCTTCGCGTTCAGCGCCTTCGTCGTCGCCGCGCCGTTGCTACAGACCACCGAGCGCGCCAAGGCTCAACCGGCAGCGGGCACCGGCGCATCATCAACAACAGCGACAGCCCAGCGCAGCCTGCGCCCAGAGCCAAACGCCGAAAATGCACCGCCATCGAGGCCGATGCGCGGCGAGCAATTGCCCTTGCCCGATCTGGCAGCGCGCCCATCGGACGTCCGGCAAAGCCCTAAGCCCGCGCCCGCCTCGCCATCCATCAAGTCCGAGGCGGTAATCGTCAAAGACGGCGAGCGCGCTGCAGATGGCGCAGCGAAGTCGAAAGCTGCGAAGCCCAAACCCCCGGTGCCTCGACCGGACACGCTGCCGCCGCTCTCTCTGCTGCGGGCGAGCAAGCAAACCGGCGCAGCCCGCAGCGATGCCGATGCACGCCGCCAGGCCGAGATCATCGAGACCACGCTGGCGCACTTCGGCCTGTCGGGCAAGGTGGTCGAGATCCGGCGCGGCCCGACCGTCACACAATTCGGCATCGAGCCGGGCTATGTGGATCGCGGCGCGCAGCATCGCGACAAGGCTGCGCAGAAGATCCGCGCTGCAGTGGCCGGCGCGCTCTACGACGCAATCCTCGTCGAACCGAGCGTGGATCGCACCACAGCGGTCGTCGAAGTTCCGGCAGCGCTGGTGGACGCGCGCGAAGCCGGCTTCAAGGCGTTGCTCAAATCGCTGCTCGGCGATCTCGACCTCAGCACCAATTACGCCGAGGGCGAGCAGCGCTCCGGCCTGGCCTACTTCGAAATCGGCGCGGATACCGAGCGCAAACTCAAGATCAAGGTCGGCCAGCTCAGCGCCCTGCGCCGCGAATTGGCCGGCCGCCTGATGGAGCGCCTGTTCCGCTTTGACGACTTCGCAGAGTCAGACCAACTGACCGAGCGGTTGAAGGTCATGTTCCCCGCCGGCATTGGCGAAGCCATCGCCCTGAAGGATGCGCTGGAAGACGTCATCGCCGACCTAGGGCTGGCCGGCGGTGTGATCATGGGCAAGAAAGCGTCGCAGGCGGTGATCGAGTGGCAGAAGCAGGCGCAGAAAGTGCGCGTCGGGGCGATCGCGGCGCTGCAGAACGACCTCGCGCTGGCGCTGGCCGCGCCGTCCATCCGCATCGAAGCGCCGATCCCCGGACGCGGGCTGATCGGCATCGAGGTGCCCAACAGCAGCATCGGCGAAGTGGATCTGCGCTCGATCATGGAAGGCGAGGCCTTTCGCAAGCTGGCCGAGAAGTCGTCGCTGGCCATCGCCCTGGGCCGCGACGTATCCGGCGCAGCGATCGTCGCCGACCTGGCGCGTATGCCGCATCTGCTGATCGCCGGCACCACCGGCAGCGGCAAGAGCGTGTGCATCAGCGCGATCACGACGTGCCTGGCAATGAACAACCGGCCGGAGGACTTGAAGCTGGTAATGATTGACCCGAAGATGGTCGAGCTGTCGCGCTTCGCCGGCCTGCCACACATCATCGGCAAGCCGGAGAGCGACATTGACCGCATTCCGGCCGTGTTGCGCTGGGTGACGCGCGAGATGGACGCGCGCTACAAGAAGTTCGCCGAGATCGGTGCGCGCAACTTGCAGGAATACAACCAGGCGATGGAGCGGCGGCGCGAGGAGCCGCTGCCGCGCATCGTGGTGCTGATTGACGAGTTGGCCGACCTGATGCTGCAATCGCCGATCGAGACGGAGAAGACGATCTGCCGGCTGGCGCAGATGGCGCGCGCGACCGGCATCCACCTCGTTGTCGCCACGCAGCGCCCCAGCGTGGACGTGGTCACCGGCTTGATCAAAGCCAACTTCCCCGCGCGCATCTCGTTCGCCGTCGCTTCGGCCACCGACTCGCGGGTGATCCTCGATCAGGTCGGCGCGGAATCACTGCTCGGACGGGGCGACATGCTCTTCCTCAACCCCGAACACGGTAGCCCAGTTCGCTTGCAGGGATGCTATGTGAGCGAGCGTGAGATCGAGGCCGTGATCGGTTGGTGGAAGAAGCAGATTGCGATGGAGAAGTCGGAAGTCGGAAATCGGGAGTCGGAGGAAGAATACGTCGCGCACCGGAAGCCGGAGTTAGAGACGCCGTGGGAGACGGTGGTCGCCGAGATCGCTGCCGAGCGCTTCCAGCAAATGGGCAGCGCCAAGGGCGGCCGTGGCAGCGCAGATGACGACGGCGATGACGATCTGTTGCAGCGCGCCATGGAGATCATCCGCACCAGCGGCAACGTGAGCATATCGCTGCTCCAGCGCAAACTGCGCATCGGCTATCCGCGCGCGGCGCGCCTGATGGAAGAGCTACAGGAGATGGGCTACGTCAGCGGCCCCAGCCGGCAGGCCGGCAAGGGCCGCGACGTGACGATGCAGGACGAGTGAGGGGGCACTCGCATACGGGGCAAACACAGGCCACACCAAAAACCGATAAAACGTCCTTAACAGATACATCACAAGATCATCACACTGCTCGGTATAACGCTTAAGGTGGCTAGCAATGCAACATATCGGGCACGCACTTCCTCTCAATTCCACACCGACGCCATTCCTCGAAGCATCATCAACGAACCATCTGTTCCTGCGCACACTCTAAATCCAGCAAACCCAATAGGAGGCACATGAGCACACAGAAGTTCTCCAGACGCACATTCTTGAGGCGAACGGTCCTGGCCGGCGGCGCCACGTTGTATATCTTCGCCAATGGCCACTATCGCATCGTCCTCAGCCAAGCGCCGGTGGCTTACCGGCTGCGCATCTTGCACACCAACGACCACCACTCCCGCATCGAACCGGCCAATGTTACGCTCCAAACCAGCCCCACTACGGTCACCCGCAACTTCGGCGGCGTCGCCCGGCGCAAGACGCTGATTGACCAGTTGCGCGCCACGCCGGACGCGGACGACTTGCTGTTGCTCGACGCCGGTGACATCTTCCAGGGCACGTTGTACTTCAACCTGTATGAGGGCAAGGCCGACAAGTCGTTCTACAACCAGATGGGCTACGACGCCGTCGCAGTCGGCAACCACGAGTTCGACCGCGGGCAAATCGCACTGCGCGACTTCATCAACGGGGTCACCGGACAGACGCCACCTAACCCGCCGATCAACTTCCCGATGCTCAGCGCTAATGTCAACGTGGACCCAAGCGCGCCGCTGGCCGCTGCGCTTGCGCCGACCGACGTAGCCGTGCCGGGCAAACTGGGCAAGCGCATCATCATCAACAAGGGCGGCCCCAACAGCCGCAGCATTGGCATCTTCGGCCTCACGCCGCCCGACACCGGCATCCTGAGCAGCCCTGGCGCGGGCGTCACCTTCGGCTCGAATCTCATCGCCATTGCTCAGGCGCAGGTGAATGCGTTGAAGGCCGCCGGAGCACAGCACATCATCGCCCTAACACACGTCGGCTATCCGGTAGATCGTGAGATCGCGAAGAACGTACGTGGCATTGACGTGATCGTCGGCGGCCACTCGCACACGCCGCTGCTGCCGACCACCAACCCGCCCAGCCCGGTCGGCGTAGCGTCGCAGGGCCCCTACCCCACGATCGAGAAAGATCCCGACAACAAGGACGTCGTCATCGTCACCGACTGGGAATGGGGCAAGTGGCTGGGCGACATCACGCTCGGCTTCGACGCAAGCGGCGCGGTGTCGGTGATCAGCGGCGTGATCCGGCCGGTGTGGGCCGATGGCCTGGGCAGCCCGCCGCGCAGCCTGCTGCCGGGCGAGCAGCCGGAAATCTCGCCCGACGCCAACTTCCAAAACGAGATTACGACCGTGTGGAAGCCGGGCGTGGATCAGTTGGCGAATCAGGAGATCGGCAGGACGGCCGTCTTCCTGGATGGCGAACGCGCCAGCATCCGCAACAAAGAGACCAACCTGGGCAATTTGATCGCCGACGCAATGCTCGAGCGGACGCGCGCAGCCGGCGCGCAAATTTGCATCACCAACGGCGGCGGCATCCGCGCATCCATCCCCGGCCCCACCGGCGGCGCACAGACCGCGCCGATCACCGTCGGCCAGGTGCTGACCGTGCTGCCGTTCGGTAACACACTCGCGCTGGTCACCCTCACCGGCGCGCAAGTGATCGCCGCCCTGGAGAACGGCGTCAGCCAGGTGAACCTCGACAACCCCAGCGCCTCGGCAGGACGCTTCCCACAGGTGGCCGGGCTGCGCTTCATCTGGGATCCTAGGCGGCCGGCCAACAACCGCATCATCAGCGTGCTCGTGCGAACGACAACCAGCGTGAATGGCGTGCAGAACACCACCTTCGTTCCGATCAACCCGACGGCCACTTACCGCGTGGTGACCAACAACTTCATGCTCACCGGCGGCGACGGCTACGCGGTGCTCACGCAGGGCACGAACCCGGTGGACACCGGCCTCATCATGGCCGATGAAGTGCAGAACTACATCACGGCCAATTCGCCCATCAACCGCGGCGTAGAGGGACGCATCACGCGGCTGCAGGCGTGGTTCCCGTTCATCAGCAAACAGCCGGCTGCAGCAGAAATCTACCGCGGCAATTGACGGCCGGCCCGATAAACACAGCGCGGCGCGGCGCATAAAGCGGGGCAGGAAGCTCACCTGCCCCGCTTTCTCATGCGTTCATCTGTGGCAAGATCACGCGGAAGAGCAGATAGGCGTCGAGCGCCGCCAGACCGAGCATCAGAAACAGCCACAACCACCGGCCGATCGCTTCGCGGCGCGAGAAGAGGAAGCCCCAGCCCAGCGCGAACGCCGTGGCGATCGGGATGAGCGCCGGATACAGGTAACGCCCCTGGTGCTGCACAAACTGCAGGTTGTACCAGGCGTAGGCGAGCATCGTGAACAATGCGAGGCAAGCCAGCAACGTGAGCGCGCGCGACTGCTGCGCCGCGAGCAAGAGGTAGGGTGAATAAAGGTCTTCGCCGGCGCGCGCTTGAGTCCGGCCGCTCAGCCGCCTGCGCACGGCGCGTCCATGCACCCACCAGGCGAGGAAGAGCGCCGCAGAAACCAGCGTGAAAGCGAGCAGCGCCAAATAGATGCGCCGGTCGAGCGGGATGCTCATCCAGCCGAATTGCCCCCAGAACGACTGGAACGTGGTCTGTGCCAGCCGCGACAGCACGCCACCCAGGCCGTATTCTGCCAGCCACTCGGCAGTGGTGGGCTGACCGACGACCACCTCGTTGTGCCGCTGCAAGCCGAGGAAGTCAGCCCCGCCATAGAGGCCGGCGCTGCGCAGCCACCACGGCAGGCCGATCAGCGCGCTCAGGCCGAGGACGAGGAGGAGGGAGGAGAGGGCGTTGGGGGTGTCAGGGGTGTCGGTAGTGTCAATGGTGTCAGGAGTGTCAGTAGTGTCGGGGGGGTCGGTGCGCTTGGTTGTCAGAAAGACGCCGATCAATGCGACGGGCAACGCGAGATACGCCTGCGCTTTGGTGACGAAGCATAAGCCGACGACAATCGCGAGGACGACCAGATGCCACATTGTGAGGGTGTCACGCCTCATCACCAGCCGGATGCTCAGCAGCACGGCCAGCGCCAGCAACGCCTCGGACAGCGCATCGTTGTTGTAGCTGGCCATGATGGCCAGGTGCTGCGGCAGCAGCGCGATGAAGGCTGCTGCAAAGGCCGCCAGGTAGCGATGCTCCGGGAAGATCGCTGCAACGGTGAAATAGGCGAAGACGATCACGAACGCGCCGATCAGCAGCGCGAACAAGCGCAACGCGACCAGCTGACCGCCGGTGATGATGAACACCGGCGCAGACAGCAAGTAGAACAGCGGCGGCTGGTGATCTTCGTAGGTCATGCGATCCACCGGCACATCCTTCACATCGGGGCCGATGGGCACGAGGCCGGCGACCCAGTCGCCCGGCTCGATGATAGGAATGCTGCCGGAGCGAACCAACTGGCGGGTGTAGTTGTAATGTGCAGGTTCGTCGGGGTTCTGCCAGGCCGGTGTGCGCAGGACAAACAGGCTGCCGATCACGAAGTAAGTAACCACGATGACGGCGAGCGGCCAATGGCGGCGATGAGAATCCATTGTGGGATATTCTAATGATTGATGATTGATGATTAATGATTGATGACCAACGGTTATCAGCCCAATCATCAACACCAATTACCAATTACCGGTTACCAATTACCGATCATCAATCATGAATCATCAACTATGAACACCCTGATCCGCTTCGCCTTCCACCAGCTCTACACCACCTTCGCCTGGACGTATGACTTCGTGGCGGATGCCGTCTCGTTCGGCGAATGGAAGGCATGGGGGCGCGCAGCGATCCCGTTTCTAGCACGCGAAGGTCGCCTGCTGGAGATCGCGCATGGGCCGGGCCACCTACATCTTGCGCTACGACAGCAAGGCTTCGACGTGATCGGGCTAGATCTCTCGCCACAAATGGCGCGGATGCTGCGCGAGCGGATCATCAACACCACCGGCCGGCCGCCCGCGCATGTGCGCGCCTCGGCGCTGCGCCTGCCATTTGCCGACCGGTCGTTCGCCTGCGCCGTCAGCACCTTCCCGGCCGAGTTCATCTTCGCGCGTGAGACGCTGGACGAAATACGTCGCGTGTTGCACCCCGGCGGGCGACTGGTGATCGTGCCGATGGCGCGCTTGAAGGGGAACGACGCGCTCACCGAACTGCTCAAATTCGCCTATCGCATCACCGGCCAGGGCGAATCACCTGCGGACGGCACTCGCCGGCGATTCGAGTCCGCCGGCTATGCGTTCGAGCCGCATACCGTGCAGACCGAGCGCGCCGAAGTCGCCGTGTGGGTGTGCACTGCGCTGCCTCAAGCCACCGCTGCGCGCAAGTCCTCCGGCGCGTAAACCGGCGCGCTGCACGCCATCCCGCGGCAGACGAACGCGACCGGCAGCCGCGCCGTGGGATAGCCGCGCTGCGCAATGAAATCGGCGTCGCGGTCAGGATCGAGGACGCGCACGATGCGCCAGGGCGAATAGGTCGCATGCGCCGCGCGCACGAACGGCAGCACTTCACTGCCGCGCCCAACGATCATCACCTCATCGGGGAGTTGCGCCGCGCGCATGACGGCCAGCGCATACGGCGCGGCATGCTCGCGATAGCGCTTGTATTCGTCGCCGAAGGCTGCCAGCGCCACCTGCGCGACGTGTCGCCAGTCCGCTTCATCGGCCAGATAGCTCATCACCAGGAGCGCCTCGGCCAGCGTGCAGTTGTCGAAGATGGGCTGGATGCGGACGCGCAACATGCCCTGTGCATTCGGGTTGGCCGGCGAGTCGTAGAAGTTACCCTCCGGCGCACGCAGCTCGCGCATGGCGAAATCCACGATCCGGCGCACGACGGCGAACGTATCGGCGGCCAGCTCCGGCCGGAATTGCGCCAGATCGAGGCCGGCCTTCGCCAGCGTCGCCTGATCACTGAGTTGACCGCGCAGGCCGGCATGCACCATCGCGCCGTCCTTCGAGATGAGCGAGTGCACCACGCTGCCGTCATCGTTCACGCAGCGATCCACCAGTGTGCGCCAGACGCACACCGCGAGGTCGGTGTATGCCGGCTGATCGAGCACAACGCCGGCCTGTAGCAGCGCCGAGACGGCCAGCGCGTTCCAATCGGCATAGAGCCGCCAGTCAATGAACGGCGCCGGCAGTTTGGCGCGCTCCTCGCGCGAGAGCAGGTAATACTCCTCATCGGCGTCCTGGCTGCCGGCGAAGTAGGTCAGGCCGGCTTCGTCGTGCAGCAGCGTCGAGGTCAGGTAGCCGAGCGAGGCGCGGACGACTCTGGTCAGCGTCGCCGCGTCGTCCTCGCGCCCTGTCTCGCGGCACAACTGAATCGCATGAAGATACACGGGCACGAGGCGACCGTGATCTTCGAGCATCTTTTCGAAGTGCGGCACGCTCCAGTCCGGCGTGGTGGAATAGCGGAACCATCCGCCGGCGACCAGGTCGTACATGCCCTTCGTGCCCATCGCGACCAGCGTCTTCACCACCATGTCGAGCAGGCGCTGCTCGCGCGTCTGGGCATAGATGGCGAGCAACAGCGCCCAGGCATCGCTCATGGGGAACTTCTGGCCGTTGCCCAGCCCGCCGTGCTTCGGGTCGTAGTTGCGGATGATCGCGCCGGAGACGTCGCTGATAATGGATTGATGATTGATGAGTGAGGATTGGAGATCCGCAGGCGCTGCGCCTTGCGTCTTGCGTTTTGCGTCCTCCGCCCGGCTCCTGAGCTGCTTCAAAATCTCCTCGCGGTCGTTGCGCCACACCTCGACGACGCGCGGGAGCAACTGGCGCATCTGCGCCGGCGCGAGGTAGGTCGCGCCGTAGATCACGTCGCCGTCGGGCGTGAGGAAGCAAGTGGTCGGCCAGCCGCCCATGTTGTAACGCGCGTTGATGTCGGGACGCTGGTCGTTATCCACGCGGATGGGGATGAAGTGGGCGTTGATGTATTCCGCGATCTGCGGGTTGTTGTATACGCCGGTGTGCACCGGATCACCCGGCATGCCACGATCCATGACATGGCACCAATGGCACCACACCGCGCTGATGCCGAGCAGCACCGGCTTGTCTTGTGCCTTCGCCTCGGCAAAGGCCTCGTCACTCCACTCGCGCCACATGACCTTTGATTCGTTCGCCATAGACAAATTATCCACGGAAGCCGCGTCGGCGGAGAGAGCCGCGCCGTAGCGTGGCCTTATCTTTCGCCTCATAGGTGCACTTTCTAACGAGGCATTGCGCGGATCCGCGCAGCGGATGAATCCGCGCGCAACGCATAGCAAAGCCGGCGCACGGCCGGCTTTGCTGCAAATGGCCCGCGACTTCAGTCGCCGGGCATTTTGCCTCCAGCGGGAAATACACCCTGCCTAATTAGCGCAAGCGATATTATCGGGCGCCACATATGCCGCACCTCACGAACACCCCCTGGATGCAACTCTCGTTCGCGTCAGGCTTGTGTCAGGCGATGCAAACGCATCGCTAACACAAGCCGGGCTAACATGCTCGCGACATTGCAGTTAAACTTCGGAGGGTAACCTGGGCACGTCACATATGAGGCAGGGGAGGTTCAACCAGACATGAAGGGCAATCGGATCTTGTTTGGCTTAATCGTTGGAACAGCGATCGTGGTCGTCATCGCCGTGTTGCTCGGCCGCGCGATCGGCAACTTCATCGCCGGCGAGTCGCCGACGGTGAACAAGCCGGCCAACGCGATCGAGGTGTCGTTCATCTATGCGCCGGAGTTCGACAAGAACCTGAACGTCAGCACGATCATCACCGATTTCAACCGCGCCTACGCGCAAGGGCGCAACCCGCTCACCGGCCAATCGCTCCAGCCGGGCGAGCGACCGATCTGGATCGAGGGCCGCAGCGGATCGTCGGGCACGGTGCATGAGGGCATCATCAACGCGTTCATCGCGCCGAACAACGCCAACGTCGAGCGCCCGGTGCTGTGGTCGCCCTCGGTGCGGCACTGGTTGGCGCTGGTGAACTACCAGACCGGCCAGCGCGTGTTCGACGTCGAGGGCGCGCCGGGCACGGCGATCGCGCCGGTGGTCATGGCGATTTGGGAGTCACGGTTGAAGGCGCTGCAGACCAAACACGGCACAGAGATCGGCTGGGAGGAGCTGCTGGCCGTGTTCGACAACCCGCAAGGCTGGAACGCCTACGGCCTGAGCGGCCGGCAGTCCGTGTATTACGGCCACACCGACCCGCGCATCTCATCCACGGCGCTCTCCACGCTGATGGCCGAGTTCTACGCCAGCGCGCGCTATAACGCCGGCAAGACCGACGCTGCCTCGCGGCTGACGATGGAACATGTCAACGACCCGCGTGTGCAACAGGGCGTGCGGCGCATCGAGAACCTGATCAAGCACTACTCGGCGCGCACCACAGAGTTCATCGAATACATCGCGCAAGGGCCGGATTACCTGGACTTCGTCGCGCTGGAAGAGAACGATCTGATCTTCATCAACCAAGGCAAGACGCAGATCAAGCCGCCGGAGAAGCTGGTGGCGCTGTATCCGAAGGAAGGCACGTTCGTGCACGATCACCCGTTCGCCATCCCCAACGCGCCGTGGGTGACGGACGAACAGCGCCGAGCTGCGGAGATCTTCACGCAGTATTTCCTGAGCAAAGAGGTGCAGCAGAAGGTGCTCGAAGCCGGCTTCCGCCCGGCCAACAAGGAAGTGCCGCTGGCCTACCCGATCAGCCCGGAGACCGGCGTGGACCCGAACCAGCCCAAGACGCTGCTGCCGGTGCCCGAGCCGGCGGTCATTGCCGCCGTGCAGCAATCGTGGCAACTGGTGAAGAAGCAGGCCGACGTAGTGCTGCTGATTGACACGTCCGGCTCGATGCGCGACGACAACAAGATCGGCCAGGCGCTCGAAGCGGCACGGATATTCATCGAAGACCAGGCCGGCAAAAACAACGTCGGGCTGATGCGCTTCAGCAGCGACATCGAAGTGCTGGTGCCGCTCGGCGCGCTGGAGAGCAACCGCGATCAGATCCTAGCCGCGCTGGATACGATCGAAGCCCGCGGCAACACGTCGCTCTACGACGCAGTGATTGCCGCCGTCGAGAAGTTGCAGGCCACGTCGGATCCGGAGCGCATCCAGGCGATCGTGCTACTCTCCGACGGGCAAGACACGGCGTCGCAGGCCAGCTTAAACGAGGTGGTGCGCAAGGTGAGCGAGGCGCGCAACAGCCGCACGCCGATCTTGGTGATCCCGGTGGCCTACGGGCGCGACGCCGACGTCAACGCGCTGAACGCGATCGGCCGTGCCAGCGACACCAAGGTGCAGAGCGGCGATCCGGAGAACATCAAGAAGCTGCTCGACGTGATCGGCAGTTACTTCTAGAGCAGATTCCTAATTGGTGTAGGGCGCGGGCGCACTACTACTTTAGGCGGCCAAGCGCCCATTGCGCTCTGACACTGCCGCGGCAAACTGCTCTCGGTGAGTGTCCAAGAGAAAGGGCGCACTGTAGGGCGCGCTCGCTACAGCGTGCCAGTCAGCAAGCAACGCTACGGAGAGCGTTCCGCACCCACATCAAAACATTCGGCGACCAACTTAGACCACGGCAATGTGACAGATTAAATGGCGTGGCAGGTTCACTTCGAGCGGGCACGGCGCTTCGACGGCCGGCGACGCCGGCGCACCTCATAGGTCGGCGACGTTTCCGCTACGCAGGCTCGGCTCTCGTAAATCGCGCTCAAGATGTCTTCGCGCGTCAGGCGCACGTTCACCTTGCCGACGTCGAGCGGCGAAGTCTCTCGCATAGTCTTGCACAGGCTGTAGCATGATCACGACCGCCCCACTACCGGCAGCACGAACGCCAAGTCTTCGTCCGACTGCGGGCGCAAGAAATCGAAGTCGCAGCCTTCATCCGGTTGCAGCACGTGCTCCTGATACAGGCGAGGGTAGCCGCGCCGGTGCGGCGACTGCGGCGGTTGCCAGGCCGCGCGGCGCCGAGCCAATTCGTCGTCATCTACAAGTAAATCGAGCGACCGCGCCGGCACATCCAGCGCGATAAGGTCGCCGTCGCGCACGAGCGCCAGCGGCCCGCCGATGGCTGACTCCGGCGCGACGTGCAGGACGACCGTACCGTAGCTTGTGCCGCTCATACGCGAATCACTGATGCGCACCACGTCACGCACACCATGCGCCAGCAGCTTCTTCGGGATAGGAATGCTGCCCCACTCTGGCAGTCCCGGCACGCCGACCGCACCGGCGTTGCGCAGCACAAGCACCGTCTCGGGCGTGACGGGCAGATCGGGCGAATCAATCCGCGACAGCATGTCAGCATAGTCTTCGAAGACCAGCGCCGGGCCGCGATGCCGCTGCAGTTGTGGCGAGGCAGTGGTGGTGCGCAGAATTGCCCCGCGCGGGGCCAGGTTGCCGCGCAACACAGCCAGCGCGCCATCGACTTGTAGTGGCGCTCCGCACGGGCGAATCACACTTGCGTCGCGGTTGACTGCACCGGCGATGTTTTCGCCGAGCGTCGCGCCGGTGACGGTCAGCGCGTCCAGGTGCAGCAGGTCGCTTAGCTCGCGTATCAGCGCGGGCACACCACCGGCCGCGTCGAAATCGGCCATCAGCCGGTCGCCGTTCGGCTGAAGGTTGAGCAGAGTCGGCGTCGTGCGAGAGATCACGTCGAAGTCGTCCAGCGTCAGCGGCACCCGCAATCGTCCAGCAATGGCGATCAGGTGAATGACGGCATTCGTGCTGCCGCCGATGGCCGCATGCACGCGCAATGCATTCTCGAACGCGGCGCGGGTCATGATCTGGCGCGGGCGGAGGTCGCGCCGGACGAGTTCGACGATCTGGCGGCCAGTCGCCTCGGCGACGGCGATACGGCGCGGGTTGTGGGCTTCGATGGAGGACGCGCCGGGCAGCATCATGCCGAGCGCTTCGGACATGGCCGCCATCGTCGAGGCAGTGCCCATGGTATTGCACGTGCCTGCGCCGCCGGCGTAGGCCGCTTCGAGCGCGTGCCAGTCCTCGTCGCTGATCTTGCCCGCGCGGTATTCGTCCCAGTATTTCCACAGCGAAGTGCCGCTACCAACCTCCTGGCCGCGCCACCTTCCGGTAGCCTTCGGCCCAGCGTTGAGCTGAATGGCCGGCAGGTTCGCGCTGGCCGCGCCCATCAGTTGCGCTGGCGTAGTTTTATCGCAGCCGCACAACAGGACGACGCCGTCAATGGGATAGGCGCGCAGCGTCTCCTCCAGCTCCATCGCCATCAGGTTACGATACAGCATCGCGCTCGGCTTCATCAGCTCTTCGCCCAGCGAGATGGTGTTGAATTCGAGCGGCACACCGCCAGCGGCGATCACCCCGCGCTTGACCGCATCAGCGATAGCGCGCAGGCCGAGGTTGCAGTTGTTCAGTTCGCTCCACGAGTTGGCGATGCCGATGATCGGCTTGCCGCGCGCGAGGCCAGGATCCCAGCCCACCACGCGCAACACGGCTCGATTCTGCAAGCCCAACTCGTCGTCGCGGTCGAACCATTCGGCGCTACGTAGGGGAGTCATGGTGTGATGAGTCACGCCAGGCGAGGGAATACCTACCCATGACGCATGACATCAGATCGCCGCGCTGGCCGCGCCGTCCACGTAAAGCGCGCTGCCGGTGACGCCGGACGACTCATCCGAGGCAAGGAAGAGCACGCAGTAAGCGACTTCGCGCGTGGTGGCCATGCGGCCGGTCGGCTGCTGGCGCTTGATTAGCGCCTTGAGTTGCTCCTCGCCCATCTCTTCGAGCAGATGCAGGTTCATCGGCGTGTCCACCCAGCCGGGGCAGATGGCGTTGCAGCGGATGTTCTTCTCGGCATACGACACGGCGATGGCCTTGGTCAGGCCGATCACCGCTGCCTTCGACGCGGTGTAGGCCTCGTAGCCCGGCTCGGTCAGCGTGGCCATCACCGACGAGGTGTTGATGATGCTGCCGCCGCCTTGCACCAGCATGGCCGGGATGACCGCCTTGCACATCAGGAACATGCCCTTGACGTTGACGGCCATCACCTCGTCCCAGGTCTGCTCGGCGAAGTCGAGCAGGTCGCCGTGGGGCATGATGCCGGCGTTGTTGAAGACGACGTCAATGCGACCGTGTTCGCGCAGCGCGTTCTCGACTACGCGTTCGATGTCGGCAGCCTTCGACACGTCGGCCCGCACGGCCAGGGCGCTCACGCCCGCCGGCAACTGCGCCTGCGTCGCGGTTAGCCCGTCCAGGTCGCGGTCCACCAGGACCAGCTTCGCGCCATGCTCGGCGAACAGGAACGCCGTGCCGCGCCCGATGCCCGAGCCGGCGCCGGTGATGATGCAGACTTTGTCTTGGAGTCTCATATCTCCACTCTTTGCAGCCGGCAAGGTTCAAAGCAGTTCACGACGAATCGTCTCCACCCAGCGCTTGCTGAAATGAAGCGCGTCATTCACGCGGACTTCCAGGTTGATCGTCACATGAAAGTGCGTCTGTGACGCTTGCACCACGACATCACTCGTGCCGCGTATTGTCTGATTCGAACGCACGATGCCGAGCATCGTTTGGCCATGTGCGCTAGCGCCGGCAGGGTTGCGCGGATCAACTTCACATTTCACAACCTGCTTGCGTTGAATCACCGTGCGTTCGTTCAAGCGACTTTCGCTCTCATTGATGATCATGACAGCGACGTGCCCGTTGAGCATGTTCATCGTCGTTTGCCACACGGGCGGGCGCACTGCATCGGCATGGCGTATCTTCGTTTGGCGGGATGGTAGAAACTCGGGCGGCTTAGCACTTCCCTGCGCAGGTACGGTGGGCAGTATCAGCCGCGAAGGAGTCGTCCCGCCGAAATACACCGTGTTCGTCGCCAGCTCCGGCGTGGGCCAAACGTTTGGCCAGTCACTGCTCGCCACGCTCAAGCGAATGCGATGTCCCTTCTGGAACTTCCAAGCGGTGCAATCAATCTGGATATCCAGCTCGTAAACTTCGCCCGGCACCACAGGTTCAGGTTCACGCAGTGACTTGCGACGCGTCACATTCAGCATACCTTTGGCAACCAAATGCGAGGTGCCGTCAGGCGCCACGTCACAGAGGCTCACTGCGAAGCCGATCACAGAGGCCGTGGACGAGATGAACAGCACAGCGTGTGGGTTGCCTGCGATGTAGATATCCTCCTCGAGCGGCTCGGTTGTGTATACGAGGGAGTAAGCCTCATCAAGCCGCTGATCAGCGGGCAAACCGAAAGGCAGACCACCCGACCAGAGGCCGCCCATGATGCCTACGGTCGGGTTGTAATCGAACATGTGATGGCCTGGTTCAGGAGGAACTGCGTCCACCAAGCAGCCGCTTGCAGACAGGAAGAGCGGCATTTGAGCGAAACCCGGCGGCGGCCAACTCACCTCGGCGCGCCACTCACCCTCGCTCTCCAAACGATCCACGATCGGCTCTTGGTAATGTTGCATGTAGAAGACCACCGGCGGCTCGTCCATCACGCCGTTTTGTTCCCCTTTGCACCAGTAATCCAACCACCGCACGACCTCATGCAGATAGTCAATGCGCGGGCCAGGAACTCCGACGTCCGGCATAGCGTGATTCCAGGGGCCAATCAGCACTTTGCGCGGCACTTTCAAGGCCTGCATCAAACGGAAGGGCGGATTTGTGTAACCATCTTTCCAGCCGCCGATCATGAAGACCGGACACTTGATTCGTTCTGGGAAGTCGCGTACAGACCCCGGCCGCCAGTAGTCACCATCGGTCTGGTGCTTGAACCACTTGAGGATATAGGGCTCATTATGCGCCAGATGCTGTTCCCACAGCTCAGCCCATCGCTCTCCCGCCCATTCCATGTGCGGCGGCATGGCGTTGTAGACGATCATCATGTTTCCGTAAAGGCCGATATCGTAGTACTTGCGCATGAGGCCGCCCCGATAGTGACAATCGTCGGTGTACCGGTCGTCGGTGAAATCCACTGGAATAATGCTGGTTAAGTGAGGCGGCGCATGCGAAGCAACCTGGAGGCAGGTGAATCCGCCGTAGCTGATGCCCATCATGTTAACGTGACCGTCACACCACGGCTGAGCGGCCAACCACTCGATCGCATCGTAGCCATCCAACTGCTCCTGCAACGTGTATTCGTCCACATTCACGCCCTCCGACGCGCCGGTGCCGCGAATATCTACCCGCGCCACGATATAGCCGTGCCTCGGCAGGTAGGCATAGTAGTCATAGCTGGGATTCGCCTCATCCTTGCGATAAGGGATGTAATCCATGACGACTGGAAACCTATCTTTCCCTTGCGTCGCTGCGTCGCCGTGTGGCATATAAAGGTCGGCCGCCAAGCGCACACCATCGCGCATCGGGATCATGACATTCTTAACGAGCTTTACGCCTTCTACGGGATATAGAGTGTGAAGCCTTTCCATCAGTTGTCCAACTGCACGCGCGGATCCAAGCGTGCGACGAGTAGATCGGCAATCAAGTTGCCCAGACCGATAAACAGTCCCCCCAACAAGACTGTTGCCATGACGACGGGGATATCGCGGCTCAAAGCAGCCCGCACGGCCATCCAACCGATGCCCGGCCAATTGAAGACATACTCGACGATGGCCAAACCGGTAAGCAGTGCCGCAAGATCCATGCTTACCATCGTCAGTACCGGCGCAAGTGCATTAGGCAACGCATGACGCAAGGTGACAGCCCACTTTTGCAGCCCTTTGGCGTGGGCGGTGCGCACAAAGTCGCTGTGTGCAAGATTGAGCAGATTCGTGCGCAAAATATTCGCATACCACACCGACCATGGGATGGCAACAGTCAGCGTCGGAAGAACCAGGTGGCCGATAGAGCCGTATCCCCCGATCGGGAACCAGCGCAAGCTGTATCCCAACACATAGATCAGCAGCAAGCCGAACACGAATGCAGGAATCGAAATCGTCATCAGGCCAACGATGTTCACAGCCTGGCCGATTTTGGATTGATTCCGCTGCGCTGTGAATACACCCAATGGAATGCCCATGAGCACTGCAACAACGATAATCGAAAGCGCCAGTAGTGCAGTGGGACGCAACTTGTCGGCAAGCTCCTCCGCAACCGGGCGGTTATAGGCGTACGAATAGCCCAAATCTCCGCTGAGCAAACGGCGCATATAGCGCGCATACTGGATGTAGATCGGTTGGTCCAACCCATACTGCTCGCGCACCTGGCTCAACGCCAAGTCGTCGGCTCGGGCACCCGCCAACGCTCGCGCCGGATCTCCAGGCGCCGAGAGCACCAGAGTAAACGTGATGACCGAGATGCACAATAGCGTGACCAATATCCATAGGATCCTGCGAGCTACGTATTGGATCATCTTTCCTTCCTGACGGGATCTATGGCCTCGCGCAGCCCGTTGCCGACGAGATTGAAACACACGCCGGTCAGCATGATGGCCAAACCAGGGCACAGAACCAACCACGGCGCGACGCGATAGTAGGGTTGGCCATCAAGCACCATTGACCCCCAGGTGGGAGTGGGCGGTGGCACACCGAGGCCAAGGTAGCTCAAGGTCGTCTCAGTGAAAATGGCCCCTGGGATGCTGAGGGACAAATAAACGACCAGTAGCGGAAGCACGTGTGGGAGGAGATGACGAACGAAGATCATGCGCGCGGGAGCACCCAAGCTTTGGGCTGCCAAAATGAAGTCGCGCCGCCGTAATGAAAGCACTTCCGAGCGAAACACACGTGCAGGGTATGGCCAGCCGAACAACACAATGACGAATATCACAGCAAGCGGACTGGGATTGAGCAAGGCGACCAGCAACAAGATTACGAAGAACGACGGGACGCTCATCATCAGGTCAACTAGACGCATGATGATGTAATCTATTCGACCGCCTAAAAACCCTGCCAACCCACCCACGAGCACCGCTATGGACAGTGCAATCGTGCTCGCTGTGATGCCAACCGCTAGTGAGATTCGACCGCCCCACAATAGACGACTCAGCAGGTCACGCCCACGACCATCCGTGCCAAGCCAGAACTTGTCGCTCGGTGGGAGAGGATTGCCTAGACCTTCGGGAAATATCTTCTCGGGGTCATAGGGCGCAATCACAGGCGCAAGCAGTGCGCTCAGCAAAATTGCGAGCAACACAACTCCAGCCAGCACGGCCAGCCGCTGCCGCAAGAATCGGCGCCAGACTCCACCTAGCCACGTGTGCTGTGCCGGGATGGTTTCCTTGATCCCAGGTAAAGCCGCTTGCGCCTGCATTCAGTTGGCTACATTGCAATCCACGCGTCTTCCAGCACAGGCAAGCCGTAAATCGGATGCAATAGATCGTTGCGCACTCGCTTGGAACTTAACTGAAACGCCTGCTGATTGAACAATGGGACCGACTGAACATCCCGATTGACCATGATATCGTTTATCTCGCGATAGGCGGCAATTCGCTCTGGAGACGTAAGCGGCAGACCCTCTGCCTTATCCAACAGTTCGTCAATCCTCGGGTTGCAGTAGTTGCTGCGGTTGAAGGCTTCACGCGCCTTACAGGTAAACAGCGGCGCTGCATAGTCGTAGCCATCTGGATAGCTCGCAGACCAGGACAGAATGTGGAGCGTGATGTCACCGCTCCTGAGCCGATCTGCTATCTCAGGCGAGTTATAGAGACCCAACACGATTTCTGACTCGATGCCCACAGCCTTCAATTGCGCATGAATGACCTCTATTTCTGGCGACGCCCTGGTCCTGCCACCAAGTATTTTGCCGACGTTGACGCCGTTCTCATAGCCCGCCTCCTTCAATAGCGCTCTTGCCTTGTCGGGATCGTACTGATAGTTGCTCCTGAAATTAGGATCATATTGAGGCATGGCTATCGCAAAGACGCTATCTGTGACGATATGCGGCGCACCCGTTGCTTTGACCACTGCGTTTTTATCAATGGCGTGTGCAATTGCCTGCCGCACCTTCAAGTTGTCTAGTGGCTTTGCCGTCATATGGATATTGAAGCGATGCACGGTCATTGTTGGAGTACTACGCAGCACGTCCTTCAAATTCTCGTCAGCAAGGATGCGCGGAAACTCAGCAGGCGGAATGCCGATGAGGAAGTCGGCTTCGCCGCTCTCCCAGCGCAACAGCCGCACAGATTCTTCGACGTTCAGGTTCAGTTCGACGCGCTCGATATATGGCTTCCCAGGTTTGAAGTAGTTGGGGTTTCGTTCGAACACGGCACGCTGTTGCGGTTGCCATTCGACGAATTTGAACGGCCCAGTCCCAATCACAACTTTCGTGCCCCAATCCTGGCCAGCGTCTAAAACTTCTTTCTTCGGCACGACGCCGAATATCGTGATAGACATGAGGGCCGCGAAGACGGCTTGGGGGCGGTCCAAGGTGATCTCAACTGTATAAGGATCGACAACCTTAACCCCAGCCAGATCTTTTGTCTTGCCATCAAGCACATCCTGGGCACCGACGATCGTGTTCAGATAGGACTTGCCCCAGCTATACACCTCCGGCCAGAGCTGACGTTCAATTGTGAATTTGACATCCTCGGCGGTCATCTCTCGGCCATTGTGAAACTTCACCCCTTTGCGCAGCGGAATGGTGTACACCTTGCCATCACTGCTGATTTTGGGCAGATCGGCTGCCAAATCGGGATAGAAGTTGCCCTCGCGATCGAAAGCGTAAGGCATGTTGAACAGTAACTGGCCTACGCTCCACCAATCTTCAAAGGCTTCTGCTGACCCGGGATCAAGGGTTTTCACGAAATCACCACCCGCGACAATCCGGTAGGTGCCGCCTACACGCGGCCCGGTATCCATCACCGCTTGCGGGGTCGCGCCCGGCTCCCCACCAGCAGGCGTCACCGGTGCTTGAGACCCTTCGCCAGGCGCGGCCGGCGCCGCACATGCAGCCAAAGCGCCGATAGCAGAAGATCCGGCCAGTAGCTTTAAAAACTGGCGACGACCTGCGATCTTGTTCATGTCTTCTTCCTCCTTAATTTGAGTAAGTTCATCTGATAGCTGCAGTCCGCAACCAGACACTTTGCGATGTAGCACCGCGAAACTCAACTACATTGCCAATCTACATAGCACCTCTCTCGTTACCTCCAACGTGCGGTCAATGCCGGCCTGCGCGTGCGCCGCGCTGACGTAGTTGCGCTTCAGCGCCACCGAAGGAATGCATCCTGCAGCTCAAAGATTCCTATACGGGTTACACCGGATAGTTATCTCACCTGTAAACTTAGGAACTTCTACGCGTAAAGGTCTAAGCGAGTCTTCATCTTTCGCACTAGAGGAATCTGCACTGAAAACTTGGCACTGAATGGGCACATCGGTACTACCTTGAAATGCAATAGCAAGCTCACGTTGCCTGGTATTGTAATTGGCGCTTACGAGGCGTGATGTACACAACGCGCGAACGTAACGCACTGCTTCGTCCATCGTCAAAAAGACTGGTTCGTAATTGCGAATTGCAGCAGTAATCTGCTTAATCTCAGCTTCCCAGGCAACAGGACTAATTTTGTAGATATAGTCCGTCTCGTGAGTGAACAGCACTGGGAGCACCATGCTGTCAAGCGCGCGACGTAACTGGCGCACGCCTCGACCTACAGTTTCCGACACATCGTCATCAGGTGCCCACTCATAACCTGCATCGTCACGAATTTCAGTTACACAGTTGAAGAACTGCCGCCCACCGAAATTAACAAAGTCGGCATAATAGACTGGCCGTCCACTGCGCCTGGACGTATCAAAATGACATGCGCCGGGCGGTTCGTGCAAACGGAATGGAGCAAGCGGCAGCCACGGCTGCTCAGCAGCCAGGGGGGCATCGATATCCTGAATCTTACACACGAACTCCACGCCCCAGCGATCGCGCAGATGGCCAGCAACGTTTTGACCCATCTCGTACCAATGCGGCACCGCATATTTCGAGATAGGGATACCATGTCTGACATGCCAGTCGTCAACTGCAGCCAGCCCACGCGCCGCCTCGTCATCTGTCCACGGACGGCCATGTTCGTGATCGAAATAGATGAACTCGTCGTAGGTGGATGAGCGCAGTGGAAGTGCATCAGCGGCATACGTAGCAATGTAATCGAAGGCTCCAGCACGAGGCGGACGACCAAACGCATGGGGGAACGCAGTTGCATTCCTCTCTGCAACAAGTGCACGAATATCCATGATGGCCTCAGGCGTGAGGTTATAAAGAAACAGCCCTAACCATGGTTTTAAACCATACCGGTTGCAGACGTGTACCCACCACAACGGCGGCTGATTCCAGACATGTCCCGTCCCCGCCACGTCATCCACCCGCATGCCGACAACTGGCGGCATACCACGTAAGACAAAAGGTTTACGCGCTGCCCAGACTAGACTGCGCCAGAACACATCGTCCAAGCCGCCTAGTGGACCAAGTACGTCAGTCTGCGCCCACCTAAGTGAGGCCCAACGCACAACCCGCCCTGCACCGATCGTATGCACAGACAGTAAGGGCGAACCGCCGACCCGTAGCAGCGCGGCATCTGCCGAAGCTGCCATTACTGGGATACTCAATGGCCTCGACAGCAGGATTGGCTGCCCATCATGCAGCACGGTGATAGGATGCTCACCTGTGAAAACAATCGCGTCGCCAGATGTTTCACCAGCCAAAACATCATCAGAATTATCTGAGATATCCCTGACATTCGGACACGTTGGATCGAAGCTGACTAGACCGACACCAGCAGTGACTGCTTGTATCAGTACCTGCCGATCTGCAAAAGATAAGCGTCTACCTGCTGGGTCAAAACGAGCATGCGCGATGATCACGAGCGCATAATCTGTCACATTCGTAGGCAGAGGCACATGTAGAAGATCAACAACTGTGTAGGGCACACCGAAATGATTCAAATATGGCACCACGTAGTGCCACGCGTCTTGCACATTGCTGCTGATCGAGTTGATTAGCACCAACGCACCGCAATTGAGCTGCCTCATGGCCAGCTATCCCCTAATTCCAGATAGAGCGATTCCTTGCACGAAATTACGCTGAAACACTAAGAAGACTATGACTGGCGGCAAACAAGCCAACAGCGAGGCAGGCATGATTAGGTCATAGTTGGTTACACCATAGGTTGAGAGCAGTTTGGTTAATGCGATGGGCAACGTGAATAGATGTTTGTCGTTGAGCACGACCAGAGGCCACAGATAAGCGTTAAAGGATCCAAGAAACGTGAAGATAGCAAGTGCAGCAAGCACAGGCTTTGTTAGTGGAAGGATAATGCGCAGATAAATGGCAAAGTCACCGCAGCCGTCCATCTTGGCTGCTTCGTATAGATCGCGCGGGATCACCGAGATGAATTGTCGGCACAGGAAGATGCCAAATGACGTCACCGCCGATGGAATAATGATGGCCATGTAACTGTTTAGCAAGCCAAACCTCTGCATCACAAGATACAGAGGGATCAGCAACGTGATGAACGGCACCATCGTGGTTGAAAGAATCATCAAAAACATCATTTCACGGCCTGGAAAGCGAAGCCGCGCGAACACGTAGCCGCCCAGTGAAGACGTAGCGAGAACCAGCGCCACGATAATGAAGCTCAAGCCCAAGCTGTTGAAGTACGCACGTGGCAAATCAGGCGCAGCCAAGACACGCCTGAACGATTCCAGAGTCCACTCACGCGGCATCAATTGCACTGGTAGTGTGACGATGTCTTTAGCTGTCTTGAATGAAGAGAAGATGAGCCAGAGGAACGGATAAGCCATAAGCATGGCGAGCGCAATGAGAACGACGAAGATGATCATCTGACTCAAGTGGATGCCGTACCTCTTGCGCACAACGGCTAATATAGACAATGAACTGTTCATAATAAGCATCAATACTCGAATGTCGCGTGCAGTCGCCGCAGCTGCACCGCTGTGGCGATCAGCAGTGCGACAAAGATGAACATTGACACCGCTGCGCCGTAGCCAAGATCAAGACTTTGAAAGCCAAGCTGGTAGGTGTAAACGGCTAACGTGCGCGTGCTGAAGCCTGGGCCGGATAGGAATACGAATTGCTCGAACAGTTGAAAGGTGCCGATCACGCTGACCACGACTTGGTATACGATGACCGGTCGGAGTAGGGGCAGGATGATATACCAGAACTGTCGCCACAGGCCGGCGCCATCCAACATGGCTGCCTCAATCAGATGCTCCGGAATCTCGTTGATGCCGGCCAAAAACAGCACCATCACGCTGCCGAGGAAGGTCCAAATGACCATCACGATGATGCAATAGAGCGCTTGCTCGGAACTCAACAAGAAAGGCTGGGGAGGCAACCCAAGACTCGTCAACAGCACGTTGAATGCACCGCCGTTGCTGATGTACAGCCAGCGCCACAACAAGACAGACACGACGCTCGGGATGATCACCGGCAGATAGAATAGCGCGAGGATCGAGCGCTGTGCGATGCCACGAAGCCGGCTGAGTAAAAAGGCCAACACTAATCCGATGGCGATTGCAATACTGATCTCAACGGCTGAGAAGGTGACGGTCACACGCACCGCTTGCCAAAAGTAGCCATCGTTGAACATGCGCTGATAGTTGCGCAGTCCGACAAACTTAGGATCTACGATGAAGTCCCAGTTGTGAAACGAGAGCCACACAGCGATGCTGAAGGGCACGACGAAGACGATGAGGTAGTAGATCAACAGACACAGAGCCACAGTTAAACCTAGCCAGCTGCCTATGTGCGCTCTGTGGCCCTTCTGTCGCGTAGCGACCGTGGCCTTAGCCTTCAGATACTGCATACTGTCTTGCATGGCAAGTCGAGCATTGCGCCGTGTATGGTAAACCGACCATGCACGGCGCAATGCCATAGAGGAGATATCCCTTAAGACTTCAGGCGTTCGCGAGCCTGCGACTCTTGTTCATTCAAGTACTTATCGGCATTCTGCAATGCCTCGGTGATGCTGATCTCCTTCTGCACGGCGCGCTGCAACTCGGTCAATGCGGGTGCCTGGTTAGCCACACGGTCTTGTGGGAACCTCGCGCGCGCCCACACCGACTCAGCTATTCGCTTAGAGGCCATGCCGTATTTGGTCTTCTCCAGGCGTGGATCTTTGTATAGATCTATGCTCATCAACGATCCACTGTACTGATTCATGATCTCGATCAAGGATTCTGACGACATGAGCTCCCGCGTTAAGCCGATGGCAGCATCCAGCTTCTGCTGATCTTGTGCCAGGCGCCGTGAGAGCGTGATGACAGCGATGTGATCCGGATAGACCACGTCAGACTGGGCGTTCTGCAGTTTAGGCGTAGGCACGTAATCCAGCTTCAGATCGGGATTGGCGGCGGCAACAACCCCCATTGTCCATGCGCCTATCATTTGCGTCGAGATAGCGCCTTGGATG
>JANWYN010000063.1 GCA_025055235.1 Candidatus Roseilinea sp. | reverse complement strand
GCCGCGCTGCCGCCGTTGCCGGCGATGAAGATCTGTCTGCCTTCTTCGAAAGCCAGCCGAATCTGCTCCGCCGCAGCTTCGATTTGCTCCGGCGCGATAGCGTCCAGCACAGCGATGAACGCCGCTTTGTAGTCGTTGACGAAAGTGCGCAGGGTCATCGGACGATCCTCTCGATCGGCGCCAGCAGCTCGACGGCGCAGGCCAGATCGTCAGCCACGTCGAACCACGGCGTATCGGCAAAAGCGCACCACTCCGACAGGCCGCGGCCGGTCATGACCAATATGCCGCGTACCCCGGCGGCGCGCGCCGCCTCCATATCGGTAATCGCGTCGCCAATCATCACCGACCGCGACAGGTCGAGCCCGAGATCGTGTGCAGCGCGCAGCAGCATGCCGGGCTTGGGCTTGCGACAATCGCAACATTCGTCCGGCCGGTGTGGGCAAAGATAAGCTGCGTCAATGCGTCCGCCGCAGCGAACGACTTCGGTCACGACGCGCTGGTTGATTTGATGTGCAAGTTCAAGCGTGATGATCCCCTTGCCTACCGCGGCCTGGTTGGTCGCAATGACGATCGCCCAGTCCGAGCGTGACACCGCGCGCAGCGCCTCCAACGCGGCAGGGATGAAACTGACGTCGTCCCAGGATCGAACGTAGGCTTCGCAATTCTCGATGATCACGCCGTCTCGGTCGAGGAAGATGGCAGGTCGCATGTAGTGTTTACCCTCCGCCCGATAGTCGGGGACGGCAGGGCAAACTGCAACAAAAAGCCCGGCGCTCGGTGATCGGAGCGCCGGGCTTTATGCCGGCATTGTGATCTCAGCGCGACCTCAAGCTTGCACTGCTTTGACTACGGCGGCAAACGCATCGGCGTCGCGCACCGCCAGGTCGGCCAGGATCTTGCGATCGAGCTGGACGTCGGCGGCCTTCAAAGCCTGGATGAGCTTGCTGTAGGTCGTGCCGTTCAAGCGCGCTGCGGCGTTGATGCGGGTGATCCATAGGCTGCGCAACTCGCGGCGGCGACTGCGTCGGTCGCGGGTGGCATAGGCCATGGCGTGCAAGCGCGCCTCGTTGGCCTTGCGAAAGTGCTTGTGCCGCGCACCGAACTGGCCTTTGGTCGCGGCGAGCACGCGGTTGTGGCGTCGGCGTGTCTTCACGCCGCCCTTTACTCTAGCCATTTCCCTGCTACTCCTTCTACTCTGGTGTGCTCTACTTGTTCTTCAGATACGGGGCGAGCTTATGAATGCGTTTCTGGATGCCTTTGCCTTCTACCTCGGTCATCTCGACGAAGAGCGCCTTCACGCGCGCCGGCTTCTTGCGCCGGAAGTGGCTCTTCCCCTGCCGGGTGCGCATCAGCTTGCCACTCCCCGTCACCTTAAATCGCTTGGACGTGGACTTGTGCGTCTTGATCTTGCCCATGATGTGTTCCTCTAATTCACCTTCACAATTTCGCCGCAGCCGAAAGACTGCGGCGAAACATCGCATTGCCTGTGAACGCCAAACCGGCGATGGAAGCTACGGTAACCCAAACTGTTCGTTGGCCCGTTTTTGCGCCAACTTCTCGCGATTTTGTCGCCGGCGCAATTCCGCCTCCTGCTCTTTGGTGAGCGCTTTGACGGGTGTAGCCGCGACCAGCTCGGGCACGGGTTCGCTCGATGTTCCTTCCTCCAGCTCGACGTCCTCGACTTCTTCGATCTCTTCCTCTTCTTCGTTGTAGCCCGCAGCACGATCGGCAGCACGCTCCGCTTCGATGCGCTGTTGCGTTGACTTCAGGTGAGCCGCCGCGAGCGTCGCCGGCGTCGGAGCCACGACGGCAACCAGCGCCTTGCCTTCGAGATTCGGCGCAACTTCCACGACGCCGATGTCCGAAAGCTCCTGCAGGAACCGGTCTATGAGCTTGAGCGCGACATGTTGGTTCGCGACTTCTCGACCGCGGAACCGCAGATTGAGCTTGACTTTGTTGCCCGCTTCCAGGAAGCGCCGTGCTGCGCGAATTTTGAATGCCAGATGATGTTCGGTCGTCTTGGGGCGCAATTGCACGCCTTTCACTTCAATCGTCTTCTGGCTCTTCCTCGCTGCGCGCTCCTTCTTTTCTTTTTCGTAAATGAAGCGTCCGTAGTCTATGATGCGACACACCGGCGGGTCGGCGTTCGGCGCGACCTCGATCAGATCCATGCGCATGTTCCGCGCCAGTTCCAGCGCGTCGCGCGTGTCCAGGATGCCTTTGTTCGTGCCATCCGGCATGATCACGCGCACCTGCGGCGCGCGGATCTGGTTGTTGATTCGAAAAGTCTGCTGCGACGACGCTCGATTCGATTTTTGCTGCGCGATACTCTCATTCCTCCCCCGCCAAGCGGGACTGAACTTTTCAACCGGACGAGCTCGGATTATAGCCAGTTGCGCTCAGCAGTTCAAGGCGACCGCGTTCCGGCGTTCCGGCCAATCCGCCAGCCGGCTGCCAGAGGCGCTCCCTCGGGCGCAAGCGCAGCGGTTGCAACTAGCTGGCTGGCCGGCCTGGGGCTGCCGAGCGTAGCGAGGCGCTCCCTCGGGCGCAAGCGCAGCGGTTGCAACCGTTGCACTACGGATACAACCCGCGCGTCTGCGTCGCCTCGGCCACCCGGCCGATGCCCAACACGAGCGCGCTTGTCCGCAGATCTAGGTTCATGCGGATGGACTGCTCGTAGACGTCGTGGAAGCTGCGCACCATGATGCGCTCCAGGCGATGATTGACGTCATCTTCCTCCCAGAACAACTGCTGCAAGCTCTGCACCCACTCGAAGTAGCTGACGACGACGCCGCCGGCGTTGCACAAGATGTCGGGGATGACGAGCACGTTGTTCGCCATCAGAATCTCATCGGCTTCGGGCGTCGTTGGGCCGTTCGCGCCCTCGGCGACTACGCGCGCTCTGATCCTATCGGCGTTTGCGCGCGTGATTTGGTTCTCCGTCGCCGCTGGCACCAGCACATCGCAGGGTAACTCGAGCAATTCGGCGTTGGTGATCTTATCCGCACCGTCGAACCCTTGCACAGTCGGATGCTCACGCATGTAGCGGCGCAGGCGCGGGATATCTATGCCCTTGGGGTTGTAGATGCCGCCTTGGACGTCGCTCACAGCGATCACTTTGCATCCCATCTCGTGGGCCGTCTGCGCCGTGACCGAGCCGACGTTGCCAAAGCCCTGCACCACTACGCTGATGCCATCGAAATCCCAGCCGAAGGTGCGATAGGCCTCGCGCACGGTGAACATGATGCCCCGCCCGGTCGCCTCGAAGCGCCCGGCCGAGCCGCCGATGTTGACCGGCTTGCCGGTGACGATGGCCGGCACGGAGTAGCCGCGGTGCATGGAATAGGTGTCCATGATCCATGCCATGATCTGCGGGTTGGTGCCCATGTCCGGCGCGGGGATGTCGCCCTCCGGGCTGATGAGGGGGGAGATCTCGGTGGTGTAACGGCGCGTCAATCCCTCCAGCTCGCGCAGCGATAGCTCTTTCGGATTGCACACCACGCCGCCTTTCGCGCCGCCATACGGGATGTTCACCACAGCGCACTTCCACGTCATCCACATCGCCAGCGCGCGCACCTCGTCCAGGTTAACGGTCGGCGCATAGCGGATGCCGCCTTTCGTCGGCCCGCGCGCTGTGTTGTGATGGACGCGATAGCCGGTGAAGCGGCGGACTTCGCCGTTATCCATCTTCACAGGGAAGTTAACGGTAAGCTCACGTTTGCAGGAACGCAGCGTATCGGCCAGCCCGGGATCGAGGTTGAGGATCTGGGCGGCGCGATCGAACTGGGCAAGCGCAGTTGCGTACGCGCTGTCTTTCTTTTCGGTCGCCCGGCTCTGCAGCGTCGCGGGCGACTCAGCGCCGTTCGTCGCCGGCCTCGCCGACGACGGGCGCAACGGGTCAAAGATCGTCATGGATCACCCTCCGAATCGCTTACGTCGAATCTCAATCGTGCGGCAAGTGTCTGTCGAACACGATTGCTGTGCGTCCCGGCACAGCTTTTTAAGATTCTATTACACCCGAATAGTCGAAACGTTAGCGCCGATCCGCGTATTGCTGCGGCGCGCTGCTCACATATACTGGCTAGCGTGATGCACCTGGAGATACACGAGCGAAACATCCGGCTGAATCCGCGCGATCCACACTTCTACAACAACCCCTACCCCTACTACGACGCGCTGCGGCAATTGCCGCAGCCGTTCTACTGGGAAGACTTCGATCTGTGGTGCTTCGCGCACTGGGACGACGTGAACGCCTTGCTGCGCGACCGGCGTTTTGGCCGGCAGATCACGCACCTGCGCACGCGCGAGGAGCTGGGCTGGCCGCCCATCCCGGAAGCATTGAAGCCGTTCTACGACGTGGACAACGCGACCATGATCCAAATGGAGCCGCCGGATCACACGCGGCTGCGCAGCCTGGTGCAGAAGGCGTTCATGGCGCGGCAGATCGAGAGCCTGCGTCCCCAGATTCAAGCATTGTGCGACCGGCTGATTGACGAGATGCTCGCCCAGGGCGAGGTGGATTTGCTGCCGGCCTACGCCACACCGATCCCCGTCGTCACCATCGCCAACATGCTGGGCGTGCCGGTCGAGATGAGCGACTCCTTGCTGAACTGGTCGCACGCGATGGTCGCGATGTATGAATTAGGACGCACCGCCGAACAAGAGCACAGGGCAGTGCAAGCGACGCAGGAGTTCTACGCCTACCTGAGCGCACTGGTGCAAGAGCGGAGGCGTAAACCGACCGACGACCTGATCACGCGGCTGATCGAGGCCGAGGATCAGGGCAACCGGCTGACGGAACACGAGCTGATCTCCGGCTGCATGCAACTGCTGAATGCGGGGCACGAAGCCACCGTGAACGTGATCGGTAACGGCGTGTTCGCGCTGCTGACGCACCGCGACCAATGGGACAGGCTCGTCGCCAATCCGTCGCTCAGCCGGTCTGCCGCCGAAGAGTTGATGCGCTTCGACACGCCGCTGCACTTGTTCACGCGTTGGGTGCTAGACGACCTGAGCTGGAACGGGCACGCCTTCAAGTTCGGCGACACGATTGCGCTCTTGCTGGGCGCCGCCAACCGCGACCCGCGGCGCTTCGCAAATCCGAATACGCTGGACATCACGCGCGCCGACAATCCGCATGTCTCGTTCGGCGGCGGCATTCACTTCTGCATAGGCGCGCCGCTGGCCCGGCTCGAGCTGGACATCGCGCTGAGCACGCTGGCCAGGCGTGTCCCCGGCCTGGAGCTGATGGAGCAGCCGGAGTATCGCAACGCCTATCACTTCCACGGGCTGAAGTCGCTGCGCGTGCGTGTGTCGGGTCAATAGAGGTCAAGCCAGGTCGGTCAAGTCGTTCCGAGTCGGTCAAGTCATCTCAAGTCGGTCAAGTCGTCAGACGCCCTTCGACGCCATCGGCTTGGTTCGCCCGACGGCTAGTAACCCCGGTTCTGGTAGGTGGATTTGACAACCTATCGTGAGCAATTGCGTTTGCGAATCGTAAGAATCGGCCGGCACTGCTCCTCTTACGTCCCCGGCTGGATCACCTTGCGGCGCAGCACGTCCAGCACCTGCAGCGCGGTCAGGTTGCGCTGGTTGTAGCCGTATTGCAGGTAGTCCGGCGTGAACCATGCGCTGCGGTTGTCGCCGGGGTAGTTGTAGTGGAAGCCGTCACCGGTGGTGCCGCCGTTGGGCAAACGCTGCACCACCTGGCGCAGGTTCAGCAGTGGCACTTGGTACTCGCTGGCAAGCTGGGCGATCTTGCTGTTGATGTAGCCGTAGGGCGCGTTGTTGTCGCGCGACTCCAGGTCATCGGCCTTCGTGATCAGCACCGGGATCACGCCCATGTTGATCGAGATCTCGATGATGCGGCGGTAGTTGCGCTCGAAGTTTTGCCAGTTGTGCTGGTCGCCCGTGCCGAGCAGGATGAGCGCGACGCTGGGCCGGGTGCGGTTGTATTCGCACTCGAGCGGCGACTGGCCGTTGCAATAGGCCGGCGCGTGCGCGGGATCGAGCACTTTCGCCGTGTTGAAGCCGCCGGCAGCCGCCGGGCTGTCGTTGGCGAACGAGCCGCGAAAGAAGTCCACCGTGGGCTGCAGGTAGGCGTAGTTGCCCAGGTTGTAGTTGCCCCAATCGAACGGCTTGAGGAAGGCCGGGTGCTGCGAGTTGCTGTCGCCGACCACCGAGAAGGCGTTGGGGCGATTGCCGCGCGCCTGGCCGAGCTGGAAGATCTGATACACGCGCGGCGAGATGTCGGAGAGATACGGGTATTCGAGCGGGCCGGGGGCGACCGCAGAGACCGGCGGCGCGTCCAGGGCAGGCGACGTCGGCAGCACCGTCGCGCCGCCGATGCTCACGTAGCGCGCGTCCACATAGCCCTCGGTGCCGTTGGGGGTGATCACCTTCAACCAGCTCTGCCCGGCCACCTGGCCGAGGATCTTCAGCTCGGTGTTCGGCCCCAGCCGCGTGATGACGTCGCTCTCGTAGCTCGGGCCGGCGCGCAAGCGCAACCCGCCGGCGTCGGGCAACACCTGCCCCATCACGAAGTAGCCGGGCGCAGGCGGCTGCGGCTGAGCCGGCACAGCGGTCGGCTGCGGCCGAGGCGGCGGGACGAAATCCGCGCCGGGGATGTTGATGACCTGCCCGAGCGAGAGGAAGTCGGGGTTGATGCCGGGGTTTGCCGCGATGATCGGATCGAGCGTGGCGAAGCCGAAACGGATGGCGATGTCCCACAGCGTATCGTTCGGCTGCACGACGTATTGCGTCACGCGCGGCGTGGGCGTCGGCTCGACGGTCGGCGCCTCCGTAGGCGCAGCGATCAGCGGGATCGGCGTGGCCGTCGGCAGCGGCTGCGTCGGGTAGATGGTCACCATGATGCTACCTGGCGAAGGGGCAGGCGCGGCGCGATTAAGGGTGACCGCGATGAGTGCCGCGCCGATCAGCGCGAGCAGGGCAAAAAGCGCGGCGATGACGGGCGACGGCGTGCGCGAACGAGGCTGCATCGGCACAAATTGTATCGAACCGAGCCGGTGGTGATACGATGCGCGCCATGCGCAAGACAAGCAAGACGGTCGTGGCGGCGATCGGGCTGGGCATCGCGCTGGTTGCCTGCGGCGGCGCGCCGGCCGGTGATCCGGCTCAGCGCATCGAAGCGTATCTGCAAGCGCGCGTGAAGGGCGACGTGGATCGCATGATCACGCTCTCGTGCGCAGCGTGGGAGCCGAACGCGCGCCTGGAGGCGACCTCGATCCAGGGGCGCAGCCCGGCGCTGGACGCGCTCGCCTGCCGGACCAGCGCCACCGAGGGCAACACGGCTTTCGTCGCCTGCACCGGCAAGATCGTCACCAACTACGACGGCGAGCGCCGCGAGTTCGACCTGGCCGAGCGCCAGTTCAAAGTGGTTCAAGAAGGCGGCGAGTGGCGGATGTGCGGATATAGGTGATGGTGTCGAAGGGTGTCAACGGTGTCAGTGGTGTCAATCGTGTCAGATAGTGTCGTCGGTGTAGGGAACGTCGCCACGCTGACACCAACGACACCAACGACACTAACGACACTAGCGACACCAACGACACCCCTCCTATCTAACCGCCCTCAACACCGCGTCGAGCGCCTGCAGCGTCACTAAGTTACGCACGGTGAAGCCATACTGCAGATGCTCGCCCGAGAAGATGTCCACGCGCCCGTCCGGCGGCACGGTCAGGTGCGTCGTGTCCTTCGGATCCACGCCCTGGTGGGGCAAGGCGGCCAGCGCGCGGTTCAGGTTCACCAGCGGCACGCCGTAGTCCTGCGCCACCTTCACCACGATCTGGTTGAGCTGGCGGGTCTTGGCGGGGTTCTCCGGCCGCGTAGGGAAGGTGTTCAGAATCGGGATCACGCCGGCGTCCAGCGTCTGGCTGATGATGGTGCGCAGGTAGAAGTCGTAGGTCGCCAGGTCGGTGGTGTTCACGTCGTTGGTGCCGAACATGACGATGGCGAAGGCCGGCTTCGAGACGCGAAACTCGCACTGCAGCGGCGACTCGTCGGCGGCGCACCATTCGGGGTTCGACCACGTCGGGTCGAGCGGGCCAGCCACGTTGAAGCCGCCGGCCGACGCCAAGCCGATGGTGGCGAACGAGTCCTTGTCCCATGGCCGGCCGCCGTTGGCCCGCGCCGGCACGCCCAGGAAGTGTTCGAGCGTCGGTTTGAGCGCCGCGTAGTCACCCAGCTCGTAGCGCCCGGCGCTGAGCGGGACCAAGAAGTGATCGTTCTCGGTCATGCAGTCGCCGAGCTTGGCGAACACGCGCGGGTTGTTGCCCTTGGCCAGGCCGGCCCGGTAGATCGCGCGCAGCGATTCCACCATCGCCGGCGTGATCTCCGGCAGCACCGGCAGGGCGTCCACGTCAATGTCGCGCGTGGTGTTCGGGTCGAACCGGCCGAAGACTGGCGGCGCAGGGCGCGGCGGGTTCCGGCCGGCGTCCTGCACCGGCGCGCACGCCACCAGCAGCGCGCCGGCCATTGCCGTGAAGACAGCTTTCGCGTTCACGCACGCGATTTTAACGTGCCGAGCAAACGAACCACGTAGGGCGCGATCCCTGTATCGCGCCAGGCGTTGAATATCATGGATAATCGCCTGTCATGAACGAGCGCTCCATCGAATTCCTCAAGCGATTGCTCAGCACGCCCGGCCCATCGGGCGACGAAGCCGGCCCGGCGCGCGTCTGGCGCGAAGAAGCCAAGACCTTCGCCGACGAGGTGCGCGCCGACGTGCGTGGCAACTCCTATGCCATATTGAACGGCGTCGAAGGCGCGCCGCGCGTGCTGCTGGCCGGCCATATTGACGAGATCGGCCTGATGATTACCCACGTGGATGACGAGGGCTATCTGTGGTTCGCGCCGATCGGCGGTTGGGATGCGCAGGTGCTGGTGGGCCAGCGTGTACGGCTGCTCGGCAAGCAGGGCGACGTGATCGGCGTGGTCGGCAAGAAGGCCATCCACCTGATGAAGCCGGACGAGCGCGACAAGGCCAGCAAGATCGAGGATTTGTGGATTGACATCGGCGCGAAGAACCGCGATGAGGCGCTGGCGCACGTGCGGGTCGGCACGACCGGCGTGATTGACGCGCCGGTGTATGACTTTCCCAACGGGCGCATCGTCTCGCGCAGCATTGACAACCGCATCGGCGCGTTCACCGTGCTCGAGGCGTTGCGCATCCTGAGCCCTGAGCGCGTCGAAGGGCGAAAGGATGCACAGGCGCGCCCGGCCGCGACGGTCGCCGCGGTGGCGACGGTGCAGGAGGAGATCACCTTCGCCGGCGCGCACACCTCGGCCTTTTCGTTCGCGCCGCAGGCGGCCATCGTGGTGGACGTGACCCACGCCACCGACCACCCGGACGCGAACAAGCGCCGCTCCGGCGACGTGAAGCTGGGCGGCGGGCCGGTAATCTCGCGCGGGTCGGCGGGCAGCCCGGTGGTGTTCGACATGCTGGTCGGCCTGGCCGAGCGCGAGGGCATCCCGTATGCGGTCGAGGCCAACCCGCGCACCACCGGCACGGACGCCGACGCGATTCACCTCTCGCGCGGCGGCGTGGCGACCGGCATCATCTCCATCCCCAACCGCTACATGCACTCGCCGAACGAGATGATCGCCCTGAGCGACGTCGAAAACGCCGCGAAGCTGATCGCAGCGTTTGTGAGGGAGGTGAGGGAAGAGACGGGGTTTATTCCGAGTTAGGTGGCAGTGGGACACAGGCCGCATGGATCACTGTGCTGAGTGCTACACCGCTAGCGCTTGCATCTCTCCGAAGCTGCATGACAAGCCCCCAGTCTCTTCCCAAACTTGATACCGGTAGAGCATGAGCCTAGATACATGGATTGTTGGCGGAAGTGCTTATGCCGCTCATCTACGTTTGGGTGGCGTCAGAGGTAGAGAGCGTAAGGACATAACAAGTCTTTACTTTTTGGCTGGTGCGCAATGCGCCAACCACAACATCTCTCCTAATATGATCGAATGGTGAAGTCTCACTTTACTTCTAGGTAATTTCGCCTTTCGATCCCGCGTTCCCGGTATCTTCACTCGGTTTGCGAGTTGATTCATCTGGCCTATTTGCTGTAGTTGTTCGAGTTGCTCCCGATGGGGTTTTATCTGTAGATGGCTGTGATCTGTTCTGACTACTATCCTCTTCTAGAGCCTTTAGCTCTGCCTCAAGGTCAGCTATCTGGTTTTTATACCTGTCATCCAGATCAACCTGATTTGCCTTCCGGATTGCTTCTTTCGCGCGCGATATGTGCTTGGACTTTTTTACGTTGTTAGTCTGGTAATGCTCAGCCCATGCTTTGTGAGTCTGCGCGAGATACAGAAATGCGAGCGGGTGCATTTGATGTTGAAGCGATGCACGAAAGGAATTAGCTGCATTCTTGAGATGATCCAAGGGTTTATCACCGGAATCATCGCTGTCGCTCTTGAGATGATACCTGCCGAGCTCGATCTGGCCCTTGCATATCTCAGTCAGAGCCTCCAGTTCGTCGTGACCTCGTACGCTAGACGAAAGCTTTTCTACTACATTCCTTGCATCCTCAAACATTTGCTTACTGTGTGAGAGGTAAGCTCGAGTTGCAAGCGCGAACGCATAGATGAGCTGTGCGCGGCTAAAGCTGAGCTGTGCGATGATTCTTGACTCCCCCTCAAGAGCTCCCTTGATATTCGGGAACGTCCTCTCGACATCCCGGAACGTCCTCTCGATTTCATCACATGCGCCTGTGTGCCAGTAAACTTCGAGCTGCTTGACTTTGGTCTCAAGCCATTCACCTTTGGTGTCACCATCACTACTCTCGGCACCCCGATATTTGCTTTCGGCAAGTATGAGATGTTTACTTGCTTTGTCGTATTCATTGAGTAAGAAGTATGCATTGCCTAACTCATAATGCATCCATCCAAGATCATCATTGTTGGATGGCGGATGTTCTGATAGCACATTCATCCAAGATACCAAGGTTTGGCGTATCTGCTTGCGTTTCTCTTTGTCATCCGTTCGGGTAGCTTGGCAAAGGTGCGCTTTTGCCAGGACCTTCCAGAGCCCAGTTGCGTCCGGATCAGTTTCTATTCCTTTTAACGCTTTAGCGATGGCGGCATCGTACTGTTGCTCCTGAATAAAGTTGGCAGCTTCAGATTGGCAGAGGTTGATCTCGCGTTTTTTGTGCTCTTCGTAATTTTCAGCAGGTTTTGATCCACACTTATCCTTCGCATATTTAGCTCGATCTGCGTAATTCTTACCAGCTTTCGAGCAATCCCGGTCATCACACAAATCTACTCTGAATCTTTTTGCGAGCTCCCACCTTTCATCTTCACTTAACGCTGCTTTGGACTTCCTAAATTCATTAATAAGCAATTGTTCTTTTTCGCTTCCTCGCGAAATAAACGCCAAGTTCAGCCAAATCATTGCTTTATCAATCGGCGTATCGGCGCCCAAAAGCGCAGTTTTGAAACTCTCGTCTGCCTCTTTCGTCCTTCCTGCTCCGAATAGAACGTTGGCATACGAGATGGCCAAGATCAGCATAGAGCCATTAAGTTGTTGCGCCTGATCGTAAAGCGCCCTGGGTAAAGCGTAATCGTTAGCCATGTTTGCTCTCAGGGTTGGGAAGACCGTTTTTGGGAGATTAGTTTTGCGATGAGCCGGGTTGAGGCGTTCGAAGCTTCTCATCTTCCTCAAAGAATCTGGCCGTCGCGAGGTCGCGCGTACACTCTGAAGCCTCAACGCGTCTCATTTGCACTTCTTTGTTCGGTCGGGCAGTTGCTGTAGCCCAGCACAGGCTTTGCCAAGAGAGCGCCGTAGCCATCTGAAAGTCTCGAATACTTTCAGGACGGGGATCTCTTGGATAGCGATGTTCATCAACGTTCTTCCGGTTGGCTATCATGTGGCGAGCCAGGCCGCGCAAGAGCCACACTTTCGCAACGGTGGGCTTTCGATTGATTGCAGCAGTACACCAGACTTCGCACACTTCGTATTGCTCAAGTTCATAATGGGTGAGCGCGAGCGCGTAGGCAAACTCGATATTGGATGGCTCACTGTGAACGGCACGTGCGAATGCCCTCTCGGCTGCGCGCTGATCACCGAGCTTTCGGTACACCACTCCGAGGTTGAAGTGCGCGTAGCCGAATTCTTGATCGAGAGCAATTGCCTTGGTGAAGTGTTGAATGGCCTGCCGGTACCATTCTTTATCGTTGTCGCTCTTCCGCAGTGCATATCGCAGCTTGCGTAACCCCTCGGAATATTCCTGAGCTGCGTTCCATTTCGGCGTGCCGATAGAGTCCGAAAGCAGGTCGGTAAAGATGCGGATAGCCATCTCCGAAGACATCGCTTGTATTGCGGAAGTGATGTTCGAATCTGTTTTCTCTTTCGGGTATTCAACACGCCAGTTGTAGTCTACGCGGCCGCTCCCGCCGGCGGTGATCATGACGAAGCGCTGATCGTCTTTGTGAACGCTGCCGGTGAGCCGGCGACCCTGCACAAGCCTGGCAATCAGGCTTGCAACTTTGCCGATAGGGATTGAGAGTGTACCTATCTCGACCTTGCTGTCTTCCCCCAGTGCTTCTTTGACAAGAGACTCGGCAGTAAATGCCGCAGGTGCAATGTCCAGTGGCTGTAGTGGGCCGGTTACAGGTTGCGGACGTGCTTCATCAATATCGTGAAACAGGCGACCCAGCCGTGCGAGTTCTGATCGCAAGATACTGCCTGCTCCCTCTACTGGCTTCGAATTGCTCTCACCCATGTAGTCTTCGAATTTGTCAATGACTGGTCTCTTGCGGAGTCTCCATATGAATATAGCGAGCCACAGGGCAAGCGTGATCAGGAGTATATTCCGCCAACGATTGTTGGAGCCAATATAACGTAAATGGTCGCGAATCTGGGTCAATGCATCTGTCGAGTCGGCTGCCGGCTCTGAAGTTGCCTGCAGTGTTCCTAGTGCAACTATCGGAAGACCTGCTGTGGTTCGAATCTCCACAGACTTTGCTGTTGCTGAAATTTCAGCTTCCCGAATGGGAAGCTCCATCGTCGCTGTTACGATCGGAACGGCTGCTGTAGCTGCGGCTTTTGTAAGCTCTAGAGCAGCCTGATCCGCTGCAGCGCGTGTTGCCGTGATTTGAGCTTGCTGAATCGGAAGCTCCATTGTCGCTTTTACTATCGGGGCGGCCGCTGTGGCTGCGGCTTTTGTAAGCTCTAGAGCAGCAGCTTGATTCGTTGCGGCGAATGTTATCTTGATTTCAGCTTGCTGGATCGGAAGCTCCATCGTCGCTTTTACTATCGGGGCAGCCGCTGTGGCTGCAGCTTTTGTAAGCTCCAGAGCAGCAGCCCGATCTGCTGCGGCGTGTGTTGCCGTGACTTGAGCTTGCTGGATCACAAGCGCAGCCTTGGACTTTGTTGCTTCAGCAGTGATTTGTGAACTGGCCGCAGTAGCTCGAGCCTTTGCGACTTCTATTGACGCCAAAGCGCTGGCTTCTGCCGGCTTGATTTCTTCGCTGCTCCGCAATCTTGAGACCCATAGGTAAATCCAGCCAACAACGGCAAGCAGCAGCAGAAACCGAAAGATATTCGAGCGTCCGATACGCACGAATTGCCCAACAATTCGTGATACGCTGAGGGCGAATTCACGGAAAGTAATCGAGTGCCAGCCGACAAGAGTGATGAAGGTCAATGACAGGCCAATGAGGAACCAGCCACCCACGCCTGTAAGCAGTCGGGAACTACTAGTAGTGTCGGATTTGAACAAGATGATTATCAGGCCAAGACCGGCAAGTGAGCTAAGGATGATGATTACCAGTGCTCCTCTAGCGCCTCCGACGAGAATTACCAGCCATGCCACGGCAAGAAAGATGGCTCCGATTGCTAGCGAAGCCAAATCAGGGGTGATGCGGTGCGCAATAGCAAAATAAATAAAGATGAGAAGGACAAGAAGGAGAAATAACAACGCAAACCTTCTCAAGGCCAGTGACGAGCGAATCTCGTTAAAAATGTCGGTGAAACAGTAAATACAGGCTACGATCACTACTAACAGACTTACGATAAAGATTCCAATCAGAATATGTCCAAGATACAAGCAGCCTACTGCGGTGTACAGACAGCCTACTGCGGTGTGTAATAGCGGCCTGTGAATCAACGTGGACAAAATCAGTCCGATGCCTATAGACTGTGCGAGCCAGAACAGTGACCATGCACAGAAGTGGTTATCTCGAGAAAGCTCTAAAGATTCTCGTCGAAGTTTTGCAATGGCCATAGTAGTTGAAACTTCCCCCTCTGTTGCGTTTACGATATGTGAACTTGGCTCAACTGTGCTTATCGGTTGATTTTTAAGTTTCCTGAACTCTTGGTTGTCATGTGCGCAAGCTCCATAATCTTCAGCAGACCCACCTGGGAGCTAAAGGCAGGTGAAATACTGATATCAAAATGCTCAGTTGAAAACCTTTAGAATTAATAGCCTCCACCGCTCCTGGGTAGTCAGGTCATGGCGCAGCTCGCGCTCGATCCGGCTGTGCATCACCGCTACGTAGCGCCAGACCCGCGCCGTGAGCACGTAGGCGCGCAGGTAACAACGGCTCATGTATCAGTCGCGCTGTGCAACGAAGCAGCGTCAGCTGAAGGCATATTGAGACACGAGCCGTCGTAAAAGCCTTCAACCTACCATCTTGTTAATGCTTCGCATCGCCGCCGGGAAGAGAACAATGTACAACAGGCTGCCCAAAGCAATGCCTAGAGTGCCGTGCAGTAGGATGACTCGCAAGTTGTTCATGAACACATACGAGAACAGCGCGGAACTGCTGGTGGCTGATAACACCAAAGTCAAAAGACCAACAAGGCGAGTAGGAATTACGAGTCTCACGAGGTGCATGAACACGAAGCCGACAATTGCTCCAAGCATCATCGGAAGCACCAGCAACTCCTGTAATTCGTCGTGACTAAACTGGAAATTGCGAATCGCGTCTAGTTGACTGATTACAAAGATGGCTAAAATGATTAGCCCCGCCCAAAAGCCTGCATTTGCTGATGTCTTCGATTCCCTTTCACTCAACGCTCTGACGATTGCTCTAGCGTAGATAAACAGTGCGATCATGATGCAGGGCACGACAAGCCACTGCACTACAAAAAATGCTATATCCTCCATGACTCTCCTCCTTGAACTGCAAGCAACGCAATGCTGCCCAGGCAGCGCCGTCGCAGCCCTCCCCCTTGTGCCGGGCTGCGACGGCGCGCGAACCGGCAGCCTACGGGCGCACCCGGATCCCCGCATTCGCCGGCGCGGCGATCAGCACGGCGCCCAGGATGGCCAGCCCGAGGGCCACAGCAGCCTTGATCTTGGTCTTCGCATTCGTCTTCATGGTTGTTCACCTCACTTGAATTGAATCGGACGGGTGTCATTGCAGGTTCGCGAACTGCAACTGAAATATTAGGCAGTGCGGGCTGGGCGGTGTGCCACACATGCGCGTTTTTGTGACAAACAAACGGAGCAAAGCTGTCCTTGGCGACCGGCGGTCGAGTCCGCCGAGGCGAACTTTGCCTTAAGGTTGCTCACGACTTTGAGTCGCGGGGAATGATTGCGCGGTCTGCCGGGGAACGTGGCGCTGGCCGGCGTGCGCGATGCTACCCGTGCGCAACGTCTATTGCACCAAACAAAACACCGTAGCGGAGTGAGGGGAGGGGTGCATTCGCGGATAGGGGCAAAAATGTCGCACGGCAGGCGCCGTTCCGTGCCGACGATGCATTGGCGATAGCGCGCTGCGGAGAGCGTGCTCTATCATCTAACCTGCCACGCTTGTCCCTGCTGGCGAAGGCAACCTGAGGAGAATCGCTATGCTAGCTAGGCCACTCGCTGAGCTTTTCCGCGTTCACCCTGAGAATATAAAAGCATCTATTAAATTCAATCTTCTTCAGATCGGGTACCGTATAGCGGTTTCAGGTCATCAATATCGTATTTAGTCACCTCGGTAAAGGGTCTCTTACCAATGGGCGGGGGATTGCACATGACGCGATCACGCTTTTTATCATCATTCCCTATATCTATGTGGGTTAGTCCGACAATATGTCCAATCTCATGCAAAGCAACGGTGAACAGATCGTAGTGATTCTCTTTCGGTTCATGCGACCACTCATACTTGTTGTTGAAATAGAGTGGAATACAGGTGCTCTCTTTATTTTTTCTACACGCACAGTAAGGAGGATAGTCGGTGTGCGCCTGACGATCTTTCAGTTCCTCACAAACTTTTGTGCTTGGGTCAACGAACTTGATTGAGATATGTGTCGGCACCGTTGGTTGTTGCAAGTCCACCTCGGTGAATGACACGCGCCTACATTGAGCAACTTGATGACACAGCTTGTCGAAGGCTGCTTCCCAGCACTCGAATGCTTGCTCCACTGCTTTTCGGTAATCTGGTGTCCAGCCTTCCCCGTCGAATGAGTAGGTAAGCTTCGGTTCACCTTCCCAGGAACATGGAGGCGGGTGAATCTCATCAGTCTGCTGTGAAATCCAGTTGTCAGAGCAATTGTTGTCGGACATTGCTTTCCTCCAGATTGTCAGCTTAGAGACTTGGTTAAGATCAACCCATGTTGTCAGGCTTTCCGGTGCCGCCTGGGTCAATGAAGACTTCAAGTAAGCTGCCGTTAAACGAATCACACGTAGCTAAAGAGGCGCAATACTCAGGTGGAACACCCCCAATGTAGACTTTTACATCTCCTGCCCAGAACTTGAAGCGCCTGCGCGAATCAACCGCAAAATCGCGATTGAACGTTACAGTGTTGTGCTGTTGCCATAAACCTAAGTCCGACACATATCCTGAATTGTCCACCAGAAATGAAGCTTGTGCTCGAATCACCTCATCTTCTGGCTTCTCAGCGTAGGCACTTCTGCGATCTCGCACACCGGTCCACCAACCCTGAATGCCGAGAGTGTATTTGATCGGAGGGGTGATGTGGATAAATTGACCGTTGTAAACACTTGCCAGTCGAAATGTAGACACCGTAGGTGATACAACACCCCATAATGACGGCTGGCATTCTACAAAGTCACTAGTGCATGGCGTTGTTGCTCCTGATACAGAATTTGTAATGGGCACGACTGCAGCAATCAGTCCGCGATAAGGCATTGCAGTTGGCAACACGACCAGAGCACTCATCGAGAAATAGGTATAGGTGTAGACACTAGCAGTTTGCGTGATTACGTTAGCGAATATGGGATCTTTTCGAGTTTCTTCTAGATACCAGCGTATATTGAGCGGACATTCTAGATAATATCCAGCGCTTGGTGTCACGACCGGCGCAGCAATGGGCGTTGGTGTTGGTCCGCCAGCAGCAGGCAGTGATGGAATCGGAACATCTACAGGAATTGTGGATCGACGTGCCGGGGTGCCACCTTGTGAACACCCAATAACAAAACGTTTCGGGGTGTCCAGTTGATCCTTCCGGCGTACTTCCAGACAAGCGAGATTGTATGGGTTGAAGTTCATATTCATTCGCCAGTAATACACTTCCTCGCTTGACGGAGCGACCAAATTAGCCAATGATCTGCACGCGATGCGGAGCCTCTCTTCGTCCGTTAAATGCGGCAGAGGCGTCGCCGTTTGTTCTGGGGCGGCTTTTCTGCTTAGAGTGACTCTGGTGACAACTACACCTGTGCTCGTTGGCGGCGCCGGTGGCAACGCGCACCCACTCAATAACAATGTTGCGACGAACATGATACCGGATGTCGCACGCAATTTGTTCATGGCGACCCCCTTGAGTATTGATTTCCTCGCGACGCGCTTGATATGCAGAACACCAGCTCGCAGGGCGAGTTGCGCTGCTACTCTATTGATCTTAAAGATCGCCGCCCGCACTGTGCGCCAAATGCACGCACTTGTGTGACAGTCTGGCGCAGACGCACCTTCGGCGGAACGCACTGCCGACGCAAGTGTTTTTCTCGTCAGCGAGTACACTCCTCCTTACCCACATGCGCCCGGCGTCGCTCACGCGCGCCATGGCATACGCATCATGACAGGCAAGCTTAGACGCGATCCGTCTCAGTCGAGCGCGCACGACTTGGGCAGCGATGCGTTCGCCCAGGAAGTGATGCGCGTGCTGCGCATGATCGCCGGCACGGGAGTGTTCGGCAGAGGTCGCAGGCAACCGATCCAACCGAACGAACGCCAACGCGTCATTGACCGCTGCATCGGCGAGCGCTCCTTCCTGGCTGCGCCCTACGTGCTGGGGCGCCACATCCAGGGCGACACACCCGAGGCCCGCGGCCGCGCCCTGCGCGCCGAACTGCTGCGCGCAACCGATGCGCTTGATGACTTCACGCGCACGCTGATTCACCGATCGTTCTTCGAGCGCGTCCCCGGCGATCGCGACGATGACATCGCCCTGGACGTGGGCTTAGCGCGCCGTAGTTTGTATCGCCAGTGGCCCATCGCCGCCGAGAAGCTGGCACGCGCCTTCGCCGATCTCGTCTTGCCGCCCCTGCGCGCCGAACGACCGGTGCGCCGACCGATGGTCGGCCGCGAGGATTTGGTCAGTCGTGTGCTGGCCGATTTGAGCGAGGGCTACTCGGTCAGCCTGGCCGGCGCAGCCGGCATCGGCAAGACCACCGTCGGCGCTGCCGTCGCGTTGGCGTGGCAACAGCGGCACGCCCAAGCCTATGCCGGCGAACGGGTCTTCTGGTACACCCTGCGCGCCGGCTGGAACGACTGGCTGGCCAGCTTCATCTTCGCGATGGCCTATTTCCTTCGGTTGAACGGCGCGCCGAACACATGGCGACAAGCAGCAGCCGACGCCGGGCACGGGCCACTGCGCCGAGCGCCCCTTATCGGTGTGCTGCGACACGATTTAGGCGAACTGGCCGGGGAACGTTTGTTGATCGTCCTGGATGAGGCTGATCTGCTCCATCTGGACCGGCGCGAGCACAGAGAGATCGCCAATTTGCTGGCCGACTTGTATCACACAGCGCACCTGCTCGTCATCGGCCAGCGCCCGCTCATCAAGACCGACCGGCTATATACCCTGCCCGGCATGTCGCGCGAGCAAGTCGGGCAAATGCTCGAAGCGGCACTGCCCGGCGCGTTCACGCCGGACGAGCAACAGCGCGCTTGGCAGATCACCGATGGTAATCCCATCCTGCTGTGTCTGCTGATCAGCCTTTGCCAGACGGGAACGAGCGCGTCTGATGCGCTGTCGCGCTATGCCGAGAGCCCGTCTATCGAGCAGATGTTCGGCTACCTGTGGGAGCGCCTGCCGGATGAGGAGCGCATCTTGCTCAAGCAATTGGCCGTCTTTCGCGCGCCTTCACCTCAGCATGCCTGGATAGGCCAGGCAGACGTACTGGACAGCCTGATCGCGCGCGGCCTGGCGCGCCAGGACGACGCCGGCGGCGTGGAGTTAACGCCGCACTTTCGGCCCTTCGTGTTGGCGCGCATGACGGGCGAGGAGCGCATCGCGCATCATGCGAAGGCGGCGCTGGTGCGCGAAGCACACGGTGAATACGTGGCAGCCATCGAGCACTTCATCGAGGCACGCAGGCCTGACCAGGCGCTGCGCCTGTGGGCTGCGCATTCGAGCGCTGAGATCGCGCGCGGCCAGGCTGCGTCCGTCAAAACACTGCTCGACCGCATCAACATCGGCGACCTCGATGAGGTCGAAAACCGAAATGCGCTGCGCGCATTCCGTGGCCAGCTCAGCCTCATCCTTGGCGATGGCGCATCGGCAGCCCGCGAAATGGAGCAAGCCGAACCCGGATCGAGCGCTGCGATGCGGGCGTTCATCGAGCGGCTGCTGGGCGACGCCTACGAGTTGCTCGATCAACCTGAGCGCGCGATCCATCACTATCGCCAAGCGATCGAAGCCTATCAGGTGGAACCTGAGCGGGCCGTGTCCTACCAGCACGCCCAACTAAGCTACATGTACGACAAGCACCTGCGCGACGCAGACAAGGCTGAGAGCGAAGCGAAGCTGGCGCTGATCAACGCATACTCCGCCTATGCCCAAGCAGCGCTTATCCGAGGGGACTTCGATGCGGCCCTAGCGCACTACAACACGGCCAGACCCATTGCCGACAGTGTGCCGGGCAACCACAGGTCGCTGAGCACGTTCTACGCCCGTTTGGCCGAGCTGCTGTGGCAGCGCGGCAGGCCAGACGAAGCGATTCCATTGATCGAAAAGTCCATGGCCATCGAGCGGGCGCGCGGAGAGCAATATCGGCTGCTGTTCGACTATTCCATGCTGTCCGCAGCGCTGATCGTGGCCGGGCGACATGAAGAGGCGCTAGCGCAGGCGGAGGCCGGCTTGGCCTTGGCCAAACGCATCAGCTCGCAGCGCGTGACTGCCAGCCTCTTGGCGAACGCGGCTGAAGCATGCGCCTACTTGGGACAACTCGACAAAGCCGAAAGCTATGCAGCGCGCGTCTTCGAACTGGAGGTGAGCCAATCCGTGCCCTATGCCTTCGCCGTGCTGGGGATGATCGCGCGCCAACGCCGGCAGCATGCCAAAGCGCAGGAATACTTCGAAATGGCAATTCGCGCCGCTCGTTCCGAGGAGTTGCGGGATCCAATGGGCGAAGCGCCCGCCTGGCGCTGGCTTGCCATCGTCCATCTCGACCAGGGACAGCGCAGCGCAGCCATGGATGCTTTCGCCCAAGCGCTCGCGCTCTACGAAAGCATGAAGCTAGAACACGAGGTCGAGGCGACGAGGCGGCTAATGGCCGAGGCCGGCCTAGTGTGATTGGTCATTGCCCCGTCGTCGGGACGCTGCCGGCGTTGCCCGTCGTGCGCACGTAGCGCGCCGAGATCCACGCCGGCTGACCGTCGAATTCGATCTGCCACCACGCGCCGTTGGCGCTGCGCCCGATGATCGGCGCCGATTGGCGCGCGCGCATCCGGCCCAAGATGTCGAAGTTCACGCCCGGGCCACTGCGCACATTCACCACACTGCCGGCCGGGATGACGATCCGCGGCAGGTCGGGATTCAGCGGCGACTGGGCTTGCGCCTCGTCACCTGCCGCAGCCATCTCCTGGAAGTAGCCCTTGACCTGCACGACGTTCTTGTTCACCCAGGCCAGCCGGCCGCTGCGCGGCATCCGGAACTGCAGCCAGTTGCCGTCCACGCTGCGGCCCAGGATCTCGCTGCTGAACCCGCCGCGCAACTGGCCCAGGCTGCGCGAACGCACGGTCGGCGCGCTGCGGATGTTGACGACGTCGCCCAGCGGCACCAGGAAGGTGGGCGGCGCGACCTCCGGCGGCGCCAGCGGGGTCGTGGCTGCAGCCACCGGATCAAGCAGCGCCGTTGCGGTGACCACGACGGCAGTTTGGTTGAGCGACTCGACGACTGCTTGTTCGATGTGCGCGGTGTCGGTGACCACGACCGAGGTCTGTAGCGGTTGCAACGCGTCCTCTGAAGCCACCTCTTGTGGTTTGATCGGCTGGCTGCCCGTAGCCGCCAGCGACTTGGCGTAGTAGCACGTGTTGAAATCCGGCCCGACGATGACGGTGAAACGCGGCCCGTTCGGGTTCGGCTCGGAGACGACGTTCTTCTGATTGATGTTGAACGTACGCATCAGGAGCGGCAGCGCGCTGCCCTTCCTCGTGGTCATGTGATTGATCACCGTCGTGCGTGCATAGCGCTGGCCGGCTGGCTTGATAGCGGTCACCACGAAGCCCAGCTCCTTCAACCGATCCGCTGCCGCGAGCACGAAGCCCGGATCGCCGATGCCATCCAGCACCTCGATCGGGATGCCGTCGTTGATGCGCTGGTTAAGCGCGACGTTCAAGGCTTTCTGGATGTAGTCCAGCCGATTGTTCCAGTTGCTCGGCGCGCCCTCCAGCGCTGCGCCGCTGGCGTCGTAGCCCATCAGGTAGCGGCTGCGCACCACGGCGTCGCCGATCTTGTCAATCATCATCGCGTAGCGCAGGATGCTCTCCAGCGTCAAGTCGGTTTCGACGTCGTTGCGCACGGCGTTGTAGAGCTCGGTCAGCTTGGTGAGCGAGCCGACCTGGCGCGCTTTGGCCAACAACGCGCGCACGACGCGTTGCTCGCGCCGGCCGCGATCCACGTCGCCGCCGGGGATGTTGTAGCGCGCCCGCACGTAGGCCAGCGCCTGCAAGCCGTTCAGGCGATACACGCCGGGCTTCGGCAGGTCTATGCGCAGCAGCGGCACGCGCGAGCCGGCCGGCCACACCTCGCCGGTGAACGTGTCCACGTAGTCCTTCGCCACGATGCTGCCGCCCATGTAATACGGATCGCGCGGGAAGTTGTGCTGGATCGGGCAGGTGGCGATCACATCCACGCCGCCCAGCGCATCCACGGCGCGCACCAGTCCGGCGAAGTTGACCATCGCGTAGTTGGCGACGTCTAGGCCGAAGTTGTAGCGAATGGTCTCTTTGAAGAGATCCGGGCCGCCGAAGGCGTAGGCCTGGTTGACCTTCTTCATGCCGACGCCGGGGATATAGACTTGCGTATCGCGCGGGATCGAGAGCAGGGTGACGATCGGCACATCGGGGTTGACGCTGGCGATGATGATGACATCGGTGTTCAAGAAGCCGCGATCCGGCCGCTTATCAACGCCTAGCAAGGCGATGTTGAACGTGCCGGGCGGCAGTGCAATTTTGCGGGCAGGCGGGGGGATAGGCACCGGCGTTGGCGCGGGTTGGGCAGGCGGCTGTTGGCCCTGCGCATACGTTGTCCTGGGCGCAGGAACGGCGATGGCGAGCGATATTGCAACCAGGAGCGCGCCGGCCAGCCAGCGGATCGAACGAGTCCAGTTCATGACGAATCGTAGCGCGATACGCGCGTAAATGGAGAGCGCCGAAAAGGCTCGGAGCGGCGAACGATGGCGCGGTCGGACTACGGGCCCCCTCTTGATCTCTCTTCTCAGAATTGTGCCATCATTTTCACCCGGACGTGTTTCTATGTCAACCGTGAACGACGCGGACTTAGCTGAGCATACAGGCGAGCCGCGCGCATCCCGCCCCTTTCAGCCCAGGCGTTTACGCCGGGGCGGGTCTACGTCCACCTTCATTGGCGAATGTGCACTGCGATTGATCCACGTTGTTGCGGCTGATATAATTTGTATGCAAGCCCAGGTGGTGGAATTGGCAGACACGCTATCTTGAGGGGGTAGTGCCGAAAGGCTTGCAGGTTCAAATCCTGTCCTGGGCATGCAAGCGCCTCGGTTTCTCCGCGAAGCCGGGGCGCTGCTTCGTTGATACACTCCGCGCATGCCGACGTTCACCCCTAACTATCTCTTGGACGTGTGCACGAAGCTGTTCGCCGCATACGGCGCGCCCGAAGGCGAGGCGCGCATCGCTGCGGAGGAACTGGTCGAATCCAGCCTGCTGGGTTTCGACTCGCACGGCGTGATGCGCGCGTCGCAGTATGCTCATGACATGCGCGAGGGACGCATCCGGCCGGGCTCGCCGATCACCATCGCGAAGCAGACGCCGACGACAGCGCTCGTGGACTGTGGCTTCAACTTCGGCGCGGTCAGCGCGCGCGCCATGGTCGAGGTGGCCTGCGAGAAGGCGCGCGGCGGCGTGGCTTGCGTAGTCAGCCAGAACAGCCACCACGTCGGCCGGCTGGGCGCGTGGGTACAGCGCATCGCCGAACGCGACCTGATCGGGCTGGCCTTCGTGAACAACACCCACGGCGGCCATTCGGTTGCGCCGTGGGGCGGCCGAGAAGGGCGGCTGGGCACCAACCCGTTGGCCTGGGCCGTGCCGGTTGCTGCCGGCAGCACGCCCATCGTCCTGGACATGGCGACGTGCATGATGCCCGAAGGCAAGATCCGCGTGCACCTGCACGCCGGCAAGTCGCTGCCCGAGGGGATCATCGTGGATGCGCATGGCCGGCCATCCACCGACCCCAGAGCGTTCTACGGCCCACCGCGCGGCGCCATCCTGCCATTCGGCTCCCAATATGGCTATAAAGGATTCGGCCTGGCCCTGCTGGTGGAATTGCTGGGCGGCGTGTTGGCCGGCTACGCCGCCAGCCAACCGCAATCGCACGTCAACGGCCTGTGTCTCATCGCGATTGACCCCGAGGCGTTTTGCGGCGCGCAAACGTTCAAGGCCCTGGTCGAAGACCTGCGCAGCTATATCGTGAACACGCCGCTGATGGAAGGCTTCAGCGAAGTGGTCATGCCGGGCGCGATTGACTTTCGCATCCGCGAACGGCGCCTGCGCGAAGGCATCCCACTGGCCGACGAATCCTGGCGGCTGATCGTGGAGGCGGCTGCGCAGGTCGGCCTGGTGGTGTAAAACAGAGGCCATGGCATCCATGTTCTACGCTTTCGTCGGCACATACACGAACGGCCGGCGCGAAGGCATCTTCGCCTTCCGGTTCGACGCAGAACGCGGGACGGCGCAGCCGCTCGGCACGACCGAGAGCTTGTCCAATCCGTCGTTCCTGGCCATCCATCCCTCGCGGCGCTTCCTCTACGCCGTGAATGAGATCGGCGACTTCGGTGGCAAGCCGACCGGCGCGGTGAGCGCGTTCGCCATCAAAGCGCAGACCGGCAAGCTCCACCCGCTCAACCGGCAATCGTCCATCGGCTCGGGGCCATGCCACCTCAGCGTGGACGCGACCGGGCGCTTCGTCCTCGTCGCCAACTACGCCGGCGGCAGCGTCGCCGTGTTGCCGATCAACGCGGATGGATCGCTCGCCGAGGCCAGCGACTTCGCGCAGCATCACGGCTCAAGCGTCAACCCGCAGCGGCAAGAGGGACCGCACGCGCACTCGATCATCCTCGATCCGGCCAACCGCTTCGCCTTCGTCGCCGATCTGGGCCTGGACAAGGTGATGATCTATCGCTTCGACGCCGAGCGCGGCAAGCTGGCGCCGAATGACCCGCCGTTCGCGCCGGTGAAGCCGGGCGCCGGCCCGCGCCACTTCGCCTTCCACCCCAACGGCCGCTTCGCCTACGTCATCAACGAGCTGGACAACACGGTGACGGCGTTTGCCTACGACGCCGAGCGTGGCGCGCTGCGCGAGCTGCAGACGATCTCGACGCTGCCGGAAGGCTACGCGCAGACCAGCTATTGCGCCGATGTGCACGTCGCGCCGTCGGGTCGCTTCCTGTATGGCTCGAACCGCGGGCATGACAGCATCGCCATCTTTGCGGTAGGGGATGATGGCCGGTTGTCGTCGCTCGGCCAGGAGCCGACGCGCGGGCATTGGCCGCGCAACTTCGCGCTCGATCCCACCGGCCGCTTTCTATGGGCGGCTAACCAGGAGAGTGATGCGATCACGCTCTTTGCAGTAGATGAAGCGACCGGCCGGCTGTCGGCCCGCGACCAGCTTCGCGTCCCCAGACCGGTGTGCGTGAAGTTCGTGGCGATGGAGGAGTGAGGCGTGGGTGCGTGGAGCGTGGATCGTGAATCGTGGAGCGTAAACGCAAGACGCAGGACGCAAGACGCGCAACGCTCACCCCTACTCCCGACTCCCCACTCTCCACCAACAACTAGCAACTAGCGACCAGCAACCAGCAACTAGCAACCAGCAACCCAACCATGAACATCCAAAAACATCCCTTCGGCAAACTGCCTGACGGCGCCGGCGTCGAGCGATACACGCTCGAAAACGACGGCGGCGTGAGCGTGCAGATCATGACCTACGGCGGCATCATCACCTCGCTGCGCGCGCCGGATCGCAACGGCAACCTCGGCGACGTAGTGCTGGGCTTCGATTCGCTCGACGGCTACCTGGCGCAGCACCCCTACTTCGGCTGCATCACCGGCCGCTTCGCCAACCGCATCGCCGGCGGGCGCTTCACACTCGACGGCGTGACGTATCAGCTCGCCGTGAACAACGGCCCGAATCACCTGCACGGCGGCCTTGTGGGCTTCGACAAAAAGCTGTGGCGCGCGACGACCGGCCGCAGCGACGGCGCGATCAGCTTGGCGCTGTCCTACCTGAGCGAGGACGGCGAAGAGCACTATCCGGGCAACCTCTACGTGACGGTGACCTACACGCTGACGCGCGACAACGCGCTGCGCATCCGCTACCTGGCGCGCACCGACAAGCCGACCGTCCTCAACCTGACCAACCACACCTACTTCAACCTCGCCGGCCGGGGCGACATCCTCGACCACGAGATCATGATCAACGCCGACTACTTCACGCCGGTGAACGAAGCGCTCATCCCCACCGGCGAGCTGCAATCCGTCGAGGGCACGCCGCTGGACTTCCGCCGGCCGATGCGCATCGGCGCGCGGATTGACGACCCGCACGAGCAGATTGCCCGCGCCGGCGGTTACGACCACAACTTCGTCATCAACGGCGCGATGGGCGAGCTACGCTTCGCCGCGCGCGTCTATGAGCCGTCGAGCGGCCGCACACTGGAGGTATACACCACCGAGCCGGGCATGCAGCTCTACACCGGCAACTTCCTGGATGGTTCGATCACCGGCAAGGGCGGGACGGTCTACGGCCGGCGCACCGGACTATGCCTCGAGACGCAGCACTTTCCCGATGCGCCGAACCAGCCCAACTTCCCGAGCACGGTGCTGCGGCCGGGCGAAACCTTTCACTCCATGACGGTGTTCAAGTTCGCCGCGCGCTAGAGCAGACAGTCTGCGGCGACTCAAAGTCGCGGGTAACTCAGGGCGAAGTCCGCCTGCACGGACTGAACCCAGTCGCCGCAGGGCGACTTTGCCTTGTGTAGCGCGCGATTTCCAATCGCCGCGTAACCGGTGCAACCCCGCCCGGCGACTCAAAGTCGCGGGTAACTCAGGGCGAAGTCCGCCTGCTCAGACTTCGCCCTGCATAGCGCGATCTCCAATCGCCGCGCAACTTGAGTCATCAGGACAGGAACGCCTCGAAGTTGTCCGGGGTGACCGTCGTTAGCACCGAACCGGGATAGGCGGTGAGGAACTCGCGGCTGGTCTTGCGCGGCATGGGGCGCTCGCCCCACTTGAATTCGTAGCCGTGCAGCCGGCCGCCGGTTTCCTCGAGGTAGTCAATCTCTTTCTGATCGTATGTGCGCCAGAAATACGCGTTGGCCGAGCGGCCGGCCAGCGCGTTGGCCTTGCGACGCTCGATCATCAGGTAGTTCTCCCACAGTTGGCCGGCATCTGGGCGCAGGTGCAGTGGATTGAAATTCTGAATCAGGCTGTTGCGAATGCCGTTGTCGAAGAAGTAGTAACGCGCGTTCTTGGTCACTTCTTTGCGCAAGTTGCGCGAGAATCCACCCAGCCGGAAGATGACGAATACCTTCTCCAAAAGATCCAGATAGCGCTCGACAGTCGGGCGGCTCATGCCCAGGCTGCCGGCCAACTCGGCGACCGAAACTTCCTGGCCGATTTGGAAGGCCAGCAGACGTAGCAGCGCGACGATCTTGTCGGCGTGACGAACGCCTTCCAGCTCGAGCATGTCGCGATACAGGTATGCGCCGGTAATTTCACCGAGCAACCGCTCACGCATCACCGGATTGGACTCGGTCACGATGGCGGGATAGCCGCCCCACACCAGCCAACGCTCCAACTGGCTGCGCGCCTCAAGCGCGCCAAACGTTGCGCGAATCTCCTGATAGGCGATGGGGTAAAGCGTCAGCGTAAACGCCCGTCCGGTCAACGGCTCACGAACACGATTCGCGAGATCGAAGGATGCCGAGCCGGTCGCGAGAAACCGCGCGTGAGGGAAGCTATCCACCAGGATCTTGAGGTTAAGACCGATGTCCGGCACGCGCTGCGCTTCATCAATCACCAGCAATTCGGCATCGGCCAGCACTTCGCCCAGGCGCTGCCGGCTTTGGCTGGCCAGCGCTTCACGGTAGATCAATTCGTCGGCGTTGACGAAGCGGCTGCGCCATGACACTGCATCTAGCAGATCTTTGGCCAGCGTGGTTTTGCCGACCTGGCGCGGCCCATACAGCACGACGACCTTGCCGGGCAAGAGCAAATCCTTGATCTGACTGAGCGCCGCACGCTGAATTTTCACAAAAATACTATACCAAACCTGCGGTATTTAGCTAAAAGATGTAAATTTGGTTTACTGATTCACGTTACCCGAGGCTAGTCGCCGAAGGGCGACTTTGCCTTGTGTAGCGCGCGATTTCCAATCGCCGCGCCGCCGCCTTTGCAGCACGCGCAATTTCCGATCGCCGAATCACGTTGAGCTACTGACCCGCCATCTCCCACGTGCGCAGCCCGAAGCGGCTGAGGTAGATCGGGATAGCACGACAGGGAGGCGCGTCGGCCTCAATGGCGCGGATCATCGCGCGCTTGACGTGTGACAGGTCGCCGCACAGCAAGGTAACCGAGCCGCCCTCGCCGCCGGCGCCGTTCACCTTCCAGCCCAGCGCGCCGTGCGCCCGCGCGATCTCGATCACGCGCAGCGCATCGGCGCTCACCAGCGCCGGGTTGAGCGCAGCCTGCGCCTCGGTGTTCTCGGCCATCGCGCGGCCAAGCGCAGCGAAGTCGCCGGCATAGACCGCGTCGCGCGCTTTCTCCGCAGCGCGGCGCAGCGCTGCGATCTTCGGGTTGTCCGGCCCGGCGTCCTCCAGCTCGCGGATCACGCGCTCGTGCACCTGCGACGAGTCGTGCGTGCGGCCCAAGAAGATCAACGCCAGCCGGCGCTCCAGCTCCCACCACACCGCGTCGGGCACGCGAATCTGCGACACGCTGGCGTGCGGATAGCGGTGCATCTCGATGTAGTTGATGCCGCCATAGGCCGCGCACAGTTGGTCCTGAATACCGCTCTGTCGCTTCAGCATCTCCGTCTCCACGGCATGCGCGGCGTAGGCCACCTCGTGCGGCGTCATGCGGCCGGGCGTGAGCCGGTCGAGCGCGCCGATCAGCGCTACGGCCACCGAGGCCGAAGTGCCGGTGCTGGCGCCGGCAGGCGCTTCGCTGTAGATGGCGACGCGGATGGCTACGTCGTCGGGGACGCCCATGCGCTCGATCGCCGCTTCGATGAGCGGATGCGCCTGCCAACGGACGCCGGGCGTGACGGTGAAGCGCTCACCGTAGTTCTCCGCGTAGACCACGATGCGCTCGGCTTGCGCATCGGGCGGGAAGACCTCGACCTGCACTTCGATGTACGGGTAGACGCCGATGTTGAAGATCTTGCCGTGGCCGGCGAACCAAGTATCTGTCCAGCCGCCGTTGTCGCAGATGCGAATGGGCGCGACGGCGTTGATGATGCGGAGCGGGCGCATGCAGGGAGTATGGCCGGGCGAGGGGAGGAGGTCAAGCAGGTCGGGCAGGTCGGCAAGTCGGGCAGGTCAGTCAGGTCAATCAGGTCAATCGGGTCAATCAAGTCGGGCAGACACTTCCGAAGTCATGGAGACCAGGAAGTGTCTGCGACTACAGCCCCCTACGGCGACTCAAAGTCGCGGCAACTCAGCGCAAAGTCCGCCTGCGCGGACTGCCCCCAGCCGCCGCAGGGCGACTTCGCCTTGTGTAGCGCGCGATTTCCAATCGCCGCGTAAACGTTTGCTACGGCGCCGGCGTGGCAGTTGCTTCCGGCGTCGGCGTGGCCGGCGGCTGGATGAAGTCCTCGCGCCGCGCGTTCACGATCTCGTCCAGGATGAAGGCATTCACGAGCACATACCACGGCGAGCTGCGCGACTTCACCACATAGGCGTTGTCGGCTTCCTGCTTCGCGCCGATCGTCAAGACCAGCGGGGCCAGGCTGGAGAGATCCGACTTGAGCGTGAGGGTGATCGTCGCCGTCGGACGATCCATGCTGTATTCGGGTTTGGCCGTCTTGCCCAGCGGGCGGATCATGTAGAGCGACGAGACGCGCGAGAGGATGGTCTCCAGCCGGCTGGGGTTGAAGGTCTCGCCTGCGGCCAGCCCTTTGAACTCCCAGACGTCGCTCACGTTGCGCTGGAACTGCAGTGTGCCGGTGATGTTCGTGATGGCCACCTGCCCCACCGCAGCTTCGGTGGACGTGAAGTAGATCGTGTTGATCCAGCTCGACAAGTCGCCGGGAATGTCGAAGGTCGCCAGCTTGGTGGTTAGGAAGACGTCGTTCGAGCCACCCAAGCGCACGTGCGAACTGCCGCCGCGCGCCGGGCCGAAGAACATCGTCCGGTCGCCTTTGTTCGTGGTCAAGTCCACGCGCCGCGCAAAAGCATCTTCGCCCACCTGCAGGCGCGCATGGCTGGTCGCCGTCGTGGCTACTGGCTGGCCGACTTGCACAGCGACCAGCTTATCCAGCAACTCGTTCACCTTCGTCTCGTTCACCGGGAAGTCCTCGATCTCCGGCAACACCCACTGGCCGTCCTTCTTGGCCATGCGCACGCGCCGGTCGGGCTTCTCCTGGATCGTCAGCGCCGTCACGTCCGCCGCGGCCACCTCGGCCATCAGCGGGCGCAGCGTCCGGTTGGATGCCTGCGCGGGCAGCACAAGCACGATCGCGGCGACGATGATCTGGACGACCAGCAGAACGGCGAGGATTTGGTTGCGGCGATTCATCTTAGCTCACCTCCTTGCGCATCGGGCGCGCGTCGCCGGCGCGCGCAGGAACGGTCACCGGCGCAAGCTGCATCGGCGGCTCGGCGCGCTGGCGCAGCCGCCAAATCACGCCGATCGCGAACAACGCGGCCACCATCACCGCGTAGTTGGCGATCTCCCACGCACGCTGCTCGCTCTCGGCCAGCGGGCGCAGGGCGCGCGTCACCGTGCCGCGCGTGCGAATGTCCAACAGCTCCAGGTCTTCCACCGTCCAGTCGGCCACGTTCTGCATGAATTGCAGGCTGTTCAGGTAGCGTTCCTGGCCCAGTCGCGACGACAGCTCCAGCAGCGCATCGTTCAGAAAGTCGGCGCTGCCGATCACCACCAGCCGCGCCGTGTCGGGCGATTGCTCGATGGTCGCGCCGACCGGCCGCACCGGCTCAGGCGTGGGCGTGGGCTCGGGTGTCGCGCCGGGCGCAGGCGTGGGCGCCGGCGTCGGTGTGGCCTGCAACGGCGAGGGCTTGCCCTTGAAGAAGCTCTCGAAGCTGCCCTGAATGGCGACGGCCAGCGGGCGCGACTTGCGTTCGCCCTCGACCGGGAAGCCAAACTCCGGGTGTGCCTGGAAGTCGGGCTGTACGCTGGCATTGGTGCGCACCCACGACTGATCGGTGGAGCGCAGCAGCGTCGTCACTTTGCGATTGGCGTTCTTCTGCTCATCCACCTCGATCGGCGAGACGAAGTTCATCGTCACCGCCGGCAGCCGCGAGACGATCGGGTTGTTGCGATCCATGCCGTCGGGGCGCACATCCACGAAGAACGGATAGTTCACTGCTTGCAGCTCGCGCACGATCAACCCGCCGATGTCGCGGTTGACCTCCACCGGGAACGGCTCGTTCTGCGGGTCCATCACCAAGCCCTGGCCGATCTTCACGCCGTAATGCTCCAGCATCTCGTTCAGGCCGTTCTGCACCGGCTCCAAGATGGGCGAGCCAAAGCCGAGCATCAGCGAATAGTTGCCGCCGGCGATCACCACCGAGCCGCCTTGCATCAGGTACTGGTCAATCGCATAGCGCGCCTTGTCGTCCAGGTTGCGCGGGCCGATGACGATCAGCGTGTTCACGTCCGGCGGCACCTGGCCGGTCGAGAGATTCACGTCGCGCACGGTGTATTCGCGGCTCAGTTGCTCGCGGATCAGCCGCCAGTTGCCCGGGTCTGCGCCGCCGAACATGCCCATCTGCGGCGGCGGCGTCCACAAACCGATCACGTTCAGAAAGCCGCCGACGTTGCGCTTCAGCGCCGACTCGATGGCCGTGCGGATGGATGACTCGGTGAAGTCACCTTCGGGATAGATCGCCTGCGTCTTGCCGTCCATCTCCAGCAGCATGTTCAGGTAGAACGAATCCAGGCCGAACAGCGAGACCGGCGTCGGCTGCAGGCCGTAGCGCTCGACCAGCGTCTTGCGGGTGAAGGTCACGTTGGGCTGGTCGGGATCCACTACTTGATACTCGAACTTGCCACCCGACTTTTGCTGGATCTCCTGGGCGACTTTCTCCATCAGCCCCGGCACGTCCTTGAATGCCTCGGGCAGCGTCTGCCGCGTGACGAGGATGGTCAGGCGCGCCGGCTTCTGCAGCGCGGCGAAGACCGACTCGATGCCGCGGAAGCCGGTGGTCACTTTCTTGATGGCGCGGGTTAGGTCATATTCGAGGTTGCGCAGGCGCACATCCACCGTGCCGTCGCGGCGCTGTTCCACCTCGATCAGATCGCGGAAGTTCAGCACGGTGTTCTGGTCGCCATAGCGTACCAGGATGTCGAAGTAAGTGTTGATGAGCGACGCCTCGTAGCGCCCGGCCACCTGCACCGGCGTCGGCTGGATGCCGTAGGTGCGCGCGGCCTCGGCCTCCAGGTTCGGATCGGTGATCGGGTCAACAACTTCAGCCGTGACCTGGCCGCGGCCGGCGATTTGGTACTCGCGCAGCATGTCGCGCACGCGCGGCGTCAACGGCGCCAACAGCGGGTGCGTCTTCTCGCTGATGTAGGCGCGGATGAGCAGTGGCTCTTGCAGCTCGCTGAGCAAGTTCAACGTGGCCGGCGAGAGGCTGAACTCGCGCTGGGCGGTCAGGTCGGCGCGCAAAGCCTGCAGCGGCCCCATCCACACGTTGACGGCGACCAGGTTGAGCGCCACCAGGCCGCTGGTGAGGTTGGCCGTGCGGCGATACTCGGCCGTGCGCGGGCCGGCGCTCCAGCGCTTGCGGTCCAGCGACCACGCGTTCAACGTCAGGAAGATCAGCGCCAGCGTGACGTAGTAGGCCAGGTCGCGCAGGTCAATCACGCCACGCTCAATACTCTCGAAGCGGCTGCCGGTGCCCAGCGCTCGGAAGAACTCCGCCGTGCTGCCGGTGACGAAGTCCACCACCAGCGGGCTGCCAATCAGGTAGAACGCCCCGCCGACCAGCGCCGTGACGATCAGCGCGACAATCTGGTTATCGGTGCGCGAGGAGACGAACAGGCCGATGGCCGCGTACGCCGAGGCCATGAGCAGCGCAGCAATGTAGCCGCCGATCACCGGCCCCCAGTCCAGGTTGCCCAACAGCGCCACGGTGAACGTGAGCGGCAACGTGAGCGCCAGCGCCAGCGCCACCAACCCCATCACCGCCAGGAACTTGCCGGCCACCAGTTGCCATGCCGGCACGGGCAGCGTCAGCAACATCTCCAGCGAACCGCTGCGCTGCTCCTCGCTCCATTGGCGCATGGTGAGCGCCGCGACGAGGAAGATCAGCAACAGCGGCATCCAGCGAAACAGCGGGCGCATCTCGGCCACGCCGCGGGCGAAGAACGTCTCGCCCCAGAAGAAGATGAACAAGCTGGCCGCCAGGAACACGCCGATAAAGATCAGTGCCTGCGGCGAGCTGAAGTAGTTGTTCCACTCTTTGCGTGCAATTGCCAGGATGGTCTTCATAGAAGCGCCTCCGTGTTACGCGAGATGCAAGACGGAATGCGTGGATACGGATTGCGTCCTGCGTCTTACGTCCTGCGTGCTGCGTCTTGTGTCCTGCGTCTTGGTCTTGTGTCAGCCGCGGGTGGCGAGTTCGTTGAATACGCTTTCCAGCGTGCGCGTGTCGGCGCGCAGTTCGCGCAGCGGCCAACCCATCTGCGTCGCCGCGGCATAGAGCGCCGGGCACAAGTCCACATCGCCTTCGCCGTACACGCGGTAGTGCGGCGCGCCGTTTGCCGCCGGCAGCGCCTCCACGCGCTTCACGCCGCGGATGCTGCGCAGCATCTTGTCGAAGTCGGCCACCGGCTTTTGCAGCGCCACGATCGCGTTGTTGGTCGCGGCCAGGTCGGCCAATCGGGCGTCGGCCTTGATTTCGCCGTTCATGATGATGATCGCCCGGTGGCACACCGCCTCCACCTCCGGCAGGATGTGGCTGGAGAACAACACGGTGCTGTTCTGCGCCAGCTGGCGGATGAGCTGCCGGATCTCGATGAGCTGCGTCGGGTCCAGGCCGATCGTCGGCTCGTCGAGGATGAGCAGGCGCGGTTTGTGCAGGATGGCCTGGGCCAGGCCCACGCGCTGGCGCATGCCTTTGCTCAGCTTGCCGATCGGCCGGTTGAGGAAGCCGGCGATGTCGGTGGCATACACCGCCTCGGAGATGTATTCGAGTTGCTGATCTTCGGGGATCCGGCGCAGGTCGGCCATCATCTTGAGGTAGGCCTGCACCGTCATGTCGGGGTAAAGCGGCGTGTTTTCGGGCAGGTAGCCGAGGCGCGCCTGCACCTCCAGCCGCTGTGTCAGCACATCCAGGCCGTCCACTTCGACGATGCCCTCGTCGGGCTGTAAGTAGCCGGTGAGGATCTTGATGATGGTGGACTTGCCGGCGCCGTTCGGGCCGAGCAGGCCGACGATCTCGCCGGCTGCCACCTGAAAGCTCACCCCGCGGAGGGCCTGAATGGCGCCGTAGGACTTCTTCAAGCCTTCGACACGAATCATGACCGTCCTCCAAACATGTTCAGAAACGTCATCGGCTGAAGCCGACGCTTGGCTCTTACGCAGAAACCCGGTTTCTAGCTTTCACTTAGGTCGTCGCCGGCTCTTGTGAGCTGAGAAACCGGGTTTCGGCTTAGCCTATCCACAGTCTATCTCGTTCGCTAAAGCAGCGCTGAGACGTATGTTACGTTTTCTTCACGCACAACTGCGTGATGGGTCACGCCCAAGCGCGGAAAGATGTGCAAGAAATGTTAGATGCGCGTTGGATGCGTTGCGGGTTGCGTCTTACGTCTTGCGTCTTACTTCCTGCGTCTTACGTCTTGCGTCTTTCGTCTCGCATATTGGGGATTTACGAATTACCAATTACCAAGTGCTGCCAAGCCGCGACGGCAGGGGGTGAAGCAGCGCGCGGCTCACGCGCCGATCTGGGCGATGAAGGCGGCGTGTTCGGGCGCGCGCAAGCCGGCCTGCAGGCGTTCGAGCACCGCCAGCATGTCACCGCGCAGCAGCGCCGGCGCGTCCAGCCATAGACCGGGGAAGATGCGGCTGCGCAGCACGCCATCGGCATCCGCCGGCAAGGGCTCGTATCGCCCGGCGCGCAGTTCCCACCAGGCGATGGCCCGGTCGCGCACCTGCCAGACGCAGTACTCCTGCACACCGGCGCGGCGATACACGTTGAACTTCTGGTGCAGGTCTTTGGACGTGCTGCTCGACGCAACCTCGACGATCAGCTCCGGCGCACCCTCGACGCAGCCGTCCTTGTCAATGCGCGCCCGCCCGCCGCGTTCCGGCGCAATCATCAGGATCAGGTCCGGCTGGAACTCGTTGTCCTGGTCAATGCGATAGGACACGTTATCGAGCACTATTGTGCCAGCAGTCGAGGCGCTATAAACACTGAGCCATGCGCCTATTTTGGCGTGTGGGATGCCGTGGTCGGCTTTGAGCGGCGAGGTCATATACACGATCCCCTCGATGAGTTCTGCCTTCTTGATATGAGGCATGGCTTCGTAGCGGCGCTCGAATTCATCGCGCGTGAGGAAGTCGCCGTTCTCCAGCGGTGGCACGGCGAGGTCATCGGCGAGTCGCTCCGGCGTGGGCGAGGACATGCGCGGATTATAGGCCGGTATGCCCGTCGGTGTTGTTGGGGCATAGTGCAGGCGGCCTTGCGCATGTCATCCCCGCGCAGGTCGAAGATCCTCGCAGAGGGCGGGGATCTGCAGGCACGACGGTCGTGACGGCTGGGAGAGCCGCTATCATCTCGCTGGGGCGTCAGCACGTCATTCCCGCGCATGCGGGAATCCAGCCTCGTGCCTTCCATCATGATGCCTGCCTGCGCAAGCATAGCGGTACCTCGAGACCGAGTCAGCAGCTATAGGATCACATGCGGGAATCCAGACCCGACCCTGCCTCGCCTTCGCGTCAAGCGGTATATCATCCCGGCAAAGGCGCCTATGAAGCAACCCGCCGTATACATCCTCGCCAGCCGGCGCAACGGGACACTGTATATCGGTGTCACAAGCAACCTACGCCAGCGCATCTGGGAGCACAAGAACGATGTTGCCGAGGGGTTTACCAAGAAGTATGGCGTGCACATGCTCGTTTACTATGAGCTACACACCAGCATGCTTGATGCTATCCGGCGCGAGAAGCAGTTGAAGAAATGGAATCGCGCGTGGAAGTTGAAACTGATCGAGGCGCAAAACCCGGAATGGCGAGACTTGTATGACGATATCGTGTAGGGCACGTGATTGTTGTGCAGGTGCTGGTCAGTCATTCCTGCGCAGGCGGGGATCTGCGGGCATGACGGTTGCAGTGGATTGCAACTCGCCGTCATCTCGCTCAGGCATGCGCACGTCATTCCCGCGCATGCGGGAATCCAGCCTCACGCGGTCTCTGGATGCCCTGTCATCCCCGCGCAGGCGGGGATCTGCGGGCATGACGATTGGGGCGTCACCGTCATCCCCGCGCAGGTCGAAGATCCTCGCAGAGGGCGGGGATCTGCGGGCATGACGGTTTTAGTGGACGGCAACCCACTATCACCTCGCTCAGGCATGCGCACGTCAGTCCCGCGCATGCGGGAATCCAGCGGGTTCGATCTCTGGATGCCCTGTCATCCCCGCGCAGGCGGGGATCTGCGGGCATGACGATTGGGGGTTACTGTCATT
>JANWYN010000138.1 GCA_025055235.1 Candidatus Roseilinea sp. | reverse complement strand
TCTGCGAACTGCAGCGCCACGTTGCCCGGCCGCCGATCTCGCTCGCCGAGATGGCGCGCCTACATGCGCTGAGCCTATCCGAGCGCAAGTCGCAGCATACGCATCATCACGACGACGATCACGCGCCCCTGATGCGCCTGAGACAGATGGTGAACAGCGTCACGGAGTTTCTCTTGGCGCTGGGCTTTGCCATCGGCGCGTCGGTCATCGCACTGCAATTCGTCGTTCCCCTCTTACACCTTAGCCAGCCGGTCCTCGCCGTGCCCACACCGCCTCCCCGTCCTCGCTCGATCCGCCCCGTTGTCACATCGTGATGTGTCTGCCGGCGCGCCGGGCGCGTGCGGTGCGTTCGCTGCGCATCACGTGAATTGTCTTCGCACACACGCGCGTTTGTCGTCATCACACCTCAGTCTCTAGCCGGAGGCGTTATCAACGCACTAGAGCCGCTGGCGCGAGCGGCGCTTTACATCGCGCTCATGCTCATGGTCGGCCTGCCGATCGGCCTGGCCGGTGTCGTATTGCCGGTCTTCCGCCGTCACGCTGCTGATACACAGCCGGTCTTGGCCTTCGCCCGGCGCGGGCTGGTCGTCGCTTCGCTGGTGATGCTGACCGGCGCGACCGTATTCTTCGTCGCGCAGGTTGCGCCGCTCGAACTGGAGTTCAGCAGCGTCGAGGAGTGGATCGAGTTCGTGCGGCGCTCGCTGCTCGGGCAGATGTGGCTCGTCCGGCTGGTGCTCGGGCTGATTGCGCTGCTCGCGCTGAAGCTCGCCGTGAGCCCGGCGGCTTGGCTGGCCGGGTGCGCGCTGGCCGGCCTGGCAGCGCAGGCGACCATCACCCGCACCAGCCACAGCGCCGCGATGGGCGAGGGGTGGATGCCGGTCGCTGCGGACTTTGCGCACCTCTTCGCCGGCGCGCTGTGGGGCGGCGGCCTGGCTGCTCTGCTCCTCGCCGTGCGCTGCGTGTTGCGCAATCAGGTGCGTGGGAGCGTCGAATTGGCGCGCGCGTTGATCCGGCGCTTCTCGCCGTTGGGCATCGCCGGCGTCGCACTGGCCGCCGGCACGGGCATCGCGCTCTCGTCGGTGCACGTCTCCGATGCCGATGCCCTGCGCAACTCCGATTACGGCCGGCTGATCCTGCTCAAGATCGTCCTGGCCGCCGGCGCGATCGCGCTAGCGGCGCTGCACAAGTTCGTGACCCAGCGGCGCATGCGGTCGCCGGGCGACGTGCGGCGCTTTAGCCGCACGCTGCTGGCCGAGGCGATCTTGGTGGTCGGTGTCTTCGCCGGCGCGGCCCTGCTGGCCTCTACCTCGCCGCCGCACCACATGGTGACCCACCAGATGCCTGACGGCTCGACGCACATGATGGTGATGACCGATCCGGATTTTCAGCGCGCGTTGCAGATCGCCGCACTGGCGATCCTCGCAGCGGGCGCCATTGCGTTCGCGCTGGAATGGCACGAGCGCCTCAAATCTCAAGCACGATGAAAGGTTCAATTCAACTGGCGGCAGCCTTCGCGCTCGCCGCATCGCTCATCCTGACGACGAATCGAACGACCTCCGCACACGCCGTGCTCATCAGCGCCGAGCCGGCGCCGAACTCGACGATCGGCACTTCGCCCAAGCAAATCAAACTCGTGTTCAGCGAAGCGCTTCAGGACGTTGGTCACTCGATCACCCTGCTCGACGAGAAGAAGAACAAGATCGAACTCGGCAAACCGGTGCTTGATCCGGCCGACGCATCCAAGAAGACGCTGATCGCCGAGGTGCCGGCTAAGCTTACCGTGGGTAGCTACACCGTGGAATGGAAGAACCTGTCCACCGATGGCCATTCCGAAAAGGGGAGCTTCAAATTCACCCTGGCCGAGATGGCCGAGATGACGCTGAAGTTCGCCTTCAAGGCAGGCAAAGAGCCGGTCGCTTGTGGTAAAGAGATCAAGAACCTGGGCGCGCGGCGCACCACGGCGCAGATCATGGACGCTCGGCTATATATCTCGAACATCCGGCTGATCGGCCCCGGCGGCGAAGTGCCATTCGAACTCGTCCCCGACGGCAAATGGCAGACCGACCGGATCGCGCTGCTCGACTTCGAGGACGGCACTGCCATGTGCAAGGATACCGGCAACGCCGACGTGCGCGATGTGATCGTCGGCAAGGCGCCGGCCGGCAAATACACCGGCATCGTCTTCGACATGGGCATCCCCTTCGAGCTGAACCATGCCGATGTGGCCGTCGAGGCAGCGCCGCTCAACATCCAGGCGCTGTGGTGGAACTGGCAGACCGGCTACAAGTTCGTGCGGATTGACCTGGCCACCAACAGCGCGCCACCCAACGACAAATGGTTCATCCACCTGGGCAGCACCGGCTGCGGCAAGATGGAGAAGGGCCACGGCGGCGATCCGCATGGCATGGCCAACAAGCCGCCGGAGAAGCCGTGCAACAACCCTAACGTCGTCACCATCCGATTGAACCGCTTCGACCCGAGCAAGGATCAGATCGTGGCCGACCTGGCCGGCCTGTTGACGAACGTCAACATCGCCGAGTCCACGCCCAAGCCGGCCGGCTGCATGTCCGGCGTGGATGACCCTGATTGCCGCCGGCTGATCCCGAACTTCGGCCTCTCGCTGGCCAACGGCCAGTGCGTGAACGGCTGCCGCGGGCAGCGCTTCTTCCGCGTCGAGGCCGCGCCGAAACCCTAATCAGTGATCTCTCAGGATGGGCGCATGCGCGCCCATCCTGTGAATCGAGTCTACAAACCTTTCCTAGGAGAGTATCACTCACATGAAGACCTCGAAACACTACAAAGACGTCCGATATGTGTTGTTGGCCGTCGCGGCGGGCTGCGCGCTGGCACTGACGGCGTGCGGCGGCGGATCGGCTCCCGAGCCGACGCAGGCGCCGCCGGCCGCGCCCGCTGCCGAGCCGACCAAAGTCCCGGCGGCGATCGTGGAGAAAGGCAAGGCAGCTTTCAACAAGTATGGCTGCCAAGCCTGCCACGCCATCCAGGGCTTCGCCAACGGCGCAGTCGGTCCGGCACTGGACAACCTCTACACCAACGCCCAGAAGACCATCGCCAGCGCCGAATACAAGAGCAGCGAAGGCAAGGCGACGACGGTCGAGGAATACATCCGCGAGTCCATCCTTAACCCGAACGCCTTCGTCGTCGCCCAGTGCCCCACCGGCCCATGTCCGAAGGGCGTGATGATCCAGAACTTCAAGGATCAGATTAGCGACACCGAGCTGGAAGCGCTGATCGGCTACTTGATGACGCTGGGCCGCTGAATCCGGCCTGAGAGGGCGCGGTTGTCGTTGCGCCCTCTCACATGCTTTGCCGCATGACGCCGCTCAAAACGACTGCATACGCCTGCTTTGCAACGCTGCTGTGCGCCGGAATGATTGCCGGCGCGCCCATCGCCGGCCGTTTGGCGCAGCTCGGCGTCGTGCGCGCGCGCATGCACTTGCGCATGGCCTGGCGCACGATTGCGCCGCTGGCCCTGCCGGAATACACCGATGCGCCGTTGCAGCGAGCGATTCACCTGCACGCGCCGTTGCGTCCCCCCAACGTGACCTTTGTGAACGGACACATGGACCCGTTCACGCTGGACGAACTGCGCGGCTATGGCGTGCTGTTGTTCTTCGGCACGCGCGACTGCGATGGCTTGTGCCCGCACGTGCTAAAGCAGTTCACCCGCGTGAAGGCCGCGCTTGGCGCGCATGCGTCTCGCGTGCGCTTCGTGATGATCGGCGTGGACGCCGGGCGCGACCGGCCGCACTCGTTGCTGCGCCTGGTCCGCTCGTATGACCCGGACTTCATGGCGCTGACGGCGGACGCGCAGACGGCCGTGCCGTTCGCGCACAAGCACGGCGTGACCGTGCTGCAGGCATCGCGCCAGACAGGCAGCGCGCTCGTCCCGCTCACGCCTTACATCATCTATCTGAATCCACAGGGCCTATGGACGATGTGTTTCCCACCCGATGTGCCTGCCGAGGAGATCGCCGATGAGATCATTTATTCGCTCGCGTTCTGAGGTGCCACGTCACGCGATCAGCGCATTCATCTACCGGGGTGCAAAATCGCGCTGCGCGGTGCGGATTCTGTTCCGCGCTCACGACACAT
>JANWYN010000129.1 GCA_025055235.1 Candidatus Roseilinea sp. | reverse complement strand
TGGAGTGGATCGAGGATCTCGATTCCCGGGTGAAGATCATCCCCACGGCCATCGAAGACCTGAAGGGTCTGTGGCGCGTTCGAACGTCCAAGTTTCGGGAGTAGGCTGTCGGTTGGCTGCCAGAGATTGGAGGACGAGAGGCGTTTCTCCCGCGCTCCAATCTCTGTCCTTCAATCCCTTTCTCCCCACGCGCCATGACCGCTGGGAGAAAGCATGGAGAATCATCGAAGAGTTGTCGTTACCGGCATCGGCGCGATCACGCCGCTCGGACTGGATATGGAGAGCACGTGGGACGCGCTGATCAACGGCGAGTCCGGCGTTGGGCCGATCACCCGTTTCGACCCGAACCTGTTGCCCGTGCACGTCGCGTGCGAAGTCAAGAACTTCGACCCGGCCAACTTCATTGATCCGCGCGAGGTGCGCCGCACCGACCTGTTCGAGCAGTACGCCCTTGCCGCCGCGCGCCAGGCCGTGCAACAGGCGCACTTCACCATCACGCCCGACATCGCCGACGATGTCGGGGTGGTCGTCGGGTCGTCCATCGGCGGCTTCCACACCATGCTGGCGCAGTACGATGTGCTGCGCGAGCAAGGTCCGCGCCGGATCAACCCGTTTGCCATCCCGATGATCATGAGCAACGGCGCGTCGGGCATGATTGCCATCGAGCTGGGCGCGCGCGGCCCATCCTACTCGCCCGCCTCGGCTTGTGCCACCAGCAACGACAGCCTGGGCCAGGCCTTCGAGCTCATCCGGCACGGCGCGGCGGTCGCCATGATCGCCGGCGGCGCAGACGCCACCGTGAGCGCGCTGGGCATGGCCGGCTTCGACCGGCTGGGCGCGCTCAGCCACAACAACGCGCTGCCCTCCACCTCGCCCAAGCCCTTCGACAAAAATCGCGACGGCGTGGTGATGGGCGAGGGCGCCTGCGTCATGGTGCTGGAGGAGCTGGAGTTCGCCCTTAAGCGCGGCGCGAACATCCTAGCGGAGATCGCCGGCTTCGGCCAGACCACCGACGCCTTTCACGTCATCGCGCCTGCAGAGGGCGGCGCCGGCGCGGCGAAAGCGATCCGCCGCGCGATGGAACGCGCCAACGTTCGGCCCGAGGACATTGACTACATCAACGCGCACGGCACGGCGACGCCGTTGAACGACATCGCCGAGACGCAAGCCGTGAAGGCTGCGCTCGGCGACCATGCCTACAAGGTGCCCATCAGCAGCACCAAGAGCATGACCGGTCACATGATGGGCGCGACCGGCGCGCTGGAGGCGGCAGTGTGCATCTACGCCATCCAGCACGGCATCATCCCGCCGACGCGCAACCTCGTCGAGCCCGACCCGCAATGCGACCTGGACTACGTGCCGGGCGAGGCACGCAAGCACCGCGTGAACGTGGCGATGAACAACTCGTTCGGCTTCGGCGGGCACAACAGCGTGTTGATCCTGAAGCGTTATGACGGTTGAACTGCCGGCCTTCAACGATCCAACGCTCCTCGAACGCGCGCTCACCCACACCTCCTACGCCAACGAGCATCCCGAAGAACAGGCCGCCGACAACGAGCGCCTGGAGTTCCTCGGCGACGCCGTGTTGGATTTCATCGCCGGCGCGTGGTTGTTCGAGCAGTTCCCCGAGTACGACGAAGGCCGGCTGACCAGCATCCGCGCCGCGCTGGTGCGCGTGAGCACGCTGGCGAAATTCGCTCGACAGGTTGGGCTGCCCGAACGCCTGCGGCTGGGCAAAGGAGAGATTGACACCGGCGGTCGTGAGCGCGCCAACATCCTCGGCGACGCCTTTGAGGCGCTGCTCGGCGCGCTCTACCTGGACCAGGGCATCGAGGCCGTGCGCAACTTCGTCGTGCCGTTGCTCGCTCAGACCACGCCGGAGATCGTGCAAGCCAAGCTCGACCGCGACGCCAAAAGCCACCTGCAGGAGTGGAGCCAAGCCGTGCTGGGCGTCACGCCGCGCTACAAGCTGGTCGCCACCGAAGGGCCGGATCACGCAAAGGTGTTCACCGTCGAAGTGCGGCTAGGCGACTACGTGGCCGGCGTGGGGCGCGGCTCCAGCAAGCAGATGGCCGAGCAGCTCGCCGCGCGCAATGCGTTAGAGCGGGCGAGCGAGCTGGCGCCGCGCGCGCAGGGCGAGGAGGCAGCAAAGGAAGGCGACGACGCCGCGCCGCCCCCCGCCCCAGCGCCTATAGCTTGACCGTGACCGCCTTCAGCTCGGTAAATGCCTCCACGCCTTCCTGCGAGAACTCGCGGCCCATGCCGGATTGCTTGAACCCGCCGAACGGCAAGTTGGGGTCGAACACGCCGAAGCAGTTGATCCAAATCGCGCCGGCGTTCAGGCGCGCCGCCAGCTTGTGTGCGCGGCTGATGTCGCGGGTGAAGATCGTCGCCGCCAGCCCGTAGTGCGTCTGGTTGGCCACCGGCGCGATCTCGTCTGGATCGTCGAACGGCGCCGCAACCAGCACCGGCCCGAAGATCTCCTCGCGCACGATGGACATCTCCGGCGTGATATTGACGAAGATCGAGGGTGACACGAAGTTGCCCGGCACATCCTGCAGCAGGTTTGGCCCGCCGATGACCAGTTGTGCGCCGCTCTGCAACCCCTGTTCCATGTAGCCGAGCACGCGCGCCTTCTGCTCGCGGGTCACCAGCGGCCCGAGCTGCGTGCTTTCGTCCAGGCCGACGCCGATGCGCAACTGCTGGGCGTAATTCGCTACGCCCTCCAGCACGCGGTCGAACGAACGGCGCTGCACGTAGAGCCGAGAGCCGGCGTTGCACACCTGGCCGCTGTTGTTGAAGATGGCTGCCGCAGCCGTCGGAATCGCCTCGGCCATGTCGGCGTCGTCGAAGATGATGGTGGGCGATTTGCCGCCCAGCTCCAACGTCAGGCGTTTCAGGTTCGACCGGCCGGCAGCCTGCATGATGAGCTTACCCACGGCGGTGGAGCCGGTGAACGACACTTTGTTCACGTCGGGATGCTCGGCCAGCGCGGCGCCGGCAGTTTCACCCAGGCCGGTGACGATGTTGATGACGCCGGGCGGGAAGCCGGCCTCGGCGATCAACTCGGCCAAGCGCAAATTGGCAAGCGAGGCTTGCTCGGCCGGCTTGACGACGGTGGTGCAGCCGGCCGCCAGCGCAGGCGCAACCTTGAACGAGACCTGCGCCAGCGGATAGTTCCATGGGATGATGCAACCGACCACTCCCACCGGCTCGCGGCGGATGTAGGAGAAGAACGTGCCGCTGGGTGGCAGGCTGAGGTCGAGCGTTTTGCCATAGAGCTTGGTGGCCCAGCCGGCATAGTAGCGCCACAGATACACCGTGAAGGGCACGTCAATCGCGCGGGCGCTGGTGATGGTCTTGCCCACGTCGAGCGACTCGATCTCCGCAAACTCTTCAGCATGCTGCTCGATCAAGTCGGCCAGCTTAAACATGCACGCCGCGCGTTGCGTGGGCGACATAGCGCGCCACTCACCCTCGAACGCAGCGCGCGCTGCGCGCACCGCCGCGTCTATGTCGGCTGCATCGCCGGCGGGGATGTGGTCGAGCACGCCGCCGGTCGCCGGGTCTTCGGTAGGCATCATCTTGCCGGCCGCCGGCTCGACAAACGCATTGTTGATGAACAAACGCTTCGGTCGTTTCAAGAATGCCTGCACCTCAGGCAGCAGAGTGATGGGGTTGTTGGCGATCGTTGACATAGCCTCTTGATCACGCGCGCAGCGCGCTCGAAGCGTGTTGCGCGCTGCACGTTTACATCCAAGGAGACACGATGATCTTCACATGTTCGTCGGTGTGTTCCATCAGCTCGCGGTAGCCGACGTCCACCAGATGATCGAGGCTGATGCGCGCGGTGATCATGTCGTTGGCGCGCACCTTGCCTTCGGCGATCAACTGGATTGCCGGCGCGAACTCGCCGCAGTAGGCCACCGTGCCGATCAACACGCGCTCGTTGAAGCCGATCTCGTTGACGAACAGCCGGAAAGGCGTGTTGGTCTGGCTCACGAGGCAGATGCGCGCGCCCTTGCGCGTGTTGCGCACCGCCGTCTGGTAGGCAGCGTCGTTCCCGCCACACTCGAAAGCGATGTCGGCGCCGAGTTGATGGGTGAAGTTGCGAATTTCGCGCTCGACGTCGTCGGTGCGCGGGTCGAGCGCGATGGTCGCGCCGAATTCGAGCGCCATCTCGCGCCGCTTGCGCGCCGGCTCAACGACGGCGATGCGGTTGATGCCGGCGGCGCGCAGCACTTGCAGCACTGCCAGGCCGATCGGCCCGGCCCCGACGACCAGCGCGCGTTCGCCCAGCAGCGGTTTGATGTGGTTCACGGCGCGCACGGCCACCGCCGTCGGCTCGACCAGCGGCGATGCCTCCCAGCTCACGCGCGGGTCGAGCGGGTAGAGCTGGTAGGCCGGCGCGCAGACCGTCTCGGCCAAGCCACCGGGCGCGGAGAAGCCATGGAAGGCCAGCCGCTCACAGCGGTTGTATTCGTGGCGCTGGCAGTAGTGGCATTCGTGGCAGATGTGATATCCCTCGAGCGCCACGCGATCACCGACCGACCAGCCGGTGACGCCTTCACCGATAGCAATGATCTCACCGGCGAACTCGTGGCCGATGATCACCGGTGCGCCGTAGCCAGTGAGCGGGTGCGGTTCCTTGGCGATGAACATCGGCCCTTCCAGATATTCGTGCAGGTCGGTGCCGCAGATGCCACAGTAGTGCACTTTCAGCTTGACTTCGCCGGGCTTCGGCGTGCATTCCGGGACATCTTCGATTCGCACGTCGCGTTGGTCATGCCATCGTGCTGCTTTCATAGCATTTCGTCTCCTTTTGTTCAGAGCATTGAACGCTCATCTAATCAACCTCTGACGCAGTTCACTTCACGCTGCCGCGCGTCAGGCCGTGAATCAAATAGCGCTGGAAGAACATGGCCAGCACATACACCGGCACGATGCCGGTGAGCGCCGCGGCAGAGATCTCCCCGAATTGCAGGCCGTGCTCGCCCTGAAACTCGGAGATGCCGATTGGAAAGGTCTGCGAACGCAAGCTATAGGTCAGGATCAGCGCGAACAGGAACTCGTTCCACGAGAGGATGAGGCAGATGATTGCTGTGGCGATGAGGCCGGGCAGGATGAGCGGGACGACGATGCGCAGCAACACGCCCCAGTAGGATGCGCCGTCCATCTGCGCAGCCTCTTCGACTTCCACCGGCAGGCTACGGATGAAGTCCATCAGCATCCACGTCGCTACCGGCAAGTTGGCGACCATGTGCAGCAAAGCCAATCCGAACGGCTGATCCACCAAGCCGACCGAGCGCATCAACATGAACACCGGCACACTGATCACGATCGGCGGAGCGACGTAGGTGCCGAGGATCCACGAGGGCAGCCAGCGCCCGCCGGCGCGAAAGCGCACGATGGCGTAGCTCGCCGGCACGGCGACGAGCAATGTCATCGTCGTGCTCATCACCCCGACGACCAGCGAATTCCACAGGTAGCGCGGCAGGGGCACGTTGCGGAAGGCGCGCTCCCAGTTCACCAGGAAGATGCCTTCGGAGGGAAACAAGCTGCCGGAGACGCGAATCTCGATCGGCGACTTCAGCGACGTCGTCACCATGAAGATCAACGGGATGAGCGTGAACGCGAGCAGCAGCGCAACCGTCGCCCAGCGCAGCAGGTGCATGGCCGTGCGCATCGGGTGCAGCGGCTTGGCCGGCCGCTGGCGTAGAGGCGGGGAGATCGCTTGTTCGGTCATGGCCCGTATTTCGCCTGCGCCCGCCGGTAGAGCGCCGTGAGCAGCGTGACCAGCACCGAAAGCACGATGATGACGATGATCGTCATCGCCGAGGCGTAGCCGGTCTTGAATTGTTGGAAGGCCACCTTGTAAATGTAAAACGAAGCGACTTGCGTGGACGATCCCGGCCCGCCGAAGGTGAGCATGAACACCAGGTCGAAGACCTTCATCGCGCCGATCAGCCGCAAAATGGCAATGACAAGCAGGCCGGGCAGGCACATGGGCAGCGTGATGTGGATGAACTGCTGCCAACCGTTCGCGCCATCCACGGCAGCCGCTTCGTATGGCTCATGCGGCAAGCTGGCCAGCACCGCCAGCGAGAGCAAGAAGACGAACGGCGTCCACTGCCAGATGTCCACCAGCATCACCGAAGCCATCGCCAGGCCGGGGATGCCCAGGAAGGCGACGTTCTGCTCCAGGATGCCCGCGCGCACGAGGTAGTGATTCAACATGCCCGACGACGGGTCGTAGATCAGCCGCCAGATGGCCGCGATGGCGACGGGCGGGGTGATGAACGGCAATAGCCCCAGCGTGCGTGCGAAGCGCGTGGGGCCGCTCTCGCGGTTGAGCAACAGCGCCAGCCCAAAGCCGATGATCGTCTCGATGGCGGTGACGCCGAAGGCATAGATGAAGGTGAGCACAAGCGAGTTGCCGAACAACGCATCGCGGGCAGCGTCGGTGTAGTTCTTGAATGCGACGAACTCGCGGAAGGGACGCGCTAGTTGGGAGTCGGTCGCGCTCAGGGCGATCGAGTAAATCAGCGGGTAGAGCGAGAAGACGATCAGCGTCAGGACGGCCGGGCCGACCATCCACAGAATCTCGCGCCGGTGTTGGCGGTGCAGGGTGTGCATCGAACGCGCAAGCGCATGAGAGACCAGGGTTCTCTGCGAACCCTGGTCTCTTTTCAGCGTCTCACTTGCCGAGAATCTCCAGCCACTTGGCCTGCGTGTCGTCCAGTGCCTGTTGCGGGGTCTTCGTGCCGGCCAGCGCTTCGGCCACGTTCTCGGTCAGCACGTCCTGCATCTCCGGCCACTTGGCGTTGGTGGGCCAGGCGAACGCGCCGCTCAGCGCTGCCTTGGCTGCGTCGGCCAGCTCCGGCGTGACGTGCTTGCGGTACGGCTCGGCGTCGAAGGTGGACTTGCGCGTGGGGTCGAGGCCGCCGACGATGGTGTTGACGCGCACGTTGATGTCCGGCCGGCCGACGAACTTCAGGAACTCATAGGCCAGCGGCTTGTTCTGCGCCAAGGTCGAGATGCCCAGCGCGAAGCCGGCGTTGAGCGCCGGCCGGCTGGCTGCGTTCGGCCCCTCGCCCTTCGGCATCGGCACGGCGCCCCACTTGCCGATGATCTTGGACTGCTCAGGGTTGTCGCTCATCTGGCCAAGGTCGGTCCAGAACTCGACCATGCCCACCTTACCGGTGGTGAAGCCGCCCAGCGCCTCGTCGAACGCGACCGCCTTCGGGTCGGGCAGCGCATACGGAAGCTGATCCACCAGCTCTTGCAGCGCCGCTACAGCCTCCGGGCTGTTGATGGTCGGCTTGCCATCGGCGTCGAAGAAACTGGCGCCGTAGCCCTGCAGCCGGTTGATGAATGTGGACAGCAGGATGATCGGCACCTTCGCGCCCATGATCGCGCAGCCGTAGATGCCCTCGGATTTGCCCTGCTCGGTGATGGTTTTGCAAGCTTCGCGATACTCCGCCCACGTCGTCGGCGGCTTGACACCGTATTTGTCCAGCAGTTCGCGGTTGTAGAACAGCAGGTGCGTGTCGCCGTCATAGGGCAGTGCCCAGCGCTTGCCGTCTATCAACGTGTAGGGGTCGGCGATCGAGGGCACGAAGTCGTCGAACTGCAGCGCCTCCTTGTTCTCCTCCCACCACTGGGTTAGGTCTTCCAGCACGCCGCTCTCAACCAGCTTGCCGAGCATGGGGTACCAGATCTCGATCACGTCGTATTCGCCAGCACCCGAGGTCACGTCGAGGATAGCCTTTTCGGTGACGTTGGCATAGGGCACGACGAGCACCTGCACGCGCGCGCCGGTCTCCTCTTCGAACCACTTGGCCAGGGCGCGCGTTGCCACGGCATGCGGCTGGATTGTCAAGACGTTGATGGATTGCCCCTCGAACGGCTTGGGCGTGGTCGCTTCGGGCGTGGCCGTGACCACGACCTCGCGCGTCACTTCGACTTGGCGCACCGCGCCCGGGGCAACCGGCGCAGCGCACGCGCTCAAAGTGAGGGCAGCCGCCAACGCGCCGCCCAGCATCGAAAGTGTGCGATTGTTCAGTTTCATGGCAACATCTCTCCACCTGAGTTTTGTAGGGTTCTCACGTGTAAACGATCTGTTTTGCATACGATGGAATAGTTAAGCGAAATGGGCGAATTCGTCCTACCGATCACCTCCTTGAAGTGTTGAACTTACGCAGCGCGTCACAGGCGCACTTCGTGGGCGTGGATGGCATCCCAATTTAGCTCTATGCCCAGCCCCGGCCCGTCCGGCATGCTGGCACAGCCCGATTCGATGGAGATGGGCGTGCGCAGGACTGACTCGCGCAGCGGCGCCGGCGCGACATCACGCAACATGTAGCTCGCGCCGGGCATCGCGGCAATCAGGTGCAGCGCCGCAGCGAAGCCCACATCGGAGCCGTAATGATGCGGGGAATAGGGCAGCCCGCGCGCTTGCGCCAGCGCACAGATGCGCCGCGCCTCGCTCAGCCCGCCGGCGCGCGTTGGGTCGGGCATGAGGTAGCGGATGGCCTGCGTGTCCAGCAACGCCGTTGCATCGGCAACGTCGAATTGGTTCTCGCCGGCGGCCAGCGGGATGTCGGTGTGGTCCTTCAGCGCGCGATAGCCCTCTAGGTCGCTGGCAACCAGCGGCTCCTCCAGCCAGTAGAGACGATATGGATGCAAGGCAGCAGCCATTCGCTTCGCGCCATCCAGGTCGTAGGCCATGTTGGCGTCCACTAACACGTGGATGTCATCGCCCACAGCGCGCCGCACGGCTTCGACATTGGCGATGTCGCGCGCTTCGTCGAAGCCGATGCGCACCTTCACGGCGCGGTAGCCGCGATCCACGAATGCGCGCGCACTATCGGCCGGGTTGGCCGGGTCGAGGCCGGTGGCGTAAAGCGGCGTGCGCGCCGGCTGCGTGCCGCCCAGCAGGGCATAGATGGGTTTGCCGTTGGCTTTGCCGGCAATGTCCCACAGCGCGATATCCACGCCGCCGATGGCCGACATCACCGCGCCCTTGCCCCACAGCACGCCGAGGCGGGCAAAGGCGCGATGCATCTTGCACCACACCCCCTCGACATCGAGCGGATCCTCACCGATCAGCAACGGCTTTAACCCCTCCTCGATGGTGGCCTTGCGCTCGACAATTGCCCAGCCGGGGAAGTTCACCGAGGTTTCACCGACGCCGGTGATGCCGGCGTCCGTTTCGACGATGACGAGGCCGAAGTGGCGATGGTGCATCGCGCCCCATGCCAGCCGCAGCGGCTGCTGCAGTGGCTGGCGCAGGGCAATGAAGCGGACGTTGCTGATCTTCATTGGCGCAAGATTTTAGTGAAGCCGGCGAAAAGCGCATGCCGCCTATGGCAAAGTAACAAGTGTGAATTTGCGGCCCGGCCGGGCGGGTGCATTTGTGTATCGGGGCAAAACATCGCGTGGTGGGAAGGTTCAGCGCGCAACGCGCTCCGAGCGCGTTGCGCGCTGTGGCCACGCGTTTGCAAGTCGCCGCAGGCTCATATATAACCGCGAGGCCATGAGCAAGCGCAACAAGATCGTCATCCACCCGCGCGAGGTGCTGGAAGGCGCCCCGATGCAGCAAGCCGGCGGTGGCGTCCGCGATTTAAAGTTGATTTACCCCGAGACCGGCTTCGACGCCAAGACGTTGTGCCTGGGCGTCGTGGAGATTGACCCCGGCCACCACTCGCCGCTGCATCGCCACAACTGCGAAGAGGTGTACTACGTGATCAAGGGATCAGGCGAGATCGAGAGCAACGGCAAGCGCTACAAGTTCTCTGCCGGCTGCGCCATCTTCAATCGCCCCAACACCATTCATCGCGTGTGGAACACCGGCAACGAGACGATTCAGCTCGCCGTCGTCGGCGGCATCATGTTTGTGCCGCTCTGGCCGAAGTGGCCGACGGCGTCGCCCTACGAGGTGTTCGAGGGCACATCGGCCAATGCCGAGCTGCCCAAGGACTACGCAAAATCGAGCAGGCGCAAGCGCGTGAAGTAACGTCATCTTCCGGAGTGAGCTATGCCAGGCGGTAAAGCAACTACAAAGAAGCCTTTGAATCCACGACAGATTTCGGAGTCGCTGGAGGCGTTCGTAGACACGCTTCTGCCCGGCGATGCGCTCTTCCCGCCGGCCTCGCAAGTGGGCGCACAGCATCTGCTGGCCGAGCGCCTGCGCGCTCATCGCGGCAGCGATGCCGTCGAGCGGTTAGTTGCGCTGCTCGCCGATGAAGGGCGTGCGTTCATAGACCTCGCACCGCAGGAACGTGTGCGCGCCGTGCGCCGGCTGGAGCGCAGCGAGCCGGAGCTATTCGCGTTCGTCCGCGCAGCGACCTATTTCGCTTACTACCAGCATCCGTCGGTGGTGCGCGCCGTGCGCCGGCTGGGACACGATTACAACGATGCCCCCCAGCCGCAGGGCTACGCGATGCCGGCCTTCGACCCGGCGATCAATGCGCCCAAGCACCGGCGCGGCTTTTACAAGAAGACTGAGGAGATCACACCCGTGGATACCTCATCGCTCGCCGATCTGCTCAGCGGGCTGCCGCGCTATCCTGCGCAACAACACCACTGACACCACCGACACCATCGACACCATTGACACTACTGACACCCCTCGACACCACTGACACCAAACACCATGAGCAAGCACGATCGCGTTGACGTCGTTGTCGTCGGGTCCGGCATGGGCGGAGCAGCGGCGACCAAGATCCTCGCCGAAGCCGGCCTGCGCGTCGTCTGTCTGGAGCAAGGGCGATGGACGCGCCCTGAAGATCACCCGCATGCCAGCCCCGACTGGGAATGGCAGCGCATGACAAACTGGGCCACCGCGACCAACGTGCGCCGTCGCCCAGAAGACTATCCCGTTGACACTCAGGACGAAAATCCCTTGATGTGGAACGGCGTGGGCGGCTCGACTGTGCATTACACAGCGACGTGGCCGCGCTTTCGCCCATCCGACTTTCGCAAGGGCACGGAGCACGGCTGCGCGCCGGATTGGCCGTTCACCTACGAAGAACTCGCGCCCTATTACGTGATCAACGACCGCGACGTGGGCGTGAGCGGCTGGTACGGCGATCCGGCCATGCCGCCGCACGAGGCCTTCCAGACCGGCCCGCTGCCGCACGGACCGTTGGGGCGCGTCGCAGCACGTGGGTTCGACAAGCTGGGCTGGCACTGGTGGCCGATGCCGTGCGCGATTCTGGCCGAGGACTACGACGGCCGGCTTGCCTGCAACAACTGTGGCAATTGCCAGAGCGGGTGCAACCGTGGCTCGCTGGCCGACATGCAGGTGACGCACTGGCCGAAGGCGATCAAAGCCGGCGCCGAGCTGCGCACATTTGCCCGCGTCGAGCGCGTCGAACTGGATCGCAGTGGGCGCGCCAAAGGCGTGGTGTATGTGGACTTGAACACCGGCACGCGCCACTTGCAGGAGGCCGATGTGGTCATCCTGGCTTGCAATGGAATCGGCACGCCGCGCTTGCTGCTGAACTCCAAATCCAACCGCTTCCCCAACGGCCTGGCTAATTCGAACGACATGGTGGGGCGTTTTTTGATGCACCACGGCCTGGCCATCGTGGAGATGTGGGTGGACGAGCCGCTGGACTCGCACAAGGGCATCGTCTCGGCAGCGATGATGTGCGCCGAGTTCGCCGAGACCGATGTCAAGCGCGGCTTCATCAACGGGTTGACCATCCACATCGCGCGGTTGAACGGCGCCGGCTACCAGGCCGCCGGCTCGCATTCCGGCAACGTTGCGCCGTGGGGCAAAGGGCACCATCGCTGGTTCAAGCGCCACTTCGCCCATGGGCTGTGCGCGCTCGTCGTAGGCGAAGATTTGCCCTTGCCCGAGAATCGCGTCACGCTCTCCGAGACGATGGTGGACTCCAGCGGGATCGCCGCGCCAAAGGTGAATTACAAGCTTCACCCCAACGATCGGCGCATCGTCGAGTTCGGCATCGCCCGTGCGCTGGATCTGGCCGATGCGATCGGCGCATTCGACGTCAAGGTCAATCGCTTCGAAGCGCCGGGCAAAGGCTACATGCCGCCGGCATGGCACTTGCTCGGCACATGCCGCATCGGCAACGATCCGGAGACCTCGGTATGCAACCGCTGGCATCAAACGTGGGAGGTGCCCAACCTCTACATCATGGATGGCAGCACCATGCCCACGAGCGCTGCGGTCAACCCCACCAGCACCATCGGCGCGATGGTGGTGCGCGCCGCCATGCATCTGCGCGACAACTTCGCCGAGCTGCGCCGCGCCAAGCGCACGCTGCCCAACTAAAATTCAAGTCGTCGTTCAGCCGGCGGGAGAAACACCGCGACGCGATTCGGCGCCGCCGGCTTCGCTGAAGTGCGACATGCGATACGTCATGCGTCCTGCATCCTGCGTCATCTGCACGCAATCTTCTTTGTAAAAGCTTGGCATGCCACCATCTTCTCTCCTCCAAGTTCACGACCTGGCCAAGTCCTTTCGTGGCGTGCAGGCGCTGCAAGACTACCGGCTGGAGCTTGGACGGCATGAGTTGATCGGCGTGATCGGCCCGAATGGCGCCGGCAAGACCACGCTCTTCAATGTGCTCACCGGCGTCACGCCGCCCACGCACGGGCGGATCGTGTTCGACGGCCAAGACATCACCCATGCCGCGCCCGACGCCATCTGCCGCGCAGGTATCGCGCGCACCTTCCAGAACATTCGCCTATTCCGCCGGCTTTCCGTGCTGGACAACGTGCGCATCGGCCTGCAGGCGCATAGCCACGACCGGCTGCACGAGGTGGTGCTGCGCCTGCCCGGCTTCGCCGCGCGCGAACGGCAACTGGCGCAGCAGGCGCGCGAGCTACTCGACATGTTGAACTTGGCCGATTACGCCGGCGCACAAGCCGATTCCCTGCCTTACGGTTTGCAGCGCCGGCTGGAGATCGCAATCGCCCTGGCGACGCGCCCCAAGCTGCTGCTGCTCGATGAACCGGCCGCCGGCATGAACCCCACCGAGGCCGAAGCGCTGATGCGCCTGATCGCCCGCCTGCACAACGAACTCAAGCTGGCGATCATCTTGATCGAGCACAATATGCGCGTGGTGATGGGCATTTGCCAGCGCATCCAGGTGTTGAACTACGGCCGGCTGATCGCCGAGGGCCGGCCTGAGGAGATCCAACAAGACCCGCGCGTGCTGGAGGCTTATCTCGGCATCGCTGCCTGATCCTATGCTCAGCGTGCAAGACCTTCACGTGTACTACGGCCGCATCCACGCCTTGAAGGGCGTCTCGTTGGAAGTGAACGCCGGCGAGATCGTCGCGCTGATCGGCAGCAACGGCGCCGGCAAGACCACCACGCTGGCGACGCTCTCCGGGCTGCTGCGACCGCGCGAAGGCCGCATTACGTTCGAGGGACACGACCTGGCGCACTTGCCCGCCCACCAGATCGTGCGCCTGGGCGTGGTGCACTGTCCGGAAGGACGCCAGGTGTTCGCTCGCTTGACCGTGGCCGAGAACCTGCGCCTGGCTGCGGCTCACCGCACCGACCGCGAGGGCGTGACGCGCGACCTCGCACGCGTGCATGCCCTCTTCCCTATCCTTGCCGAGCGCCGCAGCCAATACGCCGGCACGCTCAGCGGCGGGGAACAGCAAATGCTGGCCATCGCTCGCGCCCTCATGAGCCGGCCACGCCTGCTGTTGCTCGACGAGCCATCGCTTGGATTGGCGCCGATGGTCGTCGAGACCATCTTCCGCGTGATCGAGGCGCTGCGGCGGGATGGCGTCACCATTTTGCTCGTCGAGCAAAACGCCTATCGCGCATTGCAACTGGCCGACCGCGCCTACGTGATGGAGACGGGCTACATCAAAGTCAGCGGACCGGCACACGCGCTGGCCGACGATCCGGCGGTGAAGGCCGCCTACTTGGGAGGCTGAACCATGCTCACGCCCTCATACATCGCCCAGCAATTCATCAACGCCCTGAACATGGGCAGCATCTACGCGCTGGTCGCCATCGGCCTGACGATGGTGTACGGCATCCTGCGGCTGATCAACTTCGCCCACGGCGACATGATGACCGTCGGCGCGTATCTGGCGCTGGCAGCGCTGACGGTGCTGGCGCTGCCGGCCTGGGCCGCGCTGCTCATCCCCATGTTCGTCGTCGGGGCGCTGGGCGTGCTGATCGAGCGCTTGGCCTATCGCCCGCTGCGCGGCGCGCCGGAAGTGGCCATGCTCATCACGTCGCTGGCGATTAGCTCACTGATCGAGAACGGCGCCACCATGACGTTGACCGCGCAACCGAAGCCGGTGCGCTTGCCCGCTGAATTGACGCAGCGCGTGGATGTGCTGGGGCTTAACTTCGCCGTGATGGACGCAGCCATCGTGGCGCTGGCCATCGCGCTGATGGCCGCGCTCACCGTCTTCGTCCGGCGCACCACGATCGGCATCGCCATGCGCGCCTGCAGCGAGAACGTGCGCGTCACGCAGCTCATGGGTGTGGATGTCAACCGCGTGATCGCCGTCGCGTTCGCCATCAGCGCCGGCCTGGCCGCCGTTGCCGGCGTGCTGTGGTCGGGCAAGTTCGGCATCGTGGATCCGTTCATGGGCTTCGTGCCCGGCCTGAAAGCATTCGTCGCAGCGGTGATCGGCGGCATCGGCAACATTCCCGGCGCGATGCTGGGCGGCTATCTGCTGGGCTTCGCCGAGGTGTTCTTCGTCGCCTTCATGCCGCCGGAGGTGTCGGGCTACCGCGATGCGTTCGTGTTCGTGTTGCTGCTCGTGGTGCTGCTGGTGCGCCCGACCGGCCTGTTGGGCGCGCGCGAGGTGAATCGAGCATGAAGCGCTTCGCGCCGCTGCTGCTCATCGTCGCCGTGCTCGGCCTGGCCGGGCTGGCCCAGTCGGCGTTGAACGACTACTACCAGCGCGTCCTGGCCGTGATTGCCATCAACATCATCCTGGCCGTTAGCCTGAACCTGACCAATGGCTATAGCGGCGATTTCTCGCTGGGGCACGCGGCGTTCATGGCCATCGGCGCATACACCTCGGCCATCCTCACCTTGCCGGCGCGCACCAAAGCCATCGTGCTACCCGACCTCCCGCTCTGGCTGAGCCAAGTAGAGCTGCCGTTCATCGTCGCAATACTGATCGGCGCAGGTCTGGCCGCGCTCGTTGCGTTCGTAGTCGGCATTCCGGTGCTGCGCCTGCGCGGGCACTACTTGGCCGTAGCCACGCTGGGGCTGATGGTGATCGTGCAGGTGGTCGCGCTGAACTGGCAACCGGTTACGCGCGGCGCACGTGGCATCAGCGGCCTGCCGCCGTTCACCACGCTGCTGTGGGCGTATGGCTGGATGCTGGTCACCGTCGCGGTGATCTGGCGAATCGTGCATTCGCCGCTGGGTCGGGCGATGATGGCCGTGCGCGAAGACGAGCTGGCGGCCGCGTGTCGCGGCGTGCCGGTCTTCCGCACGCGCCTGCTGGCCTTCGTATGCGGCGCGCTCTTTGCCAGCGTGGCCGGCGCGCTGTGGGCGCACCTCATCACGGCCATCACCCCGTCGTCGTTCTCCTTTCTCATCACCTTCAACGTAGTGGCGATGGTGGTGATCGGCGGCGCGGGCAGCATCAGCGGGTCGGTAATCGGCGCCGTGCTGATGACGCTGCTGCCGGAGCTGCTGCGCCGCGTTGAGACGACGCTGGCGATCGGCGGCCAGCCGCTCTACGGCCTTAGCCAGATCGTCATCGCGCTGATGATGCTGGCCGTAATGCTCTTCCGGCCACAAGGCTTGATGGGCCGGCGGGAGCTGCCGGACGTGTTGGCCGGCTTGGCTGGCGCGCGGCGCGCGTCCCTGCCGGCGCATGCCGAAGCGGCGGGCGAAGCGTGACGCTCAACTTCAGCCACTTCGCGCGGCTTCTTGCACCGTGCGGGTCGAGAAGGTGATGAAGGGGAAGACCTCAGGCACGTGCGAGTCATAGACGCCGTGCGCGCTCCATACCCAACCGCCACAGTCCTCCGCCGGCGG
>JANWYN010000117.1 GCA_025055235.1 Candidatus Roseilinea sp. | reverse complement strand
CCGGATCGCCGCTGCTGAGCGCGGCAAGGATGATGAGCGGCGTCACGCCGGCGAGGATCAGCCACGGCATCGAGCGCGCCGAGAGGAAGGCCGCAAACTTGCCGAAGGCGAACAGGACGGCGCAGATCAACGCCGTAATCGCAGCGCAGATGAGCAGGCCAGTGATGCCGGCGGTACTCAGCGTCGCGGCTGCCGCGACGACGATGGCCGCGCCGGCGATGGCCCAGGGCAGTGCGCGCCCGGCCGCCCTCAGCCATAGGTTGCTCGTCTCGCGCGGCGCGCTGCGATCCACGCCCTGGCGCATGAAGCGCGCCAGCAGGAAGATGAAGATGGCCAAGAATGGCGCCGTCATGAGCGACACCGCCGCGCCAGGTCCGAACCGGTTCTGCAGCAGCGCTCGCTCATAGGCCAAGATGGAATACACGCGCGTCTCTCCGCCGGGGCCGCCGCCGGTCATCAGGTAGATCAGGCCAAAGGTGTTGAACGTGCTGATGGTCGAGAGCAGCACGGTCACGGCGATCACATAGCGCAGCCCGGGCAGGGTGATGTTGAAGAAGCGCTGCACGCCGTTCGCGCCATCCACCTCCGAGGCTTCGTAGAGCTCCTTGTCAATCGCCTTCAGGCCGGCCAGCAGCAGCATGGTGAAGAACGGGATGCCCTTCCAGATGTTGACCGCGATGACGCTGGCGAGCGCTAAGCCCGGCTCGGACAACCAGCCGACGTCGCGGTTGATGAGGCCCAGGCCTTTGAGCAGAGGATTCAACGTGCCGAACAGCGGATCGAAGATGCCGCGCCAAGTCAGCGCCGTAACCACTTCGGGCACGATCCAGGGCAGCAGCATGATGCCGGAGAGCACGTTGCGGAACGGCAACTTGCTGTTCAACAGCGAGGCGATGATCAGCCCGACGACCAGCTTGGCAGCGACCGAGATCACCGTAAAGCGAATGGTGTTGCCGATCGAGCCGGTGAACTGCACGTCGGTCAGCAAGCGCCGGTAATTGTCCAGCCCGACGAACACTTCCTGGCGGTTGATCGTGCGGACGAACATGCTCATGTAGACCGCGTTGAGGAATGGATAGAGGATCAATCCCGCCATCAGGATGACCATCGGCGCGACGAACAACGCTGCGATCTTCCAGTCCTTACCCAGCCATCGCTCCAGCCGTTTGTTCAGGCTGATCGTCTGAGGTTGCGCCAGCCGAGTCGGCGCGGTTATCTGTTGAGCCATGTCGTCCTCCGCTCATCGCCCGACTCCCGACTCCCGTTGAATGCGCGGGAGTCGGGAAGGGTGCATGCGCCAGCAGGGGCAAATGCGCAGGTTAGGTAGGGCGCGCTCTCGCCGATGCGTCACAGGCGCGGAACGGTGTACGCGCCCTACCGCACGATGTTTTGTCCTCCATTTGCCCGATACGCGCATGCGCCTGTCGGGAGTGGGAAATGGTCAGGGAAGTTAGCTCTGCGGCAAGCCCTTCTCTTCGAAGATGGCGATGCCCTTTTCGGTAGCGTCCTTGACTGCCTCGGCGGCGGTCATCTTGCCGGTGATGACGTTGGCCATCATCTCGCTCAGGAAGCCCGTGGCGAACCAGGCGTCGGTCGCCGCGTTGGGCTGCGCCGGATAGGAGAAGCCGGTGTAGTCGGTCGGGTTGAACATGATCTCCTTCAGCGTCGGGAAGGCCGGCTCGAGCTTGAGCAGGTCGTCGGTCCAGTTGTTCTTGTAGGCCGGCATGAACAACCCACCGCCCAGGCCCGACAACGGCGTGAACCGGGCCGGGTCAATGAAGTGCAGAATGATCTGCCGGGCGACATCGCGGTTCTTGACGCCCTTGAAGATGGTGTACCACTGTGCGCCGCCAGTGCCGAGCTCGATCGAGCCGTCGTTGGTCAGCGGGAAGCGCACCACCGCGGTGTTCGGATAGACCGGGTTGTTGTCGCGCTTAGCCGCGGCATACACGCTGAAGGCGTTCTGCGTCATGGCGATCTTGCCGGCCAGATACGCCTCGTTGTTGCTCGGGTCGGTCCAGCTCTCCACGCCGGGCGGCAGGATGGGCTTGTACTTCTCGTCGGTGTAGATGGCCGCCAGCCACTCCACGCCGGCGATGGTCTCCGGCGAGTTGAAGGTGATCTTCGTGCCGGTCTCGTCCACGGCGCGGCCGCCGAAGGCCTGGAATGCCGTCTGGATCAGTCCGTGGCCGTCACCGCTCCGGTTCACCGTTAGGCCCCAGCCGTACATCTCCTTCGCAGGATCGGACATCTTGATGGCGGCGTCGAGCCGGTCTTGCAGCTTGGGCATCTGCTTCACGTCCACGCCGGAAGCTTCGGCGACGTCGCGTCGCACGAACCATGCGCCGGCAGTCGTGATGAACGGCACGGACCACCACTTCCCGTCGAAGCGGGCGTTGCGCGGCACGCTGGCCGGCACAATCTCGCCATACTTGCCGACCAATTCATCCACGATGTCCGTGACGTCCTCGACGATGTCCGAGTCGTACATCACGGACACGCTGTTGCCGTGATAGGCGAGGTCGGGCGGATTGCCTGCGGCCACCGCTGCTTGCATCTTGGCGATGAAGTCGCCGAACACCTCAGGGTTGACCGTGGAGACATCCGGCGTGTAGCCCAAGCTGGCGATGAATTCCTCGGTCTGCTTCTTCAGCTCCTCTTCCAGCGCCTTGAAGTATTCCTGGCGGTGCAGCACCTGAATCGTGCCGCCGGCCGGCGCTGCCGGCGCCGTGGTGGGCGCGGGCGCTTCTGTTGCGGCGGGCGCAGCGGGCGCTGCCGGTTCAGCGGGTTGCGCAGGTGCGGCGGGCTGGGCGGGTCCAGCCGGCGCTGCGCAAGCGGCGAGCGCTGCGCCAGCTCCGGCGAGCGCGGACAAGCGAAGTAACTTGCGTCGGGTGAGTTTGGTCTCTTTCTTCACTTTTGTATCCTCCTGAGTTGGGTTATAAGCGTGCGCATCAAAATAGTTGCGTTGTCGAGCGAATCTACGGCATGGATTTGTCCTTGCACTGAAGACCCTGCGAACAGGGTCGAGCTACGAAACCTCTCGCCCGGTGCGCTGGGCGAGCAAGATGAAGGTGCGTCTGGTGTAGCTTCCTGGCGATCACCTCCTTCCTCATCTCTGCATGAGCTGCAGACTTAGTAGAACGCAAAGTGTAGAGGGACAAGTCCGATCGCGCAAATGCGCGCTCAACGGTCTGACCATTCGGTAGTTTAGTTCAACTTGCGTCCGACAACCAGCAGGCCGCCGCCGCGATCGGTGACGCGGGCGTCGTAATACGGGCGGAGTTTGGCGATCAGCCGGTCGTGCACCATCCGGGCCATCGCCGGCTGGAAGCCCAGCGGTCGCAGGCGCGGCGAAGCCAGCACGTTGAAGAGCGAGCGTTTGCCGATGCCGTATGTGCGGTTCATGCGATCCCACTGTTGCTCGGTCTCCGGCGAGACGTAGTAGCGCACCTCGATGAGTTTGACGTTCACCGTCGCGAGAAGCACGCGCCATTCGTCGGCAGTGTGATAGTGGTAGTGCGCGAAGAGTTGGTCCACGCTACGCGCGTATTGCTCGGCGGCTTCCTTCGTCGGCGCGGTGCGCACGCCGTCCAGCAGCTCGCGAAACCGGTCGCTCGGCACGGTCAGCACCAGCAGGCCACCTGGCCGAAGCACGCGTGCCAGTTCCGGCAGCACGTTCTGTGGGTCCGGGATGTGCTCGATCACCGAGTTGCTGTACACCGTGCCGAAGGCGCCATCGCGATAAGGGAGGTAATGCCCATCGGCGAACTGCACGCCGTGGCGATACACACCGCTATCGCGCGCAGCCGGCAGCTCTCGCTTGGCAATGTCGCAGCCGTAGATGCCGTCTTGTTTGCCGAAGATCGCCTCGGTGAAGCGGCCGTCGCCGCAGCCGAAGTCGAGCATGGGCGCCGGGAAGTCGAGCGTGCTCAGCGTCTTGGCCTCGACCGAACGCCACAGCGCGACCGGCGGCGCGAACCAGTAGCGTCGCAGGAAGTCGGAGAGGAAGTCCTTGTCGCGGTGGACGTGGAGGGTGTCGGGCATTGGGGTGATTATAGAGATTGGGGATTGGAGATTGATGATTGATGATTGATGATTGGCGGTTGTGGGATTGGGTTAGGATTGGGCGACGCGGATCGAAGATCGGCAATCTGAAATCCGTGATCTGAAATCTGCAATCCGAAATTCCAAATCGCAAATCGAGATGATCTTTCTCAAACTCGGCGGTTCGCTGATCACCGACAAGACACAGGCCAATACGCCTCGCCTAGACGTGATCCGTCGTCTCGCGCGTGAAATTCAATTCTCAATTCTCAATTCTCAATTCTCGACTCTCTTGGGCCATGGCAGCGGATCGTTCGGCCACGCGGCAGCGAAGCGGTATGGCACGCGTGCCGGCGTGCACGATGCAGCGGGCTGGCGCGGCTTCGCCGAGGTGTCGGTAGCAGCGGCACGTTTGAACCGCATCGTGGCCGATGCGTTGCACGAAGCCGGCGTGCCGGTGATCAGCTTTTGCCCCTCGGCCAGCGCGCGCTGTATGGACGGCCGGCTGGTCTATCTCGACGTCGCGCCGATCCGGGCGGCGCTCAATCACGGTCTCGTCCCGCTGGTGATGGGCGACGTGGCCTTCGACGATGCGCGCGGCGGGACGATCGTCTCGACCGAGGAGGTGTTCGCCTATCTCGCCGATGCGCTGCCGGTGACGCACGTGCTGCTGGCCGGCGAAACCGAAGGCGTGTACCGCGGGTTCGAACCACGAAGTCGTGAAGACGCCAAGGCAGGGATGGAAGATCACCTCGTGCCTTCGCGTCTTCGTGGTGACATCGTTCCGCGCATCACGCCGCTGAACTGGGACGAGATTCGCGGCAGCGTGAGCGGCTCGCACGGAGCAGATGTGACCGGCGGCATGGCGAGCAAGGTGCGCGATATGCTCGATCTCGTTGCAGCGCACCCCACGGTGACCGTGCGCATCTTCTCCGGCTTGGTCGAAGGCAACCTGGTGCGCGCGCTGCGCGGCGAGCCGATTGGCACAGAGATCGTCGCGACGGACGACGCGCGACTGGTCGGGCCGAGTGCGCCGATGAACGTGTAGCCTACCGGCTCACGGCAGCAAGTCGCGCACGGCGATGCGCATGACCTCGCCGTCACCGAGCGTCACCGGCATTTCGTCCGATATGTGATAAATCTGCTGGTCGAGGTAGTCGGCTTCGTCCCCGCCTCGCGGCTGCGCATATGCTTCGATCTGGCGATCTACGAGGTTAACGATCCAGTAGCGGGGGATGCCGGCGCGGGCATATAGTCGCTTCTTGATCGTGCGATCGCGCTGCAATGTCGTGTCGGCGATCTCGACGACGAGCGCAACATCTTCCGGACCCGGATGCCGGTCGTGATACCGGCGACGCTCGCCGCGCACCACGACGACGTCGGGCTCCGGCTCGCTGTCCGACGTGGTGATCGGCTCCTGCGCATCCACATACCAGCCGGCCGGCAGCGCGCGCTCCAGGGCTTCGCGGGTGAGCTGCGTGCTGAGGCGACGCGCAGGGTTCTTCGGCATTTTGGGAACGAGCCACCCTTCGAGTAGTTCGACCGGATCGTCGTCGGTGAGAATGCCGGCGGCGATCATGTCGTGATACTGGCCGACGCTCAAACGCCAGATCGGCATCGTCGGCACGGCGTCGGGCTGCGCAGTTGTCCGCACGGCGGGTTGAATCTCGACCGACATGTTCTGCATTCCTTCAGAGTCACGCCTAGCAGGAATATTAACATGGCTGAAGGGGAGTTTGTATGCTTTCGTCCGCGCCGTTCAATTCGAATTTGAACCGGATCCGCCCCACGCGGATCACGTCGCCGTCCTTCAGCCGGCTGCGCATCACGCGCTGGTCGTTCACGAATGTCCCGTTGCGGCTGAAGTTATCCTCGATCCACCAGGCCTGATCCTCGGCGCGCCAGAGCACCTGGGCATGCCGCGCGCTGGCGAATTCGTCATCGGCGTGCACCAGGCAGTTCGGGTCACGCCCGATCCATGCCGCCGAGTGAATCTCATACCGGCGCTCTGAGGCTGCACCGGATTCCTCGTCCGGCAGTTGCATCAATCGCGAGGTGGGAACGGCCGGCAGAGGCGCCGAGGCGCGCTCTCGCAGCAGCGCCCACAACAGTGCGCCGAGGAAGGCATACAGCGCGATGACGATCAGCATCCGCAGCGCGAACAGCACGATATCCATGGTCTCCCCTTATTCTCCGCGATGGTCGGTCTGACGGCCGGATGCGCTGCTGTCGCTCCAGATGATGTGGCATGCCAACGTGCGCCTAAGCAACGTGGAAGGCAAGATGCGAAGCGTTTCGAGGGCCTCCACGGGCCGTCATCAGCATTGGCTCCAGAACGCCATGCTGCCTTCAGCAATCGGCCTAGGCGGCCCACCCCGGCGGAGCATCGGCACGACGTAGACGACCGTGCGCGCTTCGCCTTGATCATGCTTCGCGATGGGCAGCACGATGGCGTCGCTGTCGGGCGACCAGATGCGATGGCTGAGCGCATACTGGTCGAAGAAGGGCAGAAAGTGGTTGACGAACGTCTCTGCCGGCTCGAACGTGGTGATCAGCCGGTGCTCATCCTGCTCGAGATCAACTACCCAAAGGTTGAACCACAGCGTTCGTTCTTCCTCGCTCTCCTCCGGTCCGGCCTCGCGTTCGGACTCGACTTCTGCGCGATTCCAGAACCCGCCCCCGCGCGCGGCGGCGTCCGGGTTCGGCAAGATGTTGTATCGAACATGCTCGGCGATGTTCGCCAGGGTGAAGTAAGCGATATGCCGGCCGTCCGGCGACCAGAAGAACGCCAGCACGATGTCGTCGGTGAGCAAGGTCACTTTGCCGGTGGTTGCATCCAGAATACGCAGCGGGCCGTAATAGGTGCGCACCGGTTCGGTAGGACTGATGTAAGCGAGCTGGTCGCGCGTCGGGCTCCAGTTCATTGCGGCGACGCCGTGGTGCGGCACGAGCATGCGGTTATTCGAGCTGCGTCCGTCCACCACGAGGTGCAGTTCTCCGGCTCGGTCAACCTGGCCGAAGGCCCAGAAGCGTCCGCTGCGGGCGATGCCTGGCGCTTGAAACAACCCCGGCCGGGCGATGCTGGCGTGGCCGCTGGCGGGATTGAACGGGTCTATGAATTTGAGCTGTGCGTTATCCTCGCTGGGCAGGCCGGTGTGCAGCAGGATGCGCTTGCCGTCGGCGCTCCAATCCCAGAAGCAGGGCCGGCCGGTCGCTACTAGCCGGGTGGTCGTCTGGCCGAAGGTAGAGCGCGACGCCTCGGCCACGGAGGCAATGTGCAGCCCAAGCGATCGTTCTTCGGTGCGGTTGGTGATGAAGCTCAAGTGCCGGCTATCGGGCGACCAGAAAACGTAGATCGGCGCGTCGCGATCGCTTTCATAGATCGCGCGCGGCGGGGTGAGCAGGAGGTTGTCGCCTGCTGCTTCCTCGAACACGAACACGCCGGCGCGATCGGGCGCGCCGCCCACTGCAGCTACGCGCCGGCCGTCGGGCGACCAGGCGGGAAATTGGAAGTAGAGGTCGCCGCAGGTGAGCGTCCGGCGATCGCTGCCATCCGGCGAGATGGTCACCAGCTCGCCATTCGGGTTGATAAACGCGATGCGATTCACGCGTTGAGACATGGCTGGTTCGTATGGATCACCATCTTAGCGCAGCTGCCTGAGCAAATGCGAAGTTCATTCAAGGTTGCCAGATCAAAGCGACCAACGCAACGATGAGCACGATGCAGATCAGCGTGAGCGGCGCGCCCACGCGAGGATAGTCGCTGGCCATATAACCGCCTGCGCCCATCACAAACGTGTTCACCGGATGCGCGCTGGGCGTGATGAACGTGAGCGAGCATCCCAAGGCGACGAACATCGCCATCGCGCGCGGATCGCTGCCGATGGCCTGCGCCGTGCTGATCGCGATCGGCGCGAGCACGACCGCTGTCACCTGGCCGGACATCACTTGGGCCAGCGCCATCGCCAGAATCAGCAGCCCTGCGCCGACCGCCACCGGCCCTAGGCCGGCGAGCAGCGCGACGATGCCGCGCCCGAGTGCATCGGCGATGCCCGTGCGCTCCATGGCGATGCTGACGGGCAGCATGCCGGCAATCAGGAACACCGCGCGCCACTCGATCGCGCGATAGGCTTCCTCCATCGAAAGGCAGCCGGCCAGCACCATTACCAGCGCGCCCAGCATCGTCGCCAGCGCGATGGACACGATGTCTAGCGCAGCGGCCAGCAGCGTGATCACCAGGATGACGACCGCAGCCGCGGCGCGGTCGGTGCGAACCGGCGCATCTTCGCCTGCCGGCGGCCGCAGCACCAGAAAGTCGGAGTCGCTCTGCAGCAGCGAGATTGCCTCACGCGAGCCGTGCACCAGCATTGCGTCGCCGAATTCCAGCGGGATGGTTGCCAGGTCGGTGCGCACGGAGCGTCCGCCGTGCCAGAGCGCCAGCACGTTGGCGCCGAACTTCTCGCGGAAGCGCAACTGGCGCAGCGTTTGGCCGACAGCTCGAGAGCGCGGCGCCAGCATCACCTCTACCAGCGAGACGTCGTCTGAGGTGATCTCGCCTTCGAACTGCCCATCCGGCTCGACGATCGCGCCATGTTGTCGCAATTGTTCGGCGCGTTCGCGGCGGCCGATGACCAGCAACGTGTCGTGCGCGCGGATGACTTCGTCCGGCGAAGGTGCCAACAGCGCCTGGCCGTTGCGCAGCACGGCCATCACGCTCATGCCGTATTCTTTGCCGATGCCGCTCTCCGCGATGCGCCGGTTCACCAGGCGCGATGCCGGCGGGATGTGCACCCGGTTGAGGCGTTGGAATAGCTCGTATGACTCGGTCAGCGCATGGCCGTCGGCGCGCTCCGGGTAGAGCGCGGCTGGGTCGCGCGCCGGCAACAGCCGCCGGCCCAGCGTGAGCATGAACGCGATGCCGGCCAGCGTGACCGGCACGCCCACCGGCGCGAAGTCGAGCAATCCATAGCCGCGCTGCCCACTCACGATGAGCGCCTCGGAGACGACGATGTTGGCTGTGGTGAGCAAGGTGGCCATGCCGCCGAGCGCCGTCGCAAACGCCATCGGCATCATGATCTTCGAGGGCATCAGCCGGCGCCGCTTCACCGCGTCCACCGCGCCCGGCAGCAACACAGCGGCAGCGGCGATGTTGTTCATGAACAGCGAGAGGAACGCGCCGCTGCCCATCACCAGCGCGATCATGCCGCGTTCGCCACCACGGTTGGCCTGGGCCAGAAAGCGCCCGAACGCACGCGTCACGCCGGTGCGCTGCAGGCCCTGCGCCAAAATGAAGATGCCGATGATGGTGATGACCGCCGAGCTGCTGAAACCGGCGAAGGCTTCGCCCGGTTCGATAACGCGGGTGAGGCCGAGCGACAACGCGACGCCGATGGCGACGAGGTCAGGCCGCAGGCGATCGGTCAGCATCAGCGCGAACGCAATCGCGAGAATGATGGCCAGCGCCGCAGCCGGCGAGATGAACGTCAACGTGGGCAAGCCGGGCATCGCCTCGATGTTCATGCGTTCGCGCCGCGACGGCCATTCAGTTGATGAACAGCACCCGGTCTATCACAAACACGGCCCCGTTGCTGGCCGGCGCAATCTCGCCGACGACGGCGTTGTTGGCATATAGCACGCCGTTTCGCACGCGCAGCGTCACGGTGCGCCCGCCGAGCGTGCGGAAGGTGCGCCCGCGCGCGCCGATGGCCGTCGCGTCAATGACGCCTGGGATGATGTGGCTGCGCAGCACTCTGGACGACCGGTTCGGGTCGTTCAGCAGCCGGTTGAGCGTCGTAGGAGGGACGCGGTCGAATGCAACATCCGTCGGCGCTAAGAAGATGTATGGCCCGGGCGCGCTGAAAATGTCGCGCACGCCGGCGACCTCGGCGGCGAGGAGCAGCGTGTTGAATGAGCCGAAAGCCGTGAGTATCGCCGCGGCGTCCTGGCTTGGTAGTGGCGGGAGTGGCTGGGGCGGCGCGGGCGCCGGCGCATACTGGCCGCAAATATCGCCGCGGGCGCCGGGCGCGCGCACGAAGCCGATGTCGTTGCTCAACGACGCGAAGCCGAGCTGCCGCACCAGCGCCGTGCGCGGCGGCGTGGTCGCCAGCCAGCCCGGCTGGGCAATCGGGATGACGCTATACGTGCCGGGCAGCACGGTCGGGCCGAAGGTGCTGTCGCCGCCGACGACGCCGCAGATGAACCAGTCGCCGCCGGCAGTCAACTTCCACGATGCCGTGCCGATGCCCGGCTCGCCCGGGTCGCGCACGCCGTTGCGATTCAGGTCCTCGAATGCCGACCCGCGCACCGAGCCGAGCGGCGGGCATTCGGCGTCCACAATGAACGAGGCGTAGCTCTCGTTGCGCGCACCGCGAGCGATGACGTCGCCCTTCGCACCCGGCGTGAGCGCGACCTCGTTCCAATACACGAACAGCCGGCCAACGCCGCCGGGCACATCGTTCGTCGTCGAGCCGACTAGGTTGGCGCTCGCGCCCGGCCCAGAGGGTTGAATGTTGAAGCTGACCTGCGGGGCAGGCAGATTCAGATCTTCCTCCACGACCTGGATCGAAATTCCCTTCGGGCAGGCGGAGATCTGTATGCGCGTGATGTTCGCTGCAGCCGGTTGCACCGGCACAAGCGCAGCGCTCATGACAACGACGCCAAGCGCTGCGCCGATCCTCAGCAAGTTGACGCTCATCTTCCTTCACCTCCGATCAAGACCCTTGGGCCATGGCCGCTTCCTTGCTTTCGGGCGCTTTGCTGTCGCTGGATGGCTCGCCGCGTTTCTCGAGGAAGATAACCTTGAACGCTTCCGCCGGCGCCAGCCCCTTGCCTTCCTGGAGCGCCCAGTCGCGGATGCGCTGCGCCATCTCTTCGCCGACCTGGCTCTTGTGCTGTAGCAGCGCGCGCACCTTCAGCTCGAGCGTGTCGCTGATGTCCACCCACGTGTCGGGGTCGTCTACCCATTGGATCCACACCTCGCGCACCTTGTGCGCCGGGCCGAGTTCTGGATACATCAACGGCATGGCAGCGACCGGCGCGATCGCATCCATCGTGGCGATGGCCACGGCGCGATGGTCGGGATGGTTGATATACTCCTTGCCGCTGTACATGCGCGTCGGGTCCGTGGCGATCACCACTTCGGGTTTGTGCTTGCGGATCATGCGCACGAGGTCTTTGCGCAGCTCCAGCGTCGGCATCACCTCGCCGTCGTTGTAGCGCAGGAACTCGACCTCGTGCACGCCGCAGATTTCGGCAGCGGCGCGCTGCTCGCGTTCGCGCACCTCGGCGATCGTCTCGCGCGTATGCGTGGCGTCGTGTGTGCCGCTGTTGCCGCTGGTGACGAGGACGTAGACGATCTTCGCGCCGTGCTTGGCCCACTTGGCGCACGTGCCGGCGCAGCCGAATTCGATGTCGTCGGGGTGGGCGACGATGACCATGGCCGAAGACGGGATGAATTCTTTGTTCATGCGTGCGAGTTGATTCTACAACTGGGAGGTTGCAGGTTGCACGTTACAGGTTTGCAGGTTGCACGTTGCAGGTTGGGGAGAGGAGGGATAATAGATGAATCGCGGGATTGCGTGGACGGATTGGGTGAGGTGGCTCGCAGCGGCCGGTGCAGCGCTGCTGGGTGTTCACCTTGCTCTGAGTGCGTGGAGTGCCCAGGCTGCCGGCGTCGAGGTGACGCCGACCCAGTTGCCGCGTGCGTTCACACCGCTCGTCCGGCGTGACGCTACGCCGACTCCAACCGTGACGCCCACACCAAGCGCGACACCCACAAAGACACCCACCCCTACGCCGTCGCCCGGCAGCAACCGCTCGCTGCGCTTCTACGGCAACGGCGTGAACGCGCCGGGCAAAGATCGCGTCGAGATTCGCATTGACGGGCCGGCGCGCCCCGCCGACGTAGGCGCCGGCGACTTCACGCTGGAGTTCTGGATGAAGGCCGTCCTGAGCGAGAACAACAACGGCCACACATGCAGCGCAGCCGGCGACAATTGGATCAACGGCCACATCGTCGTTGACCGCGACGTGTATGGCAAAGGTGACTACGGCGACTACGGCATCTCGCTGGCCAGCGGCCGCATCGCCTTCGGCGTGCACAACGGCTCCAGCGGCCTCACGCTGTGCGGAACGACGAGTGTCGCCGACGGACAGTGGCATCACATCGCGGTGCAGCGTCGGCGCAGCGATGGCTACCTGTGGCTGTTCGTGGACGGCCAGCTCCAAGCGCAGGCCGACGGGCCGAACGGAGACATCAGCTATCGCGACGGGCGCAGCGGCCAGCCAAAAGATCCGTTCCTGGTGCTCGGCGCAGAGAAGCACGACGCCGGCGCCGCCTATCCTTCCTACAGCGGCTTCATGGACGAGCTGCGCATCTCGAACGTGCTGCGCTACACCGGCAACTTCACACGCCCGGCGGGTCCCTTTGCGCCCGACGCAAACACAGTTGCCCTCTATCACTTCGACGAAGCCGGCGGCACGACGATTACCGACTCCTCCGGCGCGACGGGCGGGCCGAGCAACGGCGTGATGCAGGTGGGCGGCAATCCGAGCGGGCCGGTGCGCTCGACCGATACGCCGTGGTAGCGTCGCGCTACTTCGTCACCGTCACCTTCGTGAGACCGCGCGAGACGTCTGGGTTATAGCCCAACCGCACCGACAGGTGCAACGCGAACAACTGCCCGGCGACGATGAAGGCGATTGGGCTGAGCAGGCCGGGCGGCGTGCCCAGGGCCAGTGTCGTCAGCGCAGGATAGCCGGCCAACGCCGACAGCGGGGCGGTGGCCGGCTGCGTCGCCAGGCATAGCACCCGGCCGCCCCGCTGCAAGATGCGCTCCATCACCTGCAGCGTCGTCTCCAGCGTCTCGTCGTGATTGAGCAGCACGATGGCCGGGTAGCCCGGCTCGATCATCGCTACCGGGCCGTGCAGGAAATCGGCGGCGGAATAGGCGTGTGCAGCGATGAAGCACGTCTCCTTCAGCTTGAGGGCGATCTCGTGGGCCGCACCATAGGCGTAGCCGCGCCCGATCACGACGGCGCGCTCATCGTGGATGAACGGCTCGACCAACTCAGTGATCTGCTGCTCCAACGCCAGTACCTCGCGCACGTAATCGGGTAGGCCAAGCAACTGGCGCTTCAGTTCGCCGTGATCCAGCATGCCGGCTACCAGCGCAGCGTAGGCAGCGCACTGTGCGGTGACCGTCTTGGTGGCGGCCAGCGCTTGTTCGACGCCAGCGTCCAGCAGCAGCACGTGTTCGGCGGCGCGCGTGATGGGCGAGCCGGGCGTGTTGGTGATGGCGAGGGTGGCTGCGCTCTGGCGCCGCCCTGATTCGAGCACGGCGATAACATCAGCGGCGGCGCCGCTTTGCGATACGCCGACGACGAGCGCGCCGGCCAGCCGCGGCGGCGTGCCGTACAGCGTGTAGAGCGAAGGCGCGGCCAGCGCGGTTGGGATGCGCGCTTGCCCTTCGAGCAGATACTTGCCGTAGATAGAAGCGTTGTCGCTGCTGCCGCGCGCGGCCAGCACGGCAAAAGGGCACGCGCGCGCGATACGGGCGACAGGTGCGAGCGCAGTGCCGGCGCGTTCGAGCAAGCGCCCGAGCACATCAGGCTGTTCGAAGATTTCGGAACGCATGCGCGCACCGGGTGCGGAAGGCTCAGTCATTCAGGAACTCGGTGACGATCGCGTTGAATTCTTCAGGCCGCTCGCGCTGCGGCCAATGACCACAATTGTGCATCACGCGCAAGCTTGCGCCGGGCAGCCGGGCTGCCGCTTCGCGAGCGCAAGCGACCGGCACGAGCGCATCTTTGTCGCCGTGGACGAAGCACGTCGGCGCGGCAATCTCGCCTAGGCGCGCCAAGTAATTCGTGCGCAACCGATCGGGCAGCAGCTCGCGCCGCTGAAACGCGGCAAATGCTTCTCCGGTCTTCGGCTTACGAATTTCTTCGCAGACGCTGTCTACCAGGTCATCGGTCAGCCGGGTCGGGTCTGCGAAGATGCGGCTCAGGCTGGCGCGCACCCAGGCGCGGTTGTTACGCAGCGCTGGATAGATGAGGCGGGTGAGCAGCAGTGTGCGCGTGAGCAGGTAGGACAGCAAATGCGCCGGCGCAGTGCGCTGCAAGCCATAGCTGGCGACCGGCACCAGCTTGATCACGCGTTCAGGGTAGGCGAGGCCCATGTGCAACGTCAGCGCGCCGCCCATCGAGACGCCGGCAAAGCTCGCACGCGCGATGTCCAACGCCTCCATGAAGCCGTGCAGGATGCGGCCGTAGGATTCGATGGCGTGATCGAAATGCGCCGGCCGGTCGCTCTCGCCGTAGCCGGGCATCTCCGGCGCGAAGACGCAATGCGCCTGCGCCAGTGCCGGCATGGCGAGCTTCCACGAGAGCATGGCAGAGTCCAAGCCGCCGCCATGCAGCAGGATGACCGGACTGCCGCCCTCGCCCGCGCGGTAGTAGTGGATGCGCAGCCCGCTCAGGGTGACGAAGGCGCGCTGCATCGCGTCATTCCACCGGCTCGGCCTGCGCAGGTTGTGGCTGGCGCGCCGGCGCCTTGATGCGCTTGCCGGCTAGGTCGTCGCGCACGGCCTGCTTCATGGGGATGCCCAGCCGATAGGACGCCGAGCTGATGGCGTGCGACACCACCGGCCCGACCAGGATCAGCAGCGCGATCAGCACCAGCGCTTTGCTCCAGGCCAGCGGCGTGACGAACACGGCGGCGACGGTGAGCAATACCACGCCGAACGTCGAGACTTTGCCGGTGGCGTGCATGCGCGAATACACGTCCGGCAGCCGCACCAGGCCGATGATGCCGACGATCGAGAAGAACGTGCCGATCAGAATGGCGACGGTGGCAATCAGGTAGCCGAGGTCTTCCATAGCAGAGGTCAGAGGTCAGAAGCCAGACGCATGACGCAGGACGCAAGACGCGGCAGGCAAGACGCAAGACGCAAAACGCAAAGCTCACCGCTCATAGCTCGAAGCTCACAGCGCTAGAACATCTGCCGGTTTGCGATGTATCGCGCCAGAGCGATCGTACCGACGTAGCTGATAGCCGACGCGCCGAGCGCCAGGTCCATATAAAGCGCGTCGTCGTCAATGAGCGCCAGCAGCACGAAGATGCCCAGCACCAGCGTCGCGATCACGTCGGCGGCGACCACGCGATCCATCACTGTCTCGCCGCGCCACACACGCTGCACGGCGATGGCGATCATCCCCACGTGGATGACCAGCGATGCGATGGCAACGATCATGAACACGTCTCTCATTCGAACCTCCACACTTGAATCATTCGAAGATGCTCTCCAGCATCGCCCGGCGTCTGCGCTGCGCCTCTTCCGCACCCTCGGCGCTGGCAATGGCGTCCAGACAATGCGTATACATCACGCCGTCGTCGCCGATCTCGACAACCTGCTCGCCGGGCGTGACGGTGATGGCGTGTGCACTGAGCGCGACGCCGAGCTCACTCTTCATGCCGGCCTGGATGGCGATGATGCCCGGCCGGATGGGCAGCTTGGGGTCGAGCACGATGCGCGCCACGCGGATGCCGTTGCGGATGATGTCTATGCCCAGCCAGACCGTGTATTTGGCCAGGTTGAACAGCGCCGCCGGCAGCCGGCGCAGCGACAGCGGCTGGCTCATCGGCCTGAGGATCATGGCGATGGCGAAACCGATGAGCAGCCCCACCACGAGGTTCGACGGCTCGAAGTTCGCCGTGATGGCCAAGTAGATCAACCAGCAGATCAGGGTCAGTCTCAGGTGTGCGAGCATGCGGTCTCCTCTCTCAGATCGTGATTTACTTCAGCCAGCCCATTGGCTCGCCCAGCACGGCTTGCACATAGGCCTGAGGCTGGCGAATCCACGCGCTGGCGTCTTGTGACAGTTGCAGCAATGGCTGCGCCCAAATGCCCAGCGCGACGCACGCAGCGATCATCAAGCCCGGCGCCAGCAAGCTATCGCCATAGGGCTTTACTTTGGCGTCCGGCGCATCCGGCTTGAACGGCTCCCACCAGATCTTCATCAACGCGCGGAAGACGTAGACCAGCGTGATGATGCTGGAGACGCCGAGCAGCAGCAGCGGCACCCAGTAGGTGAGCGTCCCGTTCACATCCCCGCCCTGGGCGGCCTGCACGCCGCTCTGGAACAACGTCAGCTTGCTGATGAAGCCGTTGGTCGGCGGGATGCCGGCCAGCGCCATGCCGCCGATGAAGAACAACACGCCGGCCAGTGGCGCATATTTGCCCGTGCCGCGCAGGACGCCGAATGACGCCGTCTTCACCGGCGCGCGGCTGGCCAGGTAGCCGCTCAGCATCAACATCGTGCTCTTGATCAACGCGTGGTTGAAGGTGAACAGGATGGCTGCGGCCAGCGATAGCGGCGTGCCCCAGCCCACACCGACATGGATGAAGCCGATCTGCGCCAGCGTCGAATAGGCGAACATGCGCTTGGCGTTGTGCGTGCCGGCCGCGGCCAACCCGCCGAATACGATGCCGACGATGCCCAGCGCGATCAGCATCGTGCGCAGCCAGTCGGCGTGCGGCATCAGCAGCGTGGTCATGCGCAGGAAGCCATAGACGCCGATCTTTACCACCACCGAGGAGAGCATGGCCGAGACCGGCGTCGGTGAGGCCGTGTGGAAGTCCGGCTGCCAGAAGTGAAAGGGCACGACGGCGCTCTTGATCATGAAGGTGACCGCCAGGAAGACAACGGCCGCCGGAAGCAATGCCGGCGACTGGTCGGCGGCGATGCGCGCTGCGAGGTCGGCCATGTTCAGCGTGCCGTAGCTCATATACAGGCAGCCGACGCCGAACAGCAGGCAGAACGAAGCGACGGTGCTGATGAGGAAGTATTTGTAAGCCGCCTCCGGACCATAGCGATCATCGCTCATGGCGGTGAGCACCGTGCCGCTGATGACGACCAGCTCGACCATGACGAATAGGTTGAAGATGTCGCCGGTGAGCATGCCGCCGGTAAGGCCGGTGACCAGGCATAGGAACAGCGGGTAGAACGTAGCGTGGTGCACGGCTTTGTCTTTCGCACCTAGCGCGTAGATGAAGCCGAACACGAATACGAGCTGCACCATCACCGCCATGGTGGCCGAGAGCAGGTCGGCCACGACGCTGATACCGAACGGCGCCGGCCAGCGCCCCATCTGATACACCACGGGCCGGCCGGTGGACCACACCGTCCACAGCAGATAGGCGCTTGCCGCGAACGCGGTCAGCATCGCACCGAACGCCCAGGCCGCTTGCAGCTGGAAGTTGCGCCGCAGCAACAACGCGACCGCTGCAGCGGTGAGCGGGACGATGATCGGAAGAATGGCCAGCAAGGACAACGTCATAGCGGATCTTTCATTTCACATCTTTCATCTTTCATTTGAAAGATGACAAATGAAAGATGAAAGATCTTCTCAGTGGCTCAGTCCTTTCACCTCATCGCTGTCTCCGGTGCGGTAGCGCGCCGCGATGACGTAGAGCAGTGCGAGCACGAAGGCGAAGCCGCCGAGGCTGATGACGATGGCGGTGAGGATGAGCGCCTGCGGCAGCGCATCGCTGCGCTGGCCGACGGCCTTTGCATAGGCCTCGACTACGCCATCGTATGCGCCGATGGACAGCAAGAACAGGTTCACTGCATTCGAGATGATGACCAGGCCGATGGCCGAGCGAATGACGTTACGGCGCAACAGCTGATACAGCCCAATGCCGAACAGCGCGCCGATCGAGAGGGATTTGATGATTTCCATAGCTCAACTGGTAATTGGTAAATGGTAATTAGGGATTGGAGATTGGAGATTACGATTTTTATGAATTACGCTCCACGATCCACGACCCCGACCCACGACCACACACCACACTCACTCCAGATCACGCTCCGGATGGCCTAGCGTGTCAATGATGAAGATGGCTGCACCGAGGACGGCGAGACAGATGGCTACTTCGAACAGGAATGACGTGCTGATGTAGAAGCCCTTAGGTAAAGGTAGCCCCAGCGCTGCGCCGAAGTCGAACGGCGAAAAAAATCCACCGCCCAGAAACACCGGCGCAATCGAGCCGGCCATCACCGTGAGGATACCGGCGCCGATCAGCAGTCCGGGCCGCAGGAAGCGCAGGCGACATTTGGTCTCGTCGTAGCCAAAGACCACATACCAAAACCCCACGCCTAGGCTAAGCGTGACGCCGGCGGTGAAGCCATCGCCCGGCTGGTCGTGGCCATAGACCATCTGCACGACCGCCAGCACGAACGCGAGCGGGAGCACCACGTAGGCCAGCGCGTGGATGAACGGGGACGTTCTCACCCCGTCAATGCCGGTGATGGTAGGCGGCAACGGGCGTTGAAGCAAGGTGGCCAGATCCGGTTCGATTTCGCCCTCAGCAGGCAGGCCCGCCGTTTCGCGTTTCTTCATCGCATAGCGCAGCAGCGAAAACACACCGATCCCTGCCATGCTGAACACGGTGATCTCGATGAGCGTATCGAAGCCGCGGAAGTCCACCACAATCGCGCCGACGATGTCGGCTGCGCCGGTGAGCGGCTTGGCGTTTTGCTCGTAGTAAGGCGTGACCAGCGACGTGCGCGGGCGCGAAGCGAAGGCATACAGGCACAGCACCGTCACCATCGCGCCGCCGGCGATGGCGAGCAGCGCGTTGCGCAGCCGACCACTGCCGCCGGCGCCGTTGAGGCCCTCGGCTCGTGCGCGTTGTGCGCGCGGCAGCCGCGAGAGCGCCAGCACCAGTACCACCAGCGTCAGCGTATCCACTACGGCCTGCACCAGCGCCACGTCCGGCGACGGTTCGAGGGCGATGACCACGGCGACGGCCAACCCCGACGAACCGAGCGCAATGATGGCTAACAGGTCGCGCCGGATGATGATGGACACGAACGACGCTGCGACGGCCAACAACAAGCCGAATGCGCGCAATGCCGTCTGGACGCTGAACGGCTCGTCAAATAGGCGCCGGCTCAGATTGGGCAGTAGTGTGCTGTCGAACACGCGCCATAGGCCGCCGAATGCGATCACCAGAGCGAACAGCGCCGTGAGGATCACCGCCAGATAGATCCGGATACGGCCGGCTTGCGTGCGCGTGACGAGGTCGGCGGCGCGATCGAGGCCGCGCAGCACGCCGTCGTAGATCAAGTTTATGTTCAACACCGGCACAGCCGGGATGCCGCGGAGCGGGCTGCGCAGCGCAAACAGCACGACACCCAGCGTGATCGCGATGCCGCTCAGGATCAACGGCGAGTTGATGCCGTGGAACAGCTCCAACGACACCTTGACCTTCGCGCCGTAGGCGGCCGTCGCCGCGCCGGCCAGCAGACTGACGATGATCTCTGGCTGGAACACGGTGATGATCAACGAGAGCGCAGCCAACACCGCCGGGCCGAGCAACATGCCCGCCGGCGCCTCGTGCGCGTGCAGGTCGTGACCACTGCATTCATCGTTCGGGTCGAGGCGCGAGGCCGGCCAGCCTGTCCCCGGCTTGGTCACGAACGTGTCCAACGTTAAGCTAGCAGCCTGCGCCAGCATCAGCGCGCCGGTCAGCACGGTGATGGCCGGCAGCACGATGCGCGTCAAGCGTGGAAGCACGTCTTCCAGCTCTGCGGCCAGCAGCGTCTCTTTGGCCAGGAAGCCAAACAGCGGCGGCAGCCCGGCCATGGAGAGCGCAGCGATGCTGCAGACGAGGAACGTCCACGGCATGAGGCGCCACAGGTTGCCCAGCCGGCGCAGGTCGCGCGTGCCGGTCTCGTGATCCACGATGCCGGCGATCATGAAAAGCGCGCCTTTGTAAAGCGCGTGCGCCAACACGCCGATCGCCAGCGCCTTGAAGGCCGAGGGGGCTTCTTCACCGATCAGCATCATCAGCGCGCCGAGCTGGCTGACGGTGGAGTAGGCGAGCATGCCCTTCAGGTCGCTCTGGCGCAGGCCGATGATCGCGCCGAGCAGCATGGTCGCGCCGCCGGTCACGATCAGCAGCCAGAACCACATTGGCGTGTTCCCCAGCGCCGGGTGCAGGCGCGCCATCAGGTAGATGCCGGCCTTGACCATCGTGGCCGAGTGCAGGTAGGCGCTGGCCGGCGTGGGCGCCGCCATCGCCTTGGGCAGCCAGAAGTGAAAGGGCGCCTGCGCGCTCTTGGTAAATGCGCCAAAGGCGATCAACCCGAGCATCACTGGGTACCACGCATTGTTGCGTAGGGCGTCGCCGCTGCGCAGGATGGCCGTCAAATCGGTGCTGCCGCTGATGGCCGAGGCGAACAACAACCCGGCCAGCAGCGCGATGCCGCCGCCGCCGGTGACGAACAACGCCTTGAACGCGCCGCTGCGCGCCTCTTCGTCCTTGGTCTTGTAGGCGATCAGCAGGAACGACGTGATGCTGGTGCCCTCCCAGAACAGAAAGAGCGTGATCACGTCGCCGGCCAGCACCAGCCCCAGCATGCTGGTCATGAACAGCAGGACGTAGAGGAAGAAATGCGCATCGGTCTTGAGGAGCGTGGAGTCGGGAGTCGAGATCGCGTGCGATGCCCGCTCCCGACTTCCGACTTCCGACTTCTCGTCTGCGTGCTTCGGCGTGAAGTAGTAACCGGCGTAGATCAGCACCAGCGCCCCAATGCCGGTGATGATCAGCCCGAACAGCGCGCTCAGGCCGTCCAGATAGAAGGCGAACTCGACGCCGAGCGCCGGCAGCCAGGGGATGCGCCAGGTCAGTGCTTCGCCCGCAGCAACGCGCGGGAATTGCGAGGCGATGGCGATGAAAGCAGTCGTCGGCGCGATCGCCAGCAGCCATCCCAGTGCGCGCGAGGGAAGGTATCTGATGCGCGGGATGAAGGTGAATGCCGCCCCGGCGGATGCGCCGATCAGGCATGCGAGAACGGGGAAGGCAAGCATTACCCAACTATACCGGGCGATTCAAGGAGTCGTGAGCGGCCATGCGGCGCTCGCGTTCGCCGGCCAGATCGTCGCGCACGGCACGCTTGACCGGGATGCCCGTACGGTAGGCTGCCGACGCCAGCGCATGCGACACCACCGGCCCGGCGATGACCAGCAGCGCGATCAAGATGATCGCCTTGCCGAATACCGATGGTGTGATGAGCGCGGCGGCGCCGGCCAAAAACGCCGCTCCGAAGACGCCCACCTTGCCCGCGGCGTGCAGGCGCGTGTATACGTCCGGCAGGCGCACCAGCCCAAGCACGCCGATGATCGAAAAGAACGTGCCGGTGAGCACTAGAATGAAGGCCAGAATTTGCCAGATGAGTTCCATACGTTTATCCGGTTCGGCGTCTGCAGCTCATACTGATCGCGCGGCCAATGTGGGCTAATTGCCCTCAAACGACACACGCTTGTCATTCCCGCGAAGCTTGTCCCCGCGCAGGCGGGGAGCGGGAATCCAGCCATGCCATAGTCTCTTGATGCCCTGTCATCCCCGCGCAAGCGGGGACATCCCCGCGTAGGCAGGGAGTGCGCGGGCATGACGCATCTGCGGTTGCAGGACTTAACACGCTTTGAATGAGCAATCGGTATAACGCAGGGCGCGGACGCCGTTCCGCGCCACGAATTCAAGGATCGCTACGGAGAGCGATCTCTACACGGAGAACGATCCCTACATCCATTCAGAATCTGCCCTAGAACATGCGCTGGTCGGCCAGATACTTGGCCAGCGCCAAGGTGCCGATGAAGCCGAGCGCCGCCAACGCCAGCGCGACGTCCATGTAGATGCTTTCGCCGGTGATCAGCGCAATCAAGATCAACATACACAGCGCCAGCACGCTCACCAGCTCCACGCTCAGCAAGCGATCCACGGCATTCTCGCCGCGCAGCACACGCCACACGGCCACGCCCAACAACAGCGCATGCACGAGCAGCGCAAGTGCGAATGCGACGCTCAATACCTGTTCCATCGTGTTTCTCCCTCTAGATTAGCCGCCGAGCACCGCGCGCACGTAGAGTTCCGGCGCGCTCATCCAGGCGACCGTTGCCTGAGCCAAACCGATCAACGGCTCCGCCCAAATCCCGAGTACTAGGCTGAGCGCGATCAGCAGTGCCGGCGCGATCAACCGGTCGCCGTAGGGTTTGGGCTTGACGCCTTCCGGCAGCGGCGCCCACCAGATGCGCTGGAAGGCGCGAATGACATACACGAGCGTGACGATGCCGGCCAAGCCGATAACTGCCAGCGGCAGATACGCCTGTGCGTCCACGCCGCTGTTGAACAACATGAGCTTGCCGATGAAGCCGTTGAGCGGCGGGATGCCGGCCAGCCCCATGCCGCCTAGCAGAAAGAGCACGCCGGCCCATGGCAATTTCTTGCCCAGCCCGGTGATGGCCGTGAACGCGGCCGTCTTCACCGGTGCGCGGCTGGCCACGCTGCCGGCCAGCATGAGCATGGCAGCCTTGAGCAAGCTGTGGTTGAAGGCATACACGATCGCGGCGGCCAGTGCCAGCGGCGTGCCCCAGCCGATGGCGACCAGGATGAATCCGAGCTGGCCAAGCGTCGAGTAGGCCAGCATGCGTTTGGCGTCGTAAGTGCCGACTGCGCCCAAACCACCGAACCACACACCGACGGCGCCGACGATCACCAGCACGCTGCGAATAGTCTCGGCCTGCTCGGTGAATAACAACGTGGTCATGCGCAGGAAGCCGTAGATGCCGAGCTTGACCACTACCGAGGACAGCACCGCATGCACCGGCGTCGGCGCGGCAGTGTGGAAGTCCGGCTGCCAAAAGTGGAAGGGCATCACCGCGCCCTTGACCATGAAGAAAATCATCAGTAGCGCCATGGCCGGCAACACCAACGGCGGCGATGGGTCGGCGGCAATGCGCCGCGCGAGGTCGGCGATGTTCAGCGTACCATACGACACATACAGACTGCCGCTGGCCAGCAGCAGCGCGATGGACGCCACGAAGCTGATGTAGAAGTATTTGTAGGCCGCCTCGGTGCCGAACTTGTCGTCGGACATGGCGGTGAGCGCCGCGCCGGCAAATACCAGCAGCTCGGCGAACACGAACAGGTTGAACAAATCGCCGGTGAGCATCGCGCCGGTCAGGCCGGCCGCTAGCATCAAGAAGAGCGGGTAGAACGCGGGATACTGCGCGCATTGGTCGCGGCAGCCCAACGCGTATAGAAACCCACCGACCAGCACAAGCTGGCACATCACGGCCATGAGCGCCGACAACGGATCGCCGACCAGCGCGATGCCGGCCGGCACCGGCCAACTGCCCAATTGGAACACGACCGTTGCACCGCGCGATGCCACCGCCCATAGCAGCAGTCCGCTGCAGACGAACGACGCGACCATCGCGCCGAAGGACCAAGCGGCCTGCAGCCGGCGATGGTTGCGTAGCAGCACCGCTACGGCTGCGGCGGTCAGCGGGATGAGGATGGGGAGAATGACCAACGAAGATGACGTCATGCCTCAAATTGATCTTTCATTTTTCATCTTTCATTTTTTATTTTGACTCTAGCAACGCTCACAAAATGAAAGATGACAGATGAAAGATGAAAGATTCGTCAATGCGTCAGTCCTTTCACCTCATCGCTGTCGCTGGTCTTATAGCGCACCGAGAGCACATACAACATAGACAACACGACGGCGAAGCCGCCCATGCTGATGACGATAGCGGTGAGGATGAGCGCCTGTGGCAGCGCATCGCTGCGCTGGCCGGCTTCGTTGGCATAGGCAGCCACTTCGCCGTAATACGCGCCTGCTGCCAGCAGAAAGAGGTTGATTGCGTTCGACACGATGGCCATGCCGATGGCCGAGCGGATCAAGTTGCGGCGCAACAGTTGAAACACGCCGATGGCAAACAACGCACTGATCGTCAATGCAAGCAAAACATCCATGTCACATCTCCGTGGTTAAGTCAATTAGGTCGGTCAGGTCGTCGAGTCGGTCAGGTCAGCCAGGTCATTGGGTCATCAAGTCGGCAAGATGGTTCGCCCAGCCCTCAACCCTCAATCTCTAATCTCCAATCTCCAATCTCCTATTCTCCAATCCCCAATCTCTAATCTCCAACCTCCAGCCTCTCGCCTCTGACCTCTGACTTCTGACCTCTGACCTCTGATTCCGCCACCTCGTCGAGCGTCACTTCGCCGCGCTGGCGCAGCACGGCGATCTCGTCCATCTGGCGCGCCGTTTCGGCGTCGCTGTCCTTTGGGTGGCCGAGTGTGTCCAGCATCAACACGGCGCCGCCGGTGACGGTCAGGCAGATGGCCAACTCGTAAAGCGTGGCCGTGCTGAGATATACGCCGCGCGGCAAGAAGCCGATGCCCAGCAGCTTGCCGAAGTCCACCGGTGAGAAGAACGACCCGTTGATGATTGCGGCTGCTGTCGCCGATCCGATGGCCAACAACAGGCCGGCGCCGATGAAAGCGCTGGGCTGCAGCCATGCCAAGCGCCGCTTGGTCTCGGCGTAGCCGAACACGACGTACCACGTCGCCACACCCAAGCTGACGATGACGCCTGCCGTGAAGCCATCGCCGGGTTGATCATGCCCGTATAACACATGCGTAGCGGCGAGCAGCAAGGTGAACGGCAGGATCAACAGCGCCAGCGCTTGCACGAACGGCGACGTGATCGGGCTGGCGACGCCGCGAAAGGGCAGCATGCTTTTATCCAGCACCGGTGCGTCGTCGTCGCGGTCGCCGGCTTTGCGCGAGGCGTAACGCAGCAGGGTGTAGATGGCCAGGCCGGCTGCAGCGAAGACGATGATCTCCACCAGTGTATCGAAGCCGCGAAAGTCAATCACGATCGCGCCGACAATGTCGTTGGCGCCGGTGAGCGGCTTGGCGTTTTGCTCGTAGAACGGCGTCATTTGCGATTCGCGCGGGCGCGTGCCCAGCGCCGTGAGCACGATGGCGAACATGACCGCACCGCTGCCGAGGGCGATCAACACGTCGCGAATCAGGCTGGGCCGGGTTTGGCGGAAGGTGAACTCGAACGCCCGCTCGCGTTGTTCACGCGGCACGCGGGTGAGCACCAGCACCAGCACCACCAGCGTCAGCGTCTCGACGACGACCTGCACCAAGGCGATGTCCGGCGCCGGCTCCAGAATCATCAGCACGGCGATGCTCAACCCCGACGCCGCCAGCGCGAAGATGGCGAACAGGTCGCGCCGCAACAGCACGCTGGCCAGTGCCGCGACGCCGATCACCAGCAGCAGGAAGAAACGCAACGCTGCCAATTCAGGTCGCGGGCCGAGCTCAGTCATCGGCAAGCTCGGTGGGCTCAAGCGACCGATCGTCACCATCATCACGCCGGCGCTGATGAACATGATCGCCAGATACAGGCGCAGCTTGCCGTTCTGCACGCGCGTCACCAGCCACGCCAGCCCGTCAATCGCCGCGAGCGCGCCGGTGTAGAGCGGTTCCAGGCTGAGCGCGCCGCTGAGGTTCGTGAATAACGGGCGCAGGCGACTTCGCAGCGTGATGATGGCCGCGCCAATCGTGACGGCGATGGCGCTCAGCACCAGTGGGATGTTGATGCCCGTCCACAACGCCAACGACACCTTCACCGGCGCGCCATAGCTCGCGGCTGCTGCGCGCGCCAACAGCGTCGCCAGCGCCTCCGGCTCGGGCAGCAGGCCGATGGCCAGCGAGATAACCGCCGGAATGGCCGGCGCGACCCACATCGGCAACGGCGCTTCGTGCGGGTGCAGCTCCGCCTTGGGCCGGCCCAAGAAGGCGTCGAACACGATCAAGCCGGCCTGTGCCAGGATGAGCGCGCCGGCGGCCACCGCAGCCGCGGGGAAGACCACGTCCACAATGGCCGGCACATTGGGATGCGTGGCCGTGGCCAGCAGCGTCTCCTTGGCGAGGAAGCCGAACAGCGGCGGCAGGCCGGCCATAGAGAGCGCGGCGACGATGGCGACGGCGCAGGTGGCCGGCATCGCGCGCCAGATGCCGCCCAATTGGCGCAGGTCGCGCGTGCCGGTTTCGTGATCCACGATGCCGGTGACCAAGAACAGCGCGCTCTTGTAGAGCGCGTGGGCCAAAATGCTGATGACCAACGCTTTGAAGGCGATCTCGGTGTCCTGGCCGATGAGCATGACCAGCACGCCGAGCTGGCTGACCGTTGAGTAGGCCAGCAGCGCCTTCAGGTCGTTCTGCTTGAAGCCGACGTAAGCGCCGATCAGCATGGTGACCAGACCGGCCAAGCTCAACACCCAGAACCATAGGTCGGTGAGGCCGAGAGCAGGATGCAGGCGAGCGAGAAGATACACGCCGGCCTTGACCATCGTTGCGCTGTGCAAATAGGCCGATGCCGGTGCGGGCGCGCTCATCGCGCCGGGCAGCCAGAAGTGCGCCGGCGCCTGCGCGCTCTTGGTCAACGCGCCCAACGCAATCAGGCCGAGCATGACCGGATACAGCTCGCTGGCGCGCAACGCATCGCCTTGGCGAAGGATGTCGGCGAAACCGGTGCTGCCGGCGATGGACGATGTGAAGACCAGCCCGGCCAGCAGCGCGATGCCGCCGCCGCCGGTGATGAACAACGCGCGGAACGCACCTTTGCGCGCATCCTCGTCTTTGGACTTGTAGGCAACCAGCAGAAACGACGTGATGCTGGTGCCTTCCCAGAACACGAACAACGTGATCACATCGCCGGCCAGCACCAGCCCCAGCATGCTGGTCATGAACAGCAGGATGTAGAAGAAGAAGCGCGCGTCGGCGTTGGGTAGTGGGGAGTGGGGAGTAGGCGCTGTGTTTGATTCCGACTCCCCACTCCCGACGCTCGACTTTTCATCGGCGTGCTTCGGCGCGAAGTAATAACCCGCATACACCATCACCAGCATGCCGATGCCCGACACGAGCAGCGCGAACAGCAGGCTGAGGCCGTCTAGTAGCAGCGAGAAGCGCAACCCGAGCGACGCAATCCATGAGATAGACCAGTTCAGCGTTTGGCCGGCCAGCACAGCAGGCGACTGCGCGATGAGCGCGCCGAACGCGATCGCCGGTGCGACGGCCAGCAGCCAACCCATGTTGCGGGTGGGGATGCGCTGTCCAAGCGATGTCGCCGTGAATAGCCCGGCGAGCGCCGCGCCGAGGACACAGACCGCGAGCGGAATCAAAAGCGCATCGTTCATGAGCGAGTCGTCCTGCGCGCGACGGGCAGCCTCACAGCTGAGCCACTGCTCGGCGCCGGCGGGCCCTGAATTCGCGGAAGACCGTGATGGCTAAGGTGATCACCGTGAGCGGGATGACGAACAACAGCATCACGTTGCTGAAGGCCGGCAGTGCATCGTGCTGAGTAGCAGCGAGGATCAGATAGGCGAGGTAGGCTATGTAGTAGCCGACGAACATCGCCCCTTCCCAGCGCGAGATTTCGGAGCCTGTGAAGAACACCGGCAAGCACGCGATGGCGACGGCCAGCATCACCCAGACGTCGAAGTTGAGCGCTGCCGGTGCGACGGCAATGCCGGATGGTGACACGATGCCTGTGAGTGCGAGCACTGACAGCAAGTTGAAGATGTTGCTGCCCACGGCGTTGCCCACGGCGATATCGCGCTCGCCCTTGATTGCAGCGACAAGCGACGTGGCAACCTCCGGTAGCGATGTGCCCGCCGAGACGATCGTCAGCCCGATCACCAGCTCGCTCACACCGATGGCGCGCGCGATGGCCACTGCGCCGTCCACCAGCCAGCGCGCGCCGATGATGAGCATGCCCAGGCCCACTGCGACGAGCACGAGGTTGAGCGCGATCTGCGCCAGCCCGCGTGGGCGTTCGCCGAATTCTTGCTCATACTCCTGCTGAACCGCAGCGTTGGTCTCGCGCCGGCCTTGCACGAATAGAAACACGGTGTAGATCACCAGGCCGGCGAATAGCAAGATCCCCTCCAGCCGGCTGATGTTGAGGTTTTGCGCGAACAGCGCGGCCACCACCGTCACGCCGATCATGACCGGCACATCAAGCCGCACCAGTTGTTGCGCCACGACCAGCGGCGTGATCAGCGCGGAGAGGCCGATGATGACCAGGATGTTGAAGATGTTGCTGCCGACGACATTGCCGAAGGCGATGTCGGCTTGTCCGGCCAAGGCCGACTGGATGCTCACCGCCAGCTCTGGCGAGCTGGTGCCGAACGCGACCACCGTGAGGCCGATCACCAGCGGTGAGACGCCAGCGGCAGCCGCCAGCCGTGCCGCGCCGCGCACCAGCAGCTCGGCGCCGGCGAGCAGCAGCCCTAGGCCAGCGACGAAGAGAATCAACGTCAATACGTCCACCACTTCCCTAATTCCTCGCTCCTCAGACCATTCGGATTCAAGCCGGCGTGGCAGGCAGTCGCCGGCGCGCGCGAATCTCTTGGAACACGGTGACAGCAATGGTCAGCACCGTGAGCGGCACCACGAACAGCAACATTGCGCTGCGGAAGGCGGGCAGCGCCGCGTTGCCTGTCGCATCGAAGATCAGGTATGCCGTGTAGGCAGCGTAATACAGCAGAAAGAGCGCACCTTCCCAGCGGGCGATCTTTAGGCCGGTGAAGAAGATCGGCAAACAGGCGAGAGCGACCGCGATCATTACCCAGATGTCGAAATGCAACACCGAAGCCGACACGGGCAGCCCTTGCGGCGCGACGAGGCCGGCCATTCCCAACACTGCCAGAATATTGAAGATATTGCTGCCCACAACGTTGCCCACCGCGATGTCGCGTTCGCCGCGGATGCTCGCCACGATCGAAGTCGCAACTTCGGGGAGCGATGTGCCACCTGCCACAATCGTCAGGCCGATGACCACTTCATCTACCCGCAGGGCGCGCGCGATGGCCACCGCGCCGTCCACCAGCCAGCGCGAGCCAACGATCAACGCGACCAAGCCGGCCACGATGAAGCCCAGGTTGAGCAGCACGCCGCTGGCACCTTTGGGCTTCTCGCCGAACTCCTGTTCATACTCGGCCCACACCTGCTTGTCTTTCTCTTTGCGGCTTTGAACGATGAGAAAGGTGATGTAGGCAATGATGCCGGCGAAGAGCACGGCGCCCTCCAGCCGGTTGAGCACGCCATCGGCAATGAAGATGAGCGCCAGCACCGACACGCCGATCATGATCGGCACGTCCAGGCGCACCAATTGCTGCGAGACGATGAGCGGCGCGATCAACGCCGACGCGCCGAGGATGAACAACACGTTGAAGATGTTGCTGCCGACGACATTGCCCACCGCGATGTCGGCAGTGCCGTTCAACGCCGAGACGCTGCTCACCGCCATCTCCGGCGCGCTGGTGCCGAACGCCACGACGGTCAGGCCGATGATCAGCGGCGAGATGCCGATGGCTGCTGCCAGGCGGGATGCGCCGCGCACCAGAGCTTCGGCGCCGGCGATCAGCAGCCCGAGGCCGACGACGAAGAGGATCAGCGTAGGTATGTCCAAGTTGTTACTCCTCCTGCAAAATGCAACGAGACCACCATGGTCTCATCAATCCATGGTGGTCTCGCCTGTCGCGCATCGCACAACGCTTACAGCCGGCCGGGATCCAATTGGACCCGTATTGACGACCGGCTGATCTCCTCTTGGAGAAGGCTACTCCCCAACCGGGCCACACTTATATCAGCCCTAGGCGGACTTTGTCAATGGCCGGCTGAGAGGTGCAGCGCAGCAATGTGGGTGACTATTCAGCTGGCGATATGAGCTCATCACCCGTCATCCCTGCCCGTCATTTCTGCGCACCCCCGCCTGCGCGGGGATGATAGGAATCTACATCGTAGTAGGCCTGGACGCCCGTCCTTTGATCCCGTGGCCTTTCGGGATCTCAGGAGATCAAGGGACTTTCGCGGGAGTGACATGCCTTAACACATCGTTTATTGCGCCGTGCTGTCCGGCCTTCCGGTCGCGCGCATTAAGGCTGCGTCTGCTTGACATCATGGATGTCACCAGTGTGCCATCCATCAAGGCACGGTGCTGTCCGGCGAGATGAAGCGCTTGCGGCCCGAAATGGGCTGCCCCAGCCGCGGCGAATACATCCGCGCGTTGCCAGCGCGCAGCGGAGGTCCCCGCAGGGGATGGTCATACAGCCCAACACTGCCCTCTAACCGCTGGCCAGTGAAGCAGCAGTTGAGCAATTGTGTGTGTGAGATTAGATTAAAAGGCTACATACCCATCAGCCGGCTGCAGGTGCGACCTCGTATTCGATGCGGCTGGGCAAAGTCACGCGCTTCGAGGCATCCAGAATCTCGATGGACACCAGCTTACCGCTCGCGTCATAGTCAAGAATCACTCCGGGCTTGTCTTCATCACTTTCGAAAACGTCAGCTTCGGCGAAGACAATGGTGAGCGTATCTGTCTCCCGGTCATACACGATCTTCATCCGTCCTCCAGTATTTCTCAACCTTGCTGGTTCGATACGCCGTTACCACCACCGGCGGCTCTCGGTCATAGTCAACAATCACTCGAATCAAGTATGTCTTCGGCGGCTCTCCCAGCGCAAATCTCGAGTGATATACCTCCCGCCCTTCACGTACCGGCTCGGATTGTTCGGGCGTCCGAAGAACGATTGCCACTTGCTCCTCTGTGATCCCTCGACGTGTCATCTCCTTGACGGCATGTTCGGACAAGCGGTATTCAGTGATTGTCTTGGGCGCAGTCGCCATCGCTTGCAATGGATTATAGGTCGAGAGGTTCTGTCAGTGAAACGCCGATCGAGCCGATAATATCCGTGTGCACCATCTGGTTCCTGACTGGTCTGCTAGGCAAGAGCCCTACCGCAATACGTCGGCCATGGTCCAGGGCCGGTGCTCCAGCGAATTGCGCCATACGGCGTTAGCTCGATTGCGAGTGCAGCGTATGAGCGTCTACATTTACACGTGCGAGAGGAATCAACAATTCCGCAATTTGCAAGCAAAACGCCTTGTCAGCCAAGCAAGTGCCTGAAGGCTACATCCTGCTACGATAGTGAGCATCAATAACTTCAGCCCGTTCCATATCCTATCATCTGGACAGTTTAGCGTTTGGCAGGGCGGCACAAACAGGTTCGTCAATTCTCCCCAAAAGGCACCCAGCGGCAGGCTCACTATGCTTGCCAGCAACGAAATTAACCAGGGCAATTTCAATAAATGACCACAACAACCTACGACAATTCCACCGAGAAGTGCAAGCAACATCACGACCGCTAACAGGCCAACGTAACGTGCTCCTCCTATGAAAGCGCCAGCCGCTGCTAGCCCGAATAAAGGAAGCGCAATTAGCCATAGCCCTGCTACGCTTGCAGCAATATTCTTGAACATATCTGCTTTCTCCTAACATGGCTTGCTAGGAATGCACATCTCATCGCGTTGCGGTTGCTTACCAGGAAAGAATTTGCTCCTTGCCCAGTGCCCCGGTTTCTCAAAAAGCCCATATTGCTTCTCAATCGCATTTAAATCTTCCGGATTCCCTCGCATTGCCTGTCTTTGGAAGATGGTCTGCACCCGGCCTTTGCCATCATGGTAATACGCCTCCGCCCAAGGGAAACCATCACGTTCGCCATACGCCGCGTAGCCGCCTGCTTTCTTGTCCGGCACAAATGTGATCGAGCCGTTATGTGCGGCGCAATGTCCTCCAGGATTCCTGATAACACGAGGTCGTATGACAAAGTGATCTCCCTGCCCTTGCTGCGGCTCACTTCAATCCTGTTCTGGGACGAGGGCGCATGCCACTCGATTTGTCCGTTGTGCTGGACGTAGCCGGTCGGATTGACGCCGACCACATGCTTAGCTTGATCCACGCTGATCCAAACCCACACGCGCGAGGCTCCAGGATGACTGTCTCGGC
>JANWYN010000053.1 GCA_025055235.1 Candidatus Roseilinea sp. | reverse complement strand
GGAGGAGCCGGGGGCGAACTACCAAAGCGAGCAGGCGCTGATCGCGCTCGGCAACGGTGGATTGTTCGGGCAAGGGTATCTCCAAGGCCAGCAGACGCAGTTGCGCTTCTTCCCCGTCCGGCATACCGACTTCATCTTCTCGGTGATCGGCGAGGAGCTGGGATTCGTGGGATGCGTAATCTTCATGGTACTGCTGGCGTTCGTGATCCTGCGCGCCTTGCGCGCGGCGATGATCGCGCGCGACACCTTCGGGCGCCTGCTGTGCACCGGCATCGCTGCCACACTGTTCTTGCAGACCTACATCAACCTGGCGATGCAGCTGGGCTTGATGCCGGTGACCGGCGTGCCGCTGCCGTTCGTCAGCTACGCGCGCAGCAGCCTGGTCGCGTTGATGGTCGCCATCGGCATCGTCGAGAGCGTAGCCATGCGCTATAAGAAGCTGGAGTTTTGAGATTGCTGGGTTGCATGGTTGCTGGGTTGCTGAGTTGCTGGGTCGTTAGGTTGTTGAGTTGCCGGGTGGCTCGACGGCCCAACTTACCCGAATCACCTAGCAACCCAGCAACCGATCAACCATTCAACCTGACTCACTGCATGCGCAGCAACACAGGCGCCTTGGACCACAGCGCTTCCAGGTTGTAGTAGGCGCGCTGGCTGGGCGAGAAGATGTGCACCACGACGTCGCGATAGTCCACCAGGATCCATCCGCCGCCGCTCAGACCTTCGATGTGATGCGCGTCTATGTGACACTCTTTGTGCACATGCTCTTCAATGCCCTCGGCGATGGCGCGCAACTGGCGCTCGCTGGCGCCGGAACAGACGACGAAGTAATCGGCAACTGTAGAGAGGTTGCGGAGGTCGAGCAAGAGGATATTCTCAGCTTTCTTATCCGCGGCAGCGGAGACCACTGCGCGTGCGAGAGCTAGACTGTCCTGCGCGGACCGCAAAGTCATTAACTTAAATTATACTTGCCGCTTATGGAGACGGATTTGGTGGGAGGATTGCTGCTACCCGTCGGCGTGTGGCTGCTCCTCTCAGCCGGCACACCGAGTCAACTCCATCGCAGGTTGGCCGTCGCCTCGCTCATTGCTCTTGCAATCGCAACGCTGGCGTTCGTCGCCTTCGGATTCGCCTTCGCCTTCGGCGGGCGCGAGCTGTCGCTCGGCGCCAGCGCCGCGCCGGAGCGTTGGATCTTCGTCGGCCTGAGCGGCTTCTTCCTCGATGGCGCTACGGATGTGGAAGGCCTGCGTACGTTCGTCCGCTTCTGGCCGCTGCTCGCAGCCGGGGCGCTGCTCGTGGCCGGCGCGCTCGCCCAGCAGGCGCGCACGGCAACGCTGGTCATCTTCACCATTGTCGTCACCGGCATCGTCCTCCCTGTTGCCATGTGCTGGATGTGGGGCGGTGGTTGGCTCTCGGCGCTCGGCGCAAATGCCGGGCTGGGCCGGGGCACCGTTGACCTGGGCCATCTCGCTGCGATCGGGGTCGCGGCCGGCGCGGCCGGCATCGTTTGGCTGCGCTCGATCCCCAGGCGCGAACTGGCCATGCACGAGCCGGAGCTGCCCGCCGTGCACTTCCCCGTGCGCGCCGTAGGTGGCGTGCTGCTCATCTTGGCCAGCACACTTGCGTTCGCCGGCACATTCGCGCCGGACGCGCCTGAATTGCCGATGGGCCAGTTCGTCAACAGCAGCGTGGCCGTCAGCGTTGCCATCCTGACGGCAGGCGGTTATGCGATCTTCACCACGCGCCGGCCCGATGTGTTGAGCGCCAGCCGGGCAGCCGCGGCGGCTGTGTTGGCGACGTCGAGCGGCGGCGCACTGCTGCCCATGCCGGCTGTGGCCGTTCTGGGCGTCGCCTGCGGGTTGCTGGCGACCGTTGGGTACTACGCCGTCAACGAGAAGTGGCGCTGGCGCGACGACAGCGCCATCGTCACATCGGTCTTCGCGCCGGCCGCCATCGGGATGCTGGCGACGGGCGTCTTCGCGAATGGGGCGTTCGGCGTCGCCGGCCTGCTATCGCGCAGCTCAGGATCCGAGGCCGGCCAGCTCCTCGCCCAAGCGATCGGCTTGGGGGCCATTGCGCTGCTCGCTGCAGGAATGAGCGGGACTGCGCTCGGGCTGATGCGCTGCGCGCGCGTCGAGCTGCGTATCCCGTCAGAGGCGGCGTACTCTCAATCCCCTGTGCCACAGCCCGCGCTCTCGTCGGTGGTCGTCGCATCGGCCGAGTTCGCCGACGCTGCACAGGCGATGAGCCTTACCTATGCGTCGGTGTCCGAGGCGCCCGATCCGGCACCTGCTGTCTCAGCCACCGTGGAGGAGGCATCGGTCGTCACAGCAGCAGCGCCTGCGGCAGGTGGAGGAAGAATGCGCGGCTGGCTCGCCCGATTCCGGCGCAATGACGACACGCCGCCTGTGCCGAAACAGCCGCGCAAAGTTGCTTATCCCTATCGTGTCAGCGGGCGACCGCTCGCAATACGCCCTGCGTCTGCCGGCGCCGGCGACGCGCGAGATGAAGTCTCAGCGGCATCGCGCAGCGATCACGATTGAGCTCGGCTGACGTAGGACGCACATCCCTTCGAACGCAACGCGGCCGGCGTCCAACCGGCTCAGCCAATCATCTCAAACATTTGCTACAGGAGATCGTTTGTCTATGCAAACACCGCTCGCTCCCTCCACTTCGCTACCAGAGCGATCTGACGACGAGATCGAGATTGACCTGCGGAAGTATGTGCTCATCGTCGGCGCGCGCTGGCGACTGGTGCTCACCTGCACCGTCATCGCAGCCTTGCTCGGCGGATTGATCGGCCTCGTCCTGCCTTCGCCCTACGAAGCGACGGCGACCGTCGCCATCGTCAAGACCAGCACCCAGCTGGAGTTCGACCCGCGCTTCAAGACGCTCACGCAAGACGAGATCGCCAACATTTCGGCTGATAGCCGCCGGGCCACGCTGCTTGGCCTGGTCGAAAACGGCAACATCGCCAGCCGGGTCATCGCGCGCATGGAATCGCAACTCAACGCCGAAGAGCGCAATCCGGCGCAACTGCTGGACAAGGTGAGCGCAGCGACGAGCGGCCGCGGCGACCTGATCATGATCAAAGTGCGCGACCAAGATCCCCAGAAGGCAGCCGACATCGCCAGCACATGGGCGCGCGAATATGAACGCTACGTCAACGAGCTGTATGCAGGCGCGCCGTCCGAATACGGCGAATCGGTCGCGAACCAATATCAGCGCGCGCTTCAAGACTTCACGCAAGCGCAGGGCGCGCTAGAGCAGTTCATCGCCAGCAGCCAGATAGATCAGCTCGCGCGGACGATCACCGAGACGCGCCAATTGCTGGATGCGTTGCAACTGGGCAAGCAAACCGCGCTCACGCTGGTGATCAGCGAGCAACTCAAAGTCAACTCCGAGATCATCGCGGCCTACCTGGGCGCGCAATCGGCCAACCGGCTGATCGCGTTCGAGAAGGAACAAGAAGGCCGCCGGGCATTGATCCGCGCTTATCTCGAGGCACAAAGCGATGCCCAGGTCCGCGTGTTCAACGAGCAGGTGCGCGCCGACTTGCGCGCGCTGCAGGACCTACACGCAGCGCAGGCGCGCGTCCGGCGCCTGATCGGCGATGCCAAAGCCATGCGCGATCAGGTCAAAGCTGGCGGCGACGCTGCCGCGCAATCCAATAGCATAGCGCTCAGCTTGCTCAAGTCGCAGGCGTTTGGGTTGACGGTGCCCATCGAAGCCAACTTGCAGATTCAAATAGATGGTCAATCGGCTCCTTCCACTGCGGCTGAACAGACTGCGGATCTCGACGCGCTCATCGCTGCGCTGGAGCGGCGCGATGCGGCGTTGACCGAAGAGATCAACGCACTGTCGGACCGGCTGCTGACCGGAACAGGCTACCGCCTGGACACAGCCCAAAACGACCAGTCTCAGATTGCCGAGGCGATCTCCAACACCTACGCATTGCTGTTCGACGTTGGCGTGATCGGACAGCTGAGCGAATCCGTGCCGGTGACGAACCCGTTGACCACAGCCGCTCAGCAGCGGGCGGGAGAGATTTTGCGCTTCCGCAGTGAAGCGCTCTCCATCCAGTCTCTCGTGGAAAGCGGCGACGGCGACGAAGTGATCGGACAACTGCAGCAACGCCTGCAGGCCGCCCAGGCGCAACTCGAGAAGGAGCAGGCGACGTTCGACCAGCTTCGGCGCGAGCGCGACCTGAAGCGCGACACAGTCGAGACGCTTGCGCGCAAGCAAGCCGAAGTGACGCTGGCCACGGCAGTGACCGGCAGCGAAGTGCGCCTGGCTTCGCCGGCAATCCCGCCCGAGCGCCGCACGATGGGGCTGCTGCCGAAGGTAGCCATCGCAGCGCTCTCCGGCCTCATCATCGGCATCATCGCTGCGTTCGTCATCCATGCGTTCTTCGAGGACGCCGTGGCGCGCATCCCGGATCGAGGCGCGTTCAACCGCACAGCGCGCTGGGTGCTGCTACCGCGACCAGGATGACACGACGCATCAGGTTTGAGATGCAGTAAATCGAACAACGTTTCACTTGTCCCATCGGCGGTCAGGTTGCCAGAAGCCGAGCTTGGGGGTGTCCCAGTAGCTGGTCTCCTCGAACAGGCCGCTGGGCGGGCGAAGATTGGCGCGGATGCCCTCCAGGTTCAGATCCACGCCCAGGCCGGGCTTGTCGGGTACCGTGACGTATCCGCCCTCCATGTAGTTCTCCGGCAAGCCGGTGACCAGGTCGCGCCAGAACGGCAGGTCAAGGCCATGGTGTTCAAGCGCGACGAAGCTGGGGATGGCTGCGGCTGTGTGCACGTTGGCCATGAAGGCGATGGGCGAGCCGGCGAAGTGCAGCGCCGTCGGGATGCCGAAGCGCTCGGCGTGATCGGCGATGCGCTTGGTCTCCAGCATGCCGCCGGCGGTCAGCAGGTCGGGATGCGCAATGTCAATCGCGCGGTGCTCCAGGAAGGGCCGGAAGCCGTCGAGCAGATACAGCTCTTCGCCGGCAGCGATCGGCACGCCCACGGCGTCGCGCACCTCCTTGTGCCCAACCCAATCCCACCACTGCACCGGATCCTCCATCCACGCCAGGCCGTAGGGCTCCAACGCGCGACCGAGCTTGATCACCTCTTTGGTGGTCAGCATGCCGTGGCCGTAGTGGTCAATGCACAATGAGACCTCCCAGCCGACCGCGTCGCGCACGGCCGCTACGATCTCGGCCATGCGGGCGATGCCCTTGTCGGTGACGTGCACGCCGGTGCCTGTGCCGGGCGCGTTTTGCCAGTCGCCGGTGCGGTACTCGTACTTCGTCCGCGTGCCGATGCGCGTGTTCTTAATGCCTTCCAGCACGTGCATGCCGATGTCGAACTTGACGAAGGTGAGGCCGAGCTTCACGCGGCCTTTCACGCGCCGGACGTAGCCTTCCGGCGTCGCGTCCTCCGGCTCAGGCGTATCGGCATACAGGCGCACTTTGTCGCGATACTTGCCGCCGAGGAATTGCCAGCACGGCACGCCGTACACCTTGCCGATCAAGTCCCATAGCGCGATCTCGATGCCGCTCACGCCGCCACCCTCGCGCCCCCAATTGCCGAAGCGCTTGATGTCGCGGAAGATCATGTCTATGTTGAGCGGGTTCTGGCCGAGCAGCCGACTCTTGAACTGCAGCGCGTTCTCCTTGTGGCCGGCGTCGCGCACTTCGCCGATGCCATACACGCCTTGGTTCGTGTCAATGCGGATGATCGGGTAGTCGTAGTTGCTGGCCACCACCGCGACGCGCATATCGGTAATGCGTAACTGCGACGGCGCGGAGTAGGTGTTGACTTTGTCGAGAACGCGATCTTGATCCACGAGTGGCTGAACGTCTTTCTTCTTGCGTGTGGGATTAGCCATTTCGATCTCCTTGTGATTCTGCGTTGCGATGCGCATCAGCCGCGCGCCTCCAGATCAAGTGCGGCTCCAGCCGCGCATACACGCGCTCGATCTCCCGGATGTCGTCGGCATCGAGCGGATCGGCCTGTGCACGCATGCGATAGTTTTTGAACACGCCGCGCTTGACCATGACGTATTTGGCGAAGGCCATGCCCATCGCAAATTCGAGGTTAATCGCCGGCAGCGCGCGCTCATACCACGTCGCCGCCTCGTTCAGCGCGCCGGCATCGAGCAGATCCCAAATGCGCTGCACCACATCGCAGATCTCGGGCGCAATGATGGTGCCGCATGCGCCGCGGGCGTGCTCGGTGATGATGTATTGCCCGCCCCCGCCGCCCATGATGCCGTGCACGTACGGGCTACGCATCGCCGCCAGCGCGCCGATGCTGCGGTGGCGCGGGCTGACCTCCTCCTTCACCCAGCGCACATGCGCGATCTCGCTGCACAGCGCGACCACCTGATCGGGCGAGAGCGGCGCGATGTCGGCGTTCTGGATCATCACCGGCATCTGCGCTGCTGCAGCCACCTGTCGCAGGTAGTCGCGCGTCCGCGCTAGGTCATAGCGCAAAGCATAGGGCGGCATGGCGATCACGCCGTCGGCGCCAATCTCGCGGGCGTAGCGGGCGTAGCCCACCGCCTGCGCGGTGTTCACGCCGGCCACGTTCACGATCACCGGCAGGCGGTGGTTCGTTTGCTCCACCAGGATGCGCATGAACGTCCGCCGCTCAGCTTCGCTCAACGCCTGAAACTCGCTGACGAGGATCGGGCCGATCACGCCGCGCGCGCCGGCGGCGATGATGAACTCGATCTCGGCGCGCAGCACGTCTTCATCAATTTCGTCGTCGTCGGTCCACGGCGTGAGGGGGATGGCGAACACGCCGCGCCAGAGTGTGCGATCATCCATAGCCGAAGTAAACGCCGGAGAGGGTGAATCAGCAACCCCAACTGCGTTCAATCGGTGTGCATGCGCATCCCGACGATGCCGCGCGCCGGGACGATCACCGTAGCAGCGCCGTCCTCTACCGGCAGCGGCCCTGTTGGCCGGCCGAACGCATCGCACGACGACGCCCGATTCACGCGGCGCTGCGGCAAGTGCACCTTCACGATGTGCGGCTCGAGTGTGACGTTTTGTAGCCACACCAGCGCGCCGTCATCCAACCGCCGGCACGCCGCTGCCACGACGCCCTCGCCGTCCACCTGCAAGACCCGGCCGGCTTCCGGCGCGTTCACGCGCGCCGCTGGATGCGCCATGAGCGGGTGGCGCGCAAAGGCCGCGACGCGCGCTGCCTCGACCGGATCGAAGCCGGCATGCGTGGCAATCTCGTAGCGGAAGCGCAGCAGGCCGGGCTGTGCCGCGCGGAAGTTGGTCGTCCAGTAGTTGTTCAACAGCCAAGCCAGCAGCAACGGCGGCCGGCTGTGGTCGAGCGTGAGCCGGCGCTTGCCGAAGTTGAAATCGCCCACCATCACCAGCGGCGCATCCGGGCAGGCCAGCGTCAGCCCCAACCGCTCGGTGTGCACGTCCACGTAGCCGCTCACCGTCACCCAGTCGCGACAGCAACCCAGCAACTGTTCGGCGTCGAGCAGCGTGGGTGTGCCCATCGTGTCGAACGTCGCTTGCCAGTTGGGCAAGTTCAGCGGCAGCGCCAGGTAGATCGCGTCGGGGGTGCGCACCTCGTCTTTGCGCACGATGATCTCGACGGCGATCTCGCCGCGATGGCCGTGCAGCCAGATGCGCCGCGTGGCGCGCGCGCCGGGCAGTGCGACGTTCACCTCCAGGCCAGCGCGATGCGGCTGCACGACCACGCGGACCGACTCGACCTGTTCCAACGTGCGCCGTGCCGGCCAGTCGCGGAACGAGTGCTCCTGGAACTGGCCGTAATCCAACTGCAACATCACGTCGCGGCCTAGGTTAGGCGAATGGGGGTCGGAGTCAGCCGTCTCGTGCACCAGGCTGAGCATCGGCCAAGGGCTGTCGGGATCAACGAAGTTCGCGCCGGTGCGCCGGTCAATCAGCGCGGTGACCGCGCCGGTGCGCGGATCGAACTCCAGGCGATGCGCACCGGAGACGATCGCGCCGTCCAGCGCCTCGGTCTCCTGCGCGATCGGCGTGTCGTGCGCCTGCAGCGCGCGCATCGGCAGCTTGGCGTAGCCGTAGGCCGGCACGTCAATCGGCCCGACCCATGTCGCATCTTCCAGCTTGCCCTGCTCCAGCAGCTCGCGATACTCCATCAGGCGATGCGCGGTGCTGGAGAGATGATCGTACTCGCCCCTCAGCATCGCCTTAGCCATGGGGATGTAATCGCGTCGGGGGAAGGGCGTGGGGTTGATGACGATAAGGCCATCCATGCTGGACGCATGGCGCGGGTTGCCGGCCAGCGCCTCCAGTTGCTCGGTGAGCACGTAGTGTGCCAGCGAACGCGCTTGATAGGCCATCTTCGCCTTGTGATACCAACCGCCGATGGTTGTATCGCGGTCGGGGTCGGTGATGCTGCAGTATGCGCCCCAGGTGTGCTCATCCCACAATGTGAGCGCGGCGTAGGCCTCGTCCGTCACCGCCGGCAGCGCGCTATCGCGCGACCCACTGCGCTGTAGAGAGAGCAGATCGGCAGCGTAAAGGTGCGCGCGGGCCTGGTGCGCCAGGCGCGTCTCATGCGCGCTGCTGCCGGCGCCGAAGTTCCAGTAGTCCGTCCAGTCGCCGGCGTGTTCGGGCAGATCCATCGCCTTCGCACGGGCGAGCAACTCGTCGGGCGTGACGAAGCGAATGCGCGGCGCACGGCCTTCGGCGTTCCAGCGCCGGATCAGCTCGAAGGCAGCCGGGTAAGGCGGGTTGTTGTCCCAGAACGAGTAGTGCGTGAGCGAGAGGTAGGCGAAGTTGTGCGGGTAATGCTGCGCCTCCAGCTTGCGCAGGTAGGCGGCGATGCCCTCGGCCATCGCATCCAGCGAGTTTTCGTTCAGCCGCGCGTAGCGCTGGAACATGCCGTAGTGCTCGCCGTTCAGCGCGATGATGCTGCGCCCATCCGGCCCGACCCAGCGGAAGAACAGCGGCCGGTGCAACGGGAACGCGCCGAAGTGCACGTTGATGCCCATGATCACCATCTCTACGCCGGCGTCCAGCAGCAGCGGGATCATCGTCCAGGGCAAGCCGTTCACGTCGTGGTTCAGCGCCACGTTGAACGCGAGGCCCAGCGTCTCGCGCAGCTCGGGCAGAACCGACAGCGCGCGGATGAACTGCGGGACGCCGAGCATCGGCGTGAGGTTGTAGGGCATGGCGCAGGCGCTCATCCGGCCGGCCTGCACGGCGCGGCGAAAGCGCTCGATTTGCGCCGGCGTCGTTTTGCGCAACCAGTAGCGCAGCGTTTCGGTCACCTCGCACGTCCAGATGGGCTGCGAGGGCGCGTCCCAGCCGGCGGTGCGCTCGATCTCATCTAACGCGTCGTCAATGAACTGCCGGTTCAACTCCCAGACGATAGGCTGCTCGTGGGTGTAGCCGATATCGGTGTGGGTGTGGTGGAGGAGGAGGATTTCTTCGACCATACGTCGCGGCCATTTTCAACGCGCGATGCGGATTTGCAAATGAGCTTTGGCGCTGGGGTCTGTTCGAAGAGAATAGCCCAAGGGGCTTTTGACGCGCCGGATCTGGTTTATCGAGACAAGCATCGTTGAGCGCAGCCCAGGCTTCAAGACAACTTAACAATTCCCCACTATTTGTCAGCGTAGAACGATGCCCCATGAACAGCAAGCGTTTTTTGATGGGACTGCTCAAGATCCTCGGCCAGATCAGCACGACGATAATGCTTTTGGCCAGCGCAACGGTGCTCTATGTGGTTTCATCCAGCACCGGTTTGTTGTCAAGCGAAGCGCGTATTGGCTGGCTGGTCATCGGCGCAGCCGGCTTGGCAGTCAGTCTGTGGGCCAGTATCGGCACGGGATATTACGAAAGGTTCGCCGAATCGTCCAAACTCTCTAAGCTGATGGCGCTCATTTCGGCGACGGCCGGCGTGCTGCTGATCGCCTGGCTCATTGTGACGCGCCCTCAGTAGTGCGGGTGCGACGCCTGCAGCTCCCACTCAACAAGCGCCTGCGGGTCGCCGTAGATCACATGCTCGATGAAGCGCTCGTAGCGATCGGCGAAGCGCTCCAGCGAAAACTGCTCGGCGCGCTTTCGGGCATTCCGGCGATCCAACTGGTCCACCCGGCGCACGGCCTCGGTCAACGCATCTATGTCGCGCGGTGGGACGAGGAAGCCACTCACACCGTCTTGCACCAGCTCCGACGGACCGCCTTCGTTGTAGGCGATCACCGGCGTGCCGCCGGCCAACGCCTCGATGCACGTGTTACCGAAGGCCTCGATCCAGTGCGGCGTCATCAACATCGCCTTGGTGTTGCGCACCACGCGGTGCAACGCATCTTGGCTGAGGAAGCCGTGATACGTCACGTCCACGCCCGGATAGCGCGCGACGCAGTCGTTCCAATACTCTGGATGTTGCATCTTGCCGCACACGTCGAGCGGCAGACGCAGGCGCTGCGCGACGGCGAAGGCGTCTTCCAGCCCCTTCTCCGGCGAGATGCGCGCCACCCAACTGATGCGATTTTGCGGTGTGGGGTTGAACTCGTACTTCGCCAGGTCAATGCCGCCGTAGAGCGACATCATGCGACACGGGTCGATGAACGGGAAAGTCGCTGCCTGCGCGCACGTGTTCACTGCGAAGTGGTTGGGATACTCGTAGAACCGCTCGCGGATGATCTCGTCCACAGCGTCAATCGTGGAGGCGATGCTGATGATGTGGCCGACCGGCGTCTTGAAGAAGGGCGTGAGGTAGTAGGCGATCCAGTCGTAATTGATGCCGATGATGACATCGTATTGATCCTGGACGCGCATGGCCAGCTCCCACATGCGCTCCAGCACGCCGTCGGCCTGGCAGATGATCGGCGCATCGCGCCGCGCAGTCGTCGCATAGGGCGGCGGCTTGCCCTCGACTTGATACACCAGCACATCAGGCGACGGCTGGATGCTGCCCGCCGGCGCGGCGATGGCCACCCTGTGCCCTCGCCGCGCCAGGATGGGCGTCAGATTCATCAGATTCGTTTCAACGCCACCCCCCTCACCCGACCCTAACGGACCCACCGGACTCGTCAAAAACAACACGCGTCGTTTGGTCATCTTCAATTTGGATTGCGCGTCCGGCGGCCACGCCACACACACAACCAACCCATCATGCAATTGAACAACTCAGTCTGCCAACCCACGCACGTCCTCGGCTACTACCGGCGCCGCGCCAAAATCTTCGGGGCGCTTGTGCACCTCGCGCGCCGTCACGAAGCTCTCCACCATCGCCTTCGTCCGCTCCACGCCCAGCCGGTTGAACAGCATGCTAAAGCGCTGCTGCAACGCGTCGCGCACGCGGGCGCGGTCGGATTCAGGCAGCGACCACAGCGCTTTCTTGAACGGGCCAGTGGCCTTCTTGCGCACCTTGTGCAAGAACTGCTCGTCCGTATCGCCCGGCTTGCGCTCGTCGGCAGCATTCTTGAACAACCACTGCGTCATTTCATCGTTGAGCTCCTTGGGCAAGTTGGCGTAGGCGATCTGCTGGAAGGCCGTGGCCAAGTGCACCTCGATCGCGCCGGCCTGCACGAACTTGCCGAAGGCTTCCTCGGGCAACGTGCTCGCGCCATGCTGCACTGCGCCGCCCATGCCGTACTCCTCACGCGCAGCAGTGGAGAGTTCGCGCAGCGTATCGAAGTCAATGCTCACCTCGGCGATCGAGCCGTCGGGCAGCACCACGCCGCCGTGCGATGTGCCGGTCTGGATGGAGATCTTGCTGATGCCGGGCTGATGCTTGATGTGGCGCAGGTAGCCGCTCATGAACGCACGCAACTCATGGATGTCGCTGTTCTTTTGGCCGACTTCGCCGATCTCGCCACCCAGCGAGACGATCAGGCCGGGCGGCTGGCGCTGCCGAATGTAGTCGCTGAACAGCGCACACAGCTCATAGTTCAGGTGTTGCTGCTCGTCCAGCGTTGGCTTGCTCAGGTCCACTAGAGTAGAGGTATCAATGTCAATGTTGTAGAAGCCGGCAGCCAGTGCTTCGTCAATCAGCTTGCGCAACGCGCTTAGCTCGGCATCGGCGTCGGTTTTGTACTTCTTGGCGTTCACCTGGAAGTGATCGCCCTGGATGAACAGCGGCCCGCGATAGCCCTCTTTGATGGCCGCGGCGATCATCACCGTCGTGTATTCCGCCGGGCGCTGCTCGGTGTAGGTCATCTCGCTGCGGGCGATCTCGAAGATGAACGCGCCAACCTTCGCTTCGACAGCGGCGCGGATGGCAGCGCGCGCTGTGTCATAGGCCATCATGCGGATGTTCATGGCCGGCGTCGTGAAGGTGTGATCGAGCGCGTTGCGCCCGCGCGCGATGTAGAGCTCATGGATGGATGCCGGGTGGATGCCGAGCGCTTGCCCGGTCTCCCAGATCAACCAGCGTGCCGCAGCCTGCTGCGCCGGCGTGCCGAACACCGCAGCATTGACCAGCGTGTCAATCCCCTTGGCGCGCAGGCCGGCCTCGTCGCGCACCTCTATGCCCAAGTCCAGGGTAAGCATCGAGTAGTCGCGCCGCACCTGCGCCTTGCCGGTGATCACCTCGATCGCATCTCCGGCTGCGTGAATCAATTCACGAATCGTGTTGGACATTTAGGACTCTCCTTGACAGATCGTGGGCGACTCGCATGTCGCCGACGTAAAATTACGGCTTCTAGCCTTAGCGCTTTCACATACGCGTAGTATATTCGCGCCGCTTACCGGAGGCTGAAATTGAGCGTAGCGACTGCGATCGCCGTCGGACTGGGCGGCACGCCGCGCGAGCGGTCGTATTCGCGCGCGGCACTGCGTGAGGCTTTACGCATCGCCGTCGAGCTCGGCGCATTGACCGAGCGACTCGACCTGCGCGTGCTAAGCCTGCCCATGGTGGAGGCATTCACGTGGGAGCAAGAATGTCGTTCGGTAGGGTTGGGGGCAAAATGCCCGGCGATTGAAGTCGCGGGCAGTTTGCGGCAAAGCCGGTCGTGCGCCGACTTTGCCATGCGTTGCGCGCAGATTCATCCGCTGCGCAAATCCGCGCACAATGCCCCCGTTAGAAATCCGTTTCACGCTGGCGCCGTCGCCCGGAGTATAATCACTTTGCTTTTACGGGGAATGGCGCAGCCTGGTAGCGCGCTGCGTTCGGGTCGCAGAGGTCCAGGGTTCAAATCCCTGTTCCCCGATCAAGAAGGGCGAAGCATCCCGACGATGATGCTTCGCCCTTCCCGCATGCGCTCGTAGGATGCGATCACGCCAAGTTCCGCCGCGCGCCCGGCCGCGCGAAATTTCCGAATCCGAGTGGGATAGCTTCGTCTCGCACCATCCCCACGGTCACATCCTGCAGACTCAGGCATGGGGCAAGCTCAAAGCCGCGCATGGCTGGCGCGCCGCGCGTGCCAGCGTATTCGGCGATCAAAATAGGCCGGTCGGCGTGGCATTGACATTGATACGCACGCTGCCATACGGTCTGGGCAAGATTGCCTATGTCCCGCGCGGGCCGGTGGTGAACTGGGACAACGAAACGCATGTCGAGGCTGCCGTATACACCATCTACCGTCTGGCGCGCAATCACGGCGCCTTCGCCGCCGTGATCGAACCCGATCTGCTCGACACGCCGTCGGACCGCCATCTGCTCGAACGCCTGAAGCTGCAGCCGGTGGACTTCCACGTGCAGCCGCGGCGCACCATTTGGGTCAACCTCGACGTAGACGAAGACGTGGACATCCTCGCGGCGATGAAACCGAAGACGCGCTACAACATCGGGCTGGCCAAACGACGCGGCGTGACGGTGCGCACCGGCAGCGTAGATGACGCCGGGCTGTTCTACGCCATGATGCGCACGACGGCCGAACGCGATGCGTTTGCCATTCACCCACTGTCCTACTATCGCGACTTCCTCGATTTGTTCACGCGCGGCGCGGATGCACCGGCCCGGCTGCTGATCGCCGAATATCGGCACGAGCCGCTGGCCGCTTTGATCGTGACGGCGCTGGGCGAGCGCGCCATCTACCTTTACGGTGCCAGCGCGAACAGCCACCGTGAGCTGATGCCCACATATCTGTTGCAATGGGAAGCCATGCTTTGGGCGCGCCGGCGTGGTTGCAAAACCTACGACATGTGGGGTGTTCCGGACGAAGACGAAGCCACGCTCGAAGCCAACTTCGAGAAGCGCAACGATGGGCTATGGGGGGTGTATCGCTTCAAGCGCGGTTTCGGCGGGCAAGTGGTCAGGCACATCGGCGCATGGGTATATGTGCTCTCTCCGCTGCGCTGGTGGCTGTTCAACCGTGCCCGCGCGCTGCGCAAGTCCACCGGCCTGAATGCGTAGTCGTTGGTCGCTAGTTGCTGGTCGCTGGCAATTTGGTAACTGGTAACTGGTAACTGGCAAAAATCACCAATCACCGATTACCAATTACTAATTACCGATTACCGATCATCAAGTCCTCGCCTTCGCAACCCGTGTCCGAATTCATCATGTACTTCCCACCCGATTTCAAATGGGGCACTGCGACCGCCGCCCACCAAGTGGAAGGCAATAACACGAACAACCAGTGGTGGCAGTGGGAGCAGACGCACAAACGCATCATGAACGGCGACAGCTCCGGCATTGCCTGCGATTGGTGGAACAACGCCGAAGCAGACTTCGACCGCATGGTTGCGCTCGGCCTGAACGCGCATCGCCTGTCAGTGGAGTGGAGCCGCATCGAACCGCGCGAGGGCAAATTCGATTCCGCCGCGCTCGACCGCTATCGCGCCATGCTGCTTGCGCTGCGCCAGCGCGGCATCGAGCCGATGGTCACGCTGCATCACTTCACGAACCCATGGTGGCTGGAGGAGCGCCGCGCCTGGGAAGACGCCGATGTGATCGTCCCGCTCTTCCGGCGCTTTACCGAGAAAGTGGTGCATGCGCTCGGCGACCTGTGCGACCTGTGGTGCACGATCAACGAGCCAAACGTCTATGCCACGATGGGCTACTTATCCGGCGGGCGCATGCCGCCCGGCCTGCAGGACGCTGTGCTGACGGCGCAGGTGCTGCGAAACATGCTCATCGCGCACGCCGTCGCCTACGAAACGCTGCATGAAAAGCAAAGGCTGGCACGCGTCGGCCTGGCGCATCACATGCGCCACTTCCAGCCTATGCGTCCCGGCCACCTGCTCGATGCCGTGATCGCCCGCGCGCTGAACAGCATGTTCAACCAAAGCATCCTGGACGCGCTGGTGAAAGGCCACTGGCATTGGATCCTGGCGCGTGGTGCGCGGACGAGCGCGCGCAAACTGCGGGGCACGCTCGACTGGATCGGCTTGAACTACTACACCCGGCATCGCGTCGCTTTCGATCACACCAAGCGCGAGACGTTCTACAGCGAGCTGCTCCTCTACCCGCAGGACGTGGCAATGACCGACTTCAATTTTGGCGAGGTGTATCCTGAGGGCATCCTAATCTTCGCCCGGCAGCTCAGCCGCTACAAGCTGCCGATCTACATCACCGAGAACGGCCTGCCGGATCACGACGACGACTTACGGCCGGCCTTCCTCGTGCAGCATCTGCACACCACTTGGCAGGCCATTCAAATGTGCTACGACGTGCGCGGATACTATCACTGGAGCTTCGTGGACAACTTTGAGTGGGGCGAAGGCTGGCGCATGAAGTTTGGCCTGGTCGCGATGGATACCCACACCCAGGAGCGCCAATTCCGGCGCAGCGCCCTGCTCTACCGCGACATCATCCGAGCCGGCGCGATCACCAGCCAGATCGTAGGCGAATACACGCCGGAGCTGTTCCAGACGTTGTATCGTTGAGCAGGTCAACGGTCGTCCGCACGCTTCACGCCGAAGACAGTCTGCTCCAACGTCTGGGCCGACTTCGTGCTATCGTAGTACTCGCGCCAGCGCCAAAACCGGCCATCTTGCATGACGCCGATGTTGAGGTCGTGATCGTCGGCGCGCACACCCGTTTTGCGATTGGTGCAACTCCAGGTCTGGTGAATGGCCAGGTAGTCGCCGCTATACACGACGCGATGGACCGTGACGACCGTATCGGCGTAGTTTTCGTAGTAGGCCTCCACCGCGCGGCGCAACTGGTCGTGACCGCGCACGACTTCGAACGACGTCTGGATCACGCTCTGCGGCGCATGACAACTGACGACGGTTTCGGCATCGCCGCGCGCCCAGCCCTGCAGCACATGCCGATAGTGCACGGCCAAGATTTCGTCGTAGGTCATGTCGCGCGTCCGCGGCGGGATGGCCGGCGGCCACGGTTCTTCGCGCAGCGGCGCATCTTCTTCGACATCGCGGAAGCTGCGATGATCGTTGTGGATGCGCAGATGGGTGATCTGCCCGGCGTTGAAGCACAGCATCACGCCTTGTTCCACCTCGCGCCAGCGTCCGTCGCCCACGCCGACGCGCACCGCCCATTCGGCCACCCACCAATCCGGCTCGCGCAGATCGTGAAACGCGCGGCGCACCAAAACGCGCACGCCGCCCGGCGCGCCGGCGATGCTGCGCAGATAGGCGCCGATTTCGGCGCGGCCGTGATACGGCCGGCCGTCCACGATCCACGTTGCGTCGGGATGGCAGAGGCTCGCGGCGTGATCCGGCCCACCGAATTGCCAGGCGTAGGCCAGAGCGTCAAAGGGGGTAGCTTCGGCCATATGGCCTTGTGGGTCAGCCGGTCATGAACATGCGCTGGAAGCGCATCATCAGGCCAAGATCGCCGGCGATGCGGAGCTTGCCGCTCATGAATGCCTTGGTCGGGTCGAGCCGGCCGCCGATAATGTCAATCCAGTCCTGAGCGGCTACGTTGATGGTGACGGTGGGTTGTTCGACCACGCCCTCCCTCACGTCAAATTTGCCATCGGCGATGGCCAATGCATAATTGCCGCCACCGTCGCCGGTCGCGTTCAATTGAATCACCGCGTTCACGCCCTTGGCCAACGCCGGATTGAAGTTTGCAGCCATGGTTTGAAGCGCTTCGACTAGCGTCATCGTTCACTCCGTATGTATCACAACGTATTCGATTCTCATTTGCCCGATGGGTAAATCGGCGGGAGTATACCGCGCCGCATTTTCGCTTACAACCGCCCATGAGACGACGCTTCCTGAACCGCAGCACACTCGAGAATGCCATCGTCGTCTCGGTCATCTTCATCTTCGCCATCCTGGTCGCCAACGTGATCGCGTTCATCGGCTCGCGCAACCGGCTGCCGCCGGAGACGCGGCTGGGCGACCTGGACGTGAGCGGGTTGACGGTGGACGAAGCGATCAGCGCCGCCGTGCGCAGCCTGCAACAGCCGGTGACGCTGCGCTACCTCGACCAGCGCATGGAACTTGCGCCGGACGCGATCGGCTTTCGGCTGAACGAGCCGGTCGCGCGGCTGCGGCTCGAATCAATTCTCGCCGGCCAACAGGGGCTGGACAAGTTGCCGGCGTTCATCCTGCGCCGCAACGAGGATCCAGCGCGGATTCCGTTGCCCTATCAGTACTCCGAGCCGCAGCTTCAGTCTGTGCTGGCCGAACTGGCCGCGCGCTATAACCGCGAGGCCCGCCCACCTGCGCCCGATCTCGCCTCCGGCACCGTGACGCCCGGCCAAGACGGCGCCGTGCTCAACCTGGCCGAGGCGTCGCAGGCGATCCTGGCGGCGATGCAATCCAGCATCTCGCGCACGGTGGACCTGCCGGTGGACATCATGCCGTTGGGCATGCGAGGCGTCCGGTCGCTCGAATCGGCAGTGCTGGAGCGACTTCGCCCATTCACCGAGCGGCCGGGCAACTTGGCCGGCGTCTTCATCAAGGACTTACGCAGCGGCGAGGAGCTGGCCATCAACGGCGACGTCGCCTTCTCCGGTGCGGGCTGGCTGAAGCTGGGGCTGATCCTGGAAGCCTACCGCGCGAACGAACTGCCCATCGCGCCGGCGCTGCGCGAAAAGCTCGAAGTGGTCTCGGCGCGCGGCGGGCCGGCGGAGATCAACGACGTCTTGCGCGCACTGGGCGACGGCGATGCGCAACTCGGCGCCGACCGCGTGAACGCCACGCTGCAGAAGCTCGGATTGCGCAACACCTTTCTGGCGCAACCGCTGGGGCAAAGCATCACGCCGCCCGCCATTGTGACGCCGGCCAACGCGCGCGGCGACATCAATGCCGATCCCGACCCGAACGCGCAATCCACCGTCGCCGATGTCGGCGTGCTGCTGGAGATGATCGAGCAATGCCGAAACGGTGCAGGGGGGATGATCCTCGCGTTCGACGGCGCATTCTCCGCGGCGAAGTGCGATGAGATGCTCGCCGTGATCGCCAAGAACGGGTTCTCAGGGCTGATCGAAGCCGGCAGCGGGGGCGCCGTGGTCTTCCACCGCCAGGCATGGGATGAGCGCAACCACGGCGACGCCGCCCTAGTGCGCTCGCCCAAAGGCGATTACGTGGTAGCCGTGATGCTGCACGGCCAAGGCCAGCTCGATTGGGCAGAGACATCGCCGATCATCAGCGACATCGCGCGCCTAGCTTACGGCTTCTTCAACGAACAAATGCCGCCCGCCCCACCCTCGCTCACCGGCGCGCCGCCGCCGTAGTTCACTTCGGCAAGTAGCGGCGGGGGATCTTGCACACCATCGTGTAGGCCGGGTCGAAGAAGTTGCCCAAGTCGTACCGGGCCGCCTGCCCCATCAAGATGCCGGTCTCGTGCGCGTCCAGCCCGTAGTCATCGCGCAACCAGCGGGCCATCTCGGTCGTGGCGTGTTGCAGGGCCTGGTCGAGCGGGCGCGCGTTGCCGACGGTGAAGATGAAATCGGCGTTTTCACCGCGCGGCCAGCCGATCGCCTTGCGTTCGATCACGCGCACGGTGAATTGCACCTCCATTGAAATTTCGACGCCGGTGCCGCTGATTTCGCCATCTCCCTGCAGCGCATGGCCGTCGCCGATGTGGAAGAGTGCGCCTTCGACGAACACCGGAAAGTAGGCGGTGACGCCGGCCACGAAGCCGTTGTAGTCCATATTGCCGCCATACGGGCCGGACGTCGCAGTGCTAATGGCTTCGCCGCCGGCCGGCGCGACGCCGAAGCAGCCGATCATCGGCGCGAGGGGCAACGTGAATGCGCCCAGGCGGGGCTGCGGCGATTCAAGCGTCGCCGTGCCGGCGGCCAAATCTACGCGCCACTTGGCGATCGTCTGATCGCGTTCAGGCAGCTCGCGCGCGAAGTCGGGGTCAACGGTGTTGAAGGCGAGCGGCGTGCGTACCCAGCCCCAATCGCGATTCGGCGTGATGCGATCCAGATGCACGGCCAGCACGTCGCCGGGCCTCGCGCCTTCAACGAAGAATGGGCCGGTCATCGGATTTGGCCTCTGAGCGATGCATTCGCCGCGCGCGTCGTGCCCCCACGCATCCACACACGTGGTGATCACCGTGTCGCCGCCGGCGATGGTAAGCGCCGGCTCGTGCGCGCCAATGGTGTTGTGATAGCGCGCCGGCGTGAAGCGATGGATCATGTTGTAGACATCAGCGATTCATCATCGCCAAGCGACCGGCTTTGAGTAGTTCGGGTTGGCGGAGACCCAGCACACGCCACCCCGTGGGCAGCGGATGCGCCACCAGTTGTAGTCGTCGCTCAGGCCGGTGACCGTGGCACGATGGCCCGGCCGCAGCATGCCCACGACGTGATAGCGCAGGCCAGGGCCGGAGCGGATGTTTAGGTTGACGAGCGCCATCACCCGAGTGACCGGTGTGCCGCGTACGTGCGCCGGCGCGGCGAGGGCCGGCGGCGCGCTGCCGAGCGCAATCACCAGCACAGCCAGGACAACCGCAGGCGCGGAGATGAGCGTTCGAGCTTTCAAAGCGTTCCTCCCATGGATGAGATTAGCAAGCGGAATTATGCGGCAAGCAGTGGAAGGCGCAACAGCACACTTATGCCCGACGCAGCAACCGCACATCAACGGGCTCGCTGCTGCCATAGTAAGGCAGCGCCCAACGCGCTCAGAGCGCGTTGGGCGCTGAATCCGATTTGCGCAGCGGATGAATCCGCGCGCAACGCATGGCAAAGCCGGCGCACGGCCGGCTTTGCTGCAAATTGCCCGCAACTTTAGTCGCCGGGCATCTTACCCCCAGCGGGAAATACACCCTCGCGAACGGAACGGCGAACCAACGAGCACGCCGGCCTCAATACTTGATGTCCACCTGCTTCTTCTCACGCGCGCTCTGCAAGATGGCGTCGCAGATCACGGCGTTCTTGTAGCCGTCCTCGAAGTCGGCGCCATACGGCTTGACGTCGGTGTTGTTCACAATGGCGTCGAAGAAGTGGTGAAACTCGTGCACGAAGGTGTGCTCCCAGCCGATGATGTGCCCCTGTGGCCACCAGTTCTTCCAGAACGGATGGTAGCTCTCGCTCACCAGCACCTGCGTGAAGCCCTGGATCTCTCGCGGCTGGTCGCGCATGAACACCTCGAGATAGTTCATGTTCTCCAAGTTGAAGCGGATGCTGCCATGTTCGGCGTTGATCTCGAAGGTGTTGTGGTTCTTTCGGCCGGGCGCGAAGCGCGTCGCTTCCAGCGTGCCGAGCGCGCCGTTCTTGTATTCCACCACCGCCTCGAACGCATCATCCACGGTGACTTTCGCCCGCTTGCCGTTGGCGTTGCGCTCGGTGATGAACGTGCCGGTGCGCGCCATCAGGCTCTTCGGCTCGCCGACCAAAAAGCGCGCCAGGTCAATGATGTGCGAGCCCAGATCGCCCAGCGCGCCGCTGCCGGCGATGCGCTTATCCAGACGCCACACCATCGGGAAGTTCTCGTCGGCGATCCACTCCTGCAGGTAAGAGGCGCGGAAGTGGTAGATGCGGCCAAGTTTGCCTTGATCTATCAGCTCTTTGGCCAGCCGCACCGCCGGCACGAAGCGATAGTTGAACGCGACCATGTGCTTCACGCCGGCCTTCTTGACGGCCTGCCACATCTCCCAGCACTCCTCGGCGTTGCGACCGAGCGGCTTCTCGCTGATGACGTGCTTGCCGGCCTTCGCGGCGGCGATGTTCGGCTCGGCGTGCACGTTGTTCGGGCCGCCGTTGTCGAACACTTGCACGTCGGGATCGTCAATTAGCTTGCGCCAGTCGGTATATGCCTTCTCGTATCCATAGCGCTTCGCGGCTTCCCGGACGGCCGATTCGTCACGGCCGGCGATCGCCACCAAGCGCGGGATGGCGACCGGCGGATACATCATGTAGGGCAGCTTCTTCAGCGCGTTGCTGTGCGCCTTGCCCATGAAGGCATAGCCCAACATGCCTACGCCGATCGTCGGGGCCTGACCCTCGGCTTTCGGCCCGGCCATCGTCACAAATCCAACTTCGTCTGACATTTGCGTCCTCCAATCGTGTAGCGAGGTCAGATGCTCGGATGCTCGATCAGCGGGTCGGGATACCCTGCACCGCTGACGTCTTACTTCCTCTCGAAGGCTGCGTCGAAGGCCATGGCGCTCGGCTTGAAGTCGTAGCGGCGCACGTTCGCGCAGCTCTCGGTCGCGCCGTGTTCGCGATCCATGCCGGGATCTTCCCACTCGACCGACAGCGGGCCGTCGTAGCCGATTTCGTTCAACGCCCGGATGATGGCGTCAAAATTGATGTTGCCGCGGCCTACGCTGCGGAAGTCCCAGTAGCGGCGCGAGTCGCCGAAGTTCGTGTGGCCGCCGAATACGCCGGCCTGCGTCGGGACGCTGCTCCAGGCGACGTCCTTCATGTGCACGTGAAAGATGCGATCGCGGAACTTGCGGATGAACCCTACGTAGTCCACGCCCTGGTAACCGAAGTGCGAGGGGTCATAGTTAAAGCCGAACTCCGCGCGGTAGTTGATCGCCTGCAGGGTGCGCTCGGCGCTGGCAATGTCGAAGGCGATCTCGGTCGGATGCACTTCCAGCGCGAATTTGACGCCACTCTCCTTAAACACATCGAGGATAGGATTCCACCGGTCGGCGAACTCAGCATAGCCGGCGTCAATCATGGCCGGGCTGACCGGCGGGAAAGAGTACACATACGGCCAGATGCTGCTGCCGGTGAAGCCGTTCACCACCTTGACGCCGAACAGCTTCGCAGCGCGCGCCGTGTTAGCCACCTCTTCGGCAGCGCGCTTGTTCACCTCCGACGGGTTGCCGTTGCCCCACACACGAGGCGGCAAAATGGCCTTGTGCCGCTCATCAATCCGATCGCAGACGGCTTGTCCCACCAGGTGCGTGCTGATGGCGAAGCACTGCATGCCGTACTTGTGCAACACGTCCCAGCGTCCGCGCACATAGCTGTCATCGCTCAATGCTTTCTCAACGTCGAAGTGATCACCCCAACAGGCGAGCTCCACGCCGTCGTAGCCGAATGATTTGGCTTTCTCAACGATCGTCTCGAAGGGCAGATCGGCCCATTGGCCGGTGAAGAGTGTAACGGGTCTTGCCATAGATTAAGCTCCTTAGGAAAGGTCCGCGGCGCACATTGCGCTCCTTCGTCACCTAGTCTATCCAGTGAGCGATGAACGCGCAAATCTAACTAAATCACACGCAGGAGCGATCTTGCGCGCGCGCAATGCCTGTGACAAACTGTAGGCCGATACAGACTTGCCGGAGTGCGGCGTCCCTCCGAATAGGTTGGCCGATGACAGTGAGCGCGTCCGTTGTGTCGGTGAATCGTGTCTGTGCGTGAGGTCGTAGATAGTCAGCGCATCGCGCTGCACCGCATGTCCGCTGCGCATCTCGCCCCTTGCGACTCTGCCATCCCGCGCAGCCTGAGCCTGCTGCGCCAAGTGCTCGACAAGCATCCTCAAGTTTTGGGACGGTTGACGCCGCGCTGGCGCGAGTTCGCCCGCAGCAACGCCGATGCGGCCACCGTGGCGCGCCGCCTGAACCTCACCCAAGCCGCGCTCGATTCGCACAAGGCGCGCATCCCCGGAGATCGCCGCATCGCTTGGGGGGTGCTGCGGAACGAGCGCCTACTGCATCGCTTCCTCATGCGCATCAGGGAAAGCCTTGATGCTTCTCATGGATACCCTCGATGCTGCCGGCGACGAGCCGGGATAAGCTAGACAATGAGCGCATGCGGCAAGACGAGCGTGCGGTGAAGGGAGTGCAGCGCGATGAGCGACCTAGACCTAGAGCGCTACCAAACCGATCATCTGATCCTCCTCGTCGGGGGCAAT
>JANWYN010000024.1 GCA_025055235.1 Candidatus Roseilinea sp. | reverse complement strand
GCCGCAAAGCGCGGGCTGGAGATCACCGTCTTCCGCGTCAACGATGCATTGCGCACCACCGGCCTGGACGCAGCGCTGTTCGGCGCGTTCGAGCGCTGGTTGTTGAAGCGCGGCTGGCGCGGGAACGTCATCAAGAAGATGAAGTTCACCGACCCACAGCGCGTCGTGCCCATTCGCGAGTTCTGGGTGAAGCGCCTGGGCTTCGAGCTGATCCTGGCCGAGGAAGGCAAGTGGGACGAGCACGTGGTGAAGCGCTGGCGATGACGCTGCTGCCGGCGCAGGGACGCGTTGCCTGGGTCGCACAGTGACTTTCCACGCTGCCCCCCTTTTCATATAATCCGCACCGAAGCCGCTCGCTCAATGCCGCCCTCCCCACCAACAACGCAGGTCTGCCATGGACGTCCGTCACATGCCTCTCGACGAGGTTGCCCAGCGATGCGCGGAGGAGACGGACAAATTCCGCCACAAGCACGCGGCCGACAACCAGTTTTGCTTCGAACTCTTCCGGCGCGCCCTGGAGGAGGGCGATCACGAAGCCTTCAAATACGTCTTCGAGATTTATAAGCCGCAATGCGCGCGCTGGGTGCGCAACGTGCGTGGCTTCGAGGCAGCCAGCGAGCTCACGCCCGACCTATTCGTGAGCCAGGCCTTCGCAAATCTCTACAAAGACCTGCGGGGTGAGAAGTTCCAGCGCTTCGCTGCGCTAGAAGCGGTATTGCAATACCTCAGGAAGTGCGCTGTCACTGCCGTCCTACAACATTTGAGGAAGGCGGAGTTGGCCGAATTGACTCTGGATAGATCAGAGGAGCTGGATGCGAATCTTGCAGAAGAACTCAAGACCGAAGTCGAATACGAAGAGCTGTGGGAACGTATTTGTTGGCTCTTGCCGGATGAGACAGACCGCCTGCTGGCGGATTTGCGCTTGCGGCAGAACGTCATGCCGGCTCAGATCGCACAGATGTATCCCGAACACTGGCCCGACGGGCGCGCGGTGTCAGTTGCGATGCAGCGCATCTTGCGCACCCTGCGCCGGGATCGTGAGTTGCGGGCGATGGCCGGTCTTTCACCCAAAGATGAAAAGCTTCTGGATTCGCTGTGATAAACCGGCTGCAAGCGCATTTATTCAAGTAGATGCGAATAGCATCGGAGTAGGGGGATGGCGACCGAGCCTGTGACTTGCAGTTGTCCGCCGGCGCTGACGGAGGATGAACTCGAAGCTGCACTCTCGGGGGTTGGAGATGCGGCCGTCGAGGCGCACTTGGTGCAGTGCGCCTATTGTTCGGCCCGTCTCGCGGCAATGCGACGCTTCGAGCGCACCCTGCAAGCCAGGCTGGCTCGCCAAGGTTGCCCAAACGTCAGTGTGCTGGGCGACTATGCGTTAGGTCTGCTCGACGCCGAGGGCGATCGTCGGCTCGAAGCACACCTTACAACGTGTGTGCGCTGCGCGCAGGAGCTGCGCGTCATTCGAGAGGTGCTCCTCGAGCAGAAAGCGGCGCGACCCGCGCAGCATCCCGATGCCGAGCCCACGAGGGCCGGCAACCGGCTCGCGCGACTGATGGCCGGCTTGCAGCGCACGATCGCCTCGCTCCTGCCGATGGAACCGCGCCTCGCTTTGCGCGGCAACGAGCGCACGACGCGCATCCTCGCTGCGACGGCGCGCGAGCGCATCTTTCTGGAGGCGACGTCGCACGGCGACCGGCAGCAGTTGACCGGTCAGGTATTGTCCGAAGATAGCGGCATCTGGGATGGGGCTTTCGTAGAGGTGTATCACGGCGACGACTTGGCTGCCGTGTCTGTCTTGGATGACATGGGCGAATTCGCCTGCGACGGGTTGACGGCTCCTCACATGCGGGTGATGATTACGGCCATTGATGGCCGGCAGATCGTCATCCCTGACCTCCGATTCGACGCCTGAGCTGCACGTCGCGCTCGAATCTGCGCATCAGTCCGATCTCGGAAGGTCGCAGCCCGTTCGCGTTGACGATTCGATCCTCGCCTGCATCGGCCCGGCGTTGTCCCCATCTGATCTACGTGTCCTGGCTGCGCCGGCGCATTGGCCTGCGATGCCCGCCGAGGACGCTCGCCGCATCGTTGATGTGCTCAAAGACGCAGCCGACCGGCACTGGCGTATTGATCCACACCGCTCGGCCCAGCTTGCCAACTTGATCATCGCCATCGGCGAAGCCCGCGGCGATACCTGGATTCGCGCCCTGGGCACCATGGCCAAGGGTGACGCCGTCAAGTTCATCGGCTCGCAGTCCGAAGCTTGGGACCTACTCGAAGCGGCGGCTTGTCTTTTCGAGCAAGCGGGCGATGAGGTCGGCTGGGGGCGAACGTGGATCGGGCGCTTGACCGTGGCTGCCCAGCTCAATCGCGTCCCGGAGGCAATCCGGCAGGCGAACATCGCGCGCGACATCTTCATTCGCCATGGCGAGCGCCTGCGTCAACTGCGCATCGAGATGGCGCTAGGCGACCTCCATCGTGAGCTGGGCGATCACCGCGCTGCGATGGCCTACTATCAAACTGCCGTGACTACGGCGGCGCAGCTCGGCGCGCAGGGCGAGTATGAGCTGCGGGCCATCTACAACAATATGGGCGTCGCTGCGCTGCAGAGCGGCCAACTCCGCGAGGCGCTGCAGGCCTTCGAGCGCAGCTTGGCATTGCTCACCCAGCACGGCGAGGACGCCGCAACGGTGATCTGCCGCAACAACATCGGCGTGACGCTGGCGCGCCAAGGACACCTGCGCGAAGCGCTCAAATATCTCTCGCAGCGGCCGGAGCACGAACCGGTTGCGCTCCCCCTCGACGCCCGCACGCACACCGAGAAGATCGAGTGTTTGCTGGCGCTCAATCGCTTCGTAGAGGCGCGCCAAACGTGCCTCGATTCGCGCCGCGAACTGCTCCGGGTCGAGGCGCATCTAGCAGCAGCGCGGGTGACGTTGCACCTGGCAACGGCCGAGGCGCACCTAAACAACCTCGATGCAGCGCAGGAAGCGCTAGAAGAAGCCGAGGCATTGTTCGACCGGTCGGGCGCTGCCGGTCTGGTCATGCTCACCCGGCTGCGACAGGCCCAGGTTGCCCTGATCCGCGGCGACCGGGAGACTGCGCTGATGCGTGCCCAGGCATGTGCCGATTTCTTCCGCGCGGCACAGCAACACCACAACTACGCCGAGGCTGTGCTGGCGCAGGCCCAGACGCTTGCCGATGCTGGAGGCCTCTGCACAGCCCGCCGGCTGGCGGTCGAAGCAGCGCGCATCGCGCGCGAACTCGGCTTGATGGCGCTGCGCTTCGACGCGCATACTGTGCTTGGGCAGATCGCCGAGGGCGAAAATAGACCTCGGCGCGCCATGATGCACTATGCGGCTGCTGCCGGCGTGGTGCAGCGCGTGCAACGCGAACTCACGCTCACCTTGCGCCCCGGCTTCATGCTCGACAAGCTACGCCCGCTGCGCGCGTTATTCCGATTGCACGTCCGGCACGGCGAGCTGGCGCAGGCGTTCGATGTGATCGAGCGGGCGCGGGCGCAGGCGGTGTTCGATTACCTCTCCGGCCGAGAACACCTGCGATGGTCGCGCGCCGATGCTCGCTCGCAACAGTTGATCGAGACGCTGGCCCGGTTGCGTGAATCGCACTATGACTTGTATACGCGGGTGCATGACGACTTCAGCGGTGCGACGCCGGCCGAACGCGCTCGGCTGCGCGCGCAACTGGCGGACGTCGAGCAGCGCATGCGTAATATCACCGAGCAGCTCTACCTGAACGCGCCGGCCGCTGCGATGCCGGCAGGAATCGCGCCACCCGACCTCGCTGCCATCCAGCGCAACCTGTCGGACGATCAATTGCTGATCGCGTACTACGACGACGGTACGCGCTTGCATGCGCTGAGCCTTGATCGTGCGCGCCTTGAACATCACCTGCTTGATATTGACCGCAGCCAGCTCGCTTCGCTGAACGAACAACTTCAACGCAACATCGGTCGCGCACTGGCAGCGCCTGATCCATGGACCAGCGACCAGCTCCGCGTGGTCGCTGAGCGTGTCTTGCAACGGCTGCATCGCGCCCTGATTCAACCGTGGCAGGGCCGGTTGCCGGGGCGATGCCGGCTATACATCGTGCCCTATGGGCTGTTGCACTCTATGCCTTTCAACTTGTTGTACGACGGCGCGCGCTACCTCGTCGAGGCATATGAGATCGCCGTATTGCCCACAGCCGGACTGCTGACCCGTCCTGCGCATCGCGCCGAGCGAGGCGCGACCGCGCTCGTGTATGACCGTCAGGAGCGGCTGCCGAGCATCTATGCCGAAGTGTCTGCGCTTACGCGCATGTTCGACGTGCGTTGCTACATCGGCAGGGATGCCGAGCGGTCGCGCTTGCGTGATGCGCCGCGCCAAATTTTGCACATCGCCGCGCACGGCGAACACCGGCCGGACGATCCCGACTTCTCGTACATCGAACTCGCCGACGGCCAGCTCTTCGTAGACGATTTGCTTCAGCTCGACCTCGGCTACGAACTGGTCACGCTGAGCGCGTGCGAAACCGGCCGGATGCGCGTCGCACCGCACGACGAGGTGATGGGGCTGAACAGCGCGTTCCTCTACGCCGGCGCGGGTGCAGTGCTGGCCAGCCTGTGGCGCGTAGGCGATTCGGACACCGCCGCGCTCATGGCGCATTTCTATCGCGCGCTGCACCAGGGCGCCTCCAAAGCCCGCGCGATTCAAGAGGCACAGCAGGTGTTTTTGCGCGATGCGCCGAGCACTCACCCGGCGCGTTGGGGCGCGTTTCAACTGATCGGCAACCCCGATCCGCTATCAACCTGAGGGAGCAACAGCTCCCTTTCATGCATCGCTCAGGAGAGTGACATGACAACACAAAAAGCGAATCCCACGCTCAGCTACTTCGTTCCCGGCGAGCTGCTGTTTGCGTTCGAGTCGGCTGCCGCCCCCAGCATGATGGCGCGGTCGGCTGCCGACACAGCGCGGTCGCTCGTCAGCCATCTGGAGTCGCGCAGCCTGCTGCCGGATGGAGGGTTCGACTTCGGTGTGGAGAAAGGAACGCGCATCTTTCGTGCTGCATCGCTGATGGTGGATCATCCAGACCGCGCCGGCGTATTGCTGAAGCTCAAGCTGGCCAATCCACGGGCGCTGCCCGGCTATTTGGAGCGCGCGGTTGCCACGGTGGCGAACGATGCAGCACGCAACGTGGCCGGCGATGCACCGCGGCTGCTGGCCGTTTCGCCCAACTGGCTGGCCGGCGCATCGCAAGGCGGCATCGGCACTGGTGGGCCGGGCACGACGCCGTCACCGGCGAAGCGCGCCGGAGAATTCAAGGTGTCCTTCTTGAGCAGCGTGCCGTCCACCTCGAACGGCGTCGCGCCCGACGTCTTTGTGCTCGACACCTCGCCGCCTTTGCAGGAGACGAAGGACGGATGGCGCATCCGCGATGCCGTTCAGGATAAGTCGGCGTTCAGCGCGCATCCGCTGGGCGAGGCGTTGTCCAAGCCGCTGCAGCCTCATCCGAACGGCGGGCTGCGCAGCGCAGATGGGACGCTGACGATGATCCAGGTGGACGCGCTCGGCCCGGACTTGTTCGCCGGCCTCAAGGACATCGGCGGCCATCCGCTCTACGCAGCACACCATCCGGCCTACGACATGTCCGATCACGGCCTATTCATCGCGGGCATCATCCGGCAGATTGCGCCGCAGGCGCGCATCCACCTGGTGCAGGTGCTCAACGAGTATGGGGTGGGTACGCTCGCCTCTATTGCTGCCGGATTCGCGCGCGTCGCCCGCAGTCTCCAAAATGGCAAGCCGGCCAGTCCCGTGATCGTGAACTGCAGCTTCACCCTCGCCCTGCCGCTTCCCGGCGAAGCGGGCAATCCACGGCGACCGGGCCATCCCATCGCCATGCTGGACCAAGCCATGGCCAAGTTGATCGGCACGGCCGAGTATCTCGCATCGGTGCGCCGGCTCTTTCGGGCGCTGGCACCGTTCGGCCTAGATGCAGCGCAGTGCATCGTGGTGGCGGCTGCCGGCAACGACTCGTCGCCGGAGGCGATCCGGCCGGCGCGCTTCCCGGCTCAGGCCGACTTCGTGCTGGGTGTGGGTGCGCTGGCGCGGCCGACGAACGGTGGCCTCAGCCCGGCCCAGCCACGCGCGCCGTACTCCAACTTGGCAGATAAGCCTCAAAGCGACGGACTGATGGTATTGGGTGACCTCGAAGGCGTCTTCACGCAGCGATTCCCGGGGAATGCGCCCAATCCATTCGGCTTCGCGCGCTGGGCGGGGACGTCGTTTGCTACGGGCGTCGTGTCCGCGCTGATCGCCCGGTTGTGCGCCGGCCAGGGCCTGACGCCCGGCCAGGCGCGCGATTATCTGCGCAATCTGCCGCAGGGCGTTACCTCTGAATCCGAAGAGATCGTGCTGATCGAGCAGATGTGAAGCACACGAGGTAGCCACACCTCTCCACGGGCGCGGCGTGCGCAGGCGTGAAGCCTGCGTGCGCCACTTTTGCGAACGCGCCCAGCTCGGATCATGTAAGATGAGTGCATAAAACGCACCGGTGTGCACTAACGCGCCGGTGCCGGGCGGTTGTGCATGTCACCTCGTTTCTCGCTCGACGCCGGGCTACAGATCCTCGTCCGCTGGGCCATCCTGACGGTCGCTTCCTTCGTCGCCTATCTGGTCTTGCCCGGCATTCGCATCGAGGGTAACGCCATCTTTGCCATCTTGTTCGTAGCGTTGCTTCTCGGCTTCATCAATGCCGTCGTCGGCCCGCTGCTGGCGCAGATTTCCTTCGGATCGTTGGTGCGTACGTCGGCTGTGCTCTTGTTCGTTGCCAACGCGCTGATCCTGTGGCTGGTCATCGAGTTTGCACGCGTGGTCTTTCGCGTCGGCATCAGCATCGACGGCTTCCTATGGGCCTTTCTAGGCGCCATCATCATCAGCGTGGTTTCGGAGGTGCTGACTAAGTTCCTGCCGCCCGATCGCATCGCGCAGGCGATGCTGACGCGGGACCCGAATGCACCTCCGTTGACCCCTGGTCTGGTCGCCAAACGGTTGCTGGCAGTCCTGGCGATGGTGCTGAGCCTGGTGTTGTGCGTCGCCGGCCTGGCCGGCATCGTCAGCCTGTGGGTGATTCGTGGTCCGGCGATCGAGGGCGTGGTGACCGGCCTGCAGCGGACCGAGCCGGTGCTGGAGACGGCGGACAACGCCCTGGTGCGTGCCAATGCCGGACTGCGCCGCACCCGCGGCTACGTCGAGCGCGTCGAGGCTACCGTAGTGCAGTTGGGCGAGAACGTCGCCAACAACCGCATCATCCTGCAGGTGATCTCGAACACCGTCGGCACACAGCTCGTGCAGTCGGTGATCGAAGTCGCGACGATGGTGAGCCAGATCGGCGAAGCAGTGCGCGCGACCAACAACGCGCTCGAGGCGATCAACGCGCTGCCGTTCGCCTCGGCGCCGACCTTGCCGGAGGAGGTCAGCGCCGTCGTAAATCGCGTCGCCGATCTGCAGAGCGAGGCGAAGGCGTTGCATGACCGCGTGCAGACTTTTAAAGCCGAGGTCGTCGGGGGTGCAGTGAGCGAAGTGACCAGCCGGACGCAACGGCTCGACCGCACGCTTGCCGAGATCGAGGCGGTGATCGCGCGATACAACGAACGCGTGGTGCAAGCTCGGCAGGCCGTCGCCATCGCCAAGGTACAGGCGCCCACCTGGATTACGCTCGGCGTGATCGGTGCGTCGCTGGCGCTGGGATGGTTCGCGTTCTCGCAGGCCGTGGTGTGCTTGTATGCCTGGTCGCTGGCCGGCTTTCGGCCGCCCTTTCGTGGGTCGCCTGTCGGGTATTCTCCCGATGGATGCTGAAACTGTGGGCGATTACCCTTGGCAACGCGTCTGGCTTCGATCGCGTCGCCGAGGCGTCGTGAGTCAGATTTTGAGGGACAAGACTATGAAAGAGATCATCACTCAGCAAAGACGAGCTCGGCGCAGCGCCGGGCTTCGGACGAGCGCATCTTTGTTCGCCATAGGCGCGGCTTCGGCGCTCGTTCTTGCCGCTTGTGCCGTGCCACCGCCTCCGCCTCGCCAAGCAGCGCCTGCTGCGCCAGCCGCGCCGACAACCAACCCGCTGGCCGGCACGAGCTGGACGCTGGCCACGCTGGGCGGCCAGCCTGCGTTGCAAGGCACGACCGCGACGCTCAACTTCGGGGCCGACGGGCGAGCCAGCGGGACGGATGGCTGCAACGCCTTCAGCGGCAGCTACGAAGTGAGCGGCGACGCGCTGAAGTTCGGCCCGCTCATGGGCACGCTGATGGCTTGCGAAGCGTCGGTGATGGCGCAGGCCGACGCCTTCCGCAACGCGTTGGAGCAAACGGCGCGGTTCGCGGTCGCGAACGATACGTTGACGCTGCAAGACGCGAACAGCGCCGCGCTGGCAAGCTTCGCGCCGCAGCGCCGCGAGCTGGCCGGCACGAACTGGGTGGTCACTGGCTACAACAACGGTAAGCAGGCTGTGGTAGGTGTGTTGGAGGGCACCGAGCTGGCCGTGTCGTTCGGCGCGGATGGCCGCGTGTCGGGCAGCTCCGGTTGCAACAACTTCACCGGGTCGTTCACCCAAACGGGTGATGCGATCGAGATCGGCCCGCTCGCCAGCACGGCCAAGATGTGCGCAAATCCGGAAGGCATCATGGAGCAGGAAGCGCAGTTCCTGCAGGCGATGCAATCGGCGAAGGTCATCCAGCTCGACGGCGACCGGCTGACGCTGCGCACTGCCGACGGCGCGACCGCCGTGACTTTGCGCCGGGCGCCATAATCATCATCGTAGAAAGCTCGCCGGTCATCGGTCATCGGCGGCAGAATCGTTCGACGAGGAGTAACTGAAAGGAGATAAAAACCATGGCTACATTGACTGTTCTCGAATTCAACGCGCCGGATGGCGCCGACAAAGCGCTGGAGGTCTTTCAGGACTTACAAAAGCAACAGCTCATCCAAGTGCAGGATGCTGCCGTGGTGAGCTGGCCGAAGGGCAAGAAGAAGCCCAAGACCCGGCAGGCCGTCAACCTGACGGGCGCAGGCGCGTTGAACGGCGCGTTCTGGGGCATGCTGTTCGGGTTGATCTTCCTCATCCCGTTGTTCGGCATGGCCGTGGGCGCGCTGATGGGCGCATTGTCGGGGCATTTCGCCGACTACGGCATTGACGACAACTTTATCAAGCAGGTGCGCGAGAAGGTGACCGAGGGTCACTCAGCGTTGTTCCTGCTGACCAGCGGCGCGGTGGTAGATCGCGTGATTGACGAAGTAAAGCAGCGACTGCCGAAGTTCGAGCTGATCGCCAGCAATCTGTCGAAGGAGCAGGAAGAGAAGCTGATGGCTGCCTTCGGCGAGGAGGCGTGATTCACCATGAGCCACATTACCGTTATCACATTCGACAACACTGACGAGGCGGACAAAGTCCGCGACGCGCTGCGCGACCTGAGCAGGCAGGGCCAACTCACCATCCTCGACAGCGCGGTGGTCGTCAAAGATGCGCAAGGTGAAGTGAAGGTGAACAACCAGGTTGGTCGCAACGTCAAGTGGGGCCTAATCGGCGGCGGCATCCTGGGCGGCCTGCTGTTCTTCCTCTTCCCGATCGCCGGCATCGTCGGCGGCGCTGCTGCAGGCACGGTGATCGGCAAGTCGCTGGGCGACGATGTGGACAAGGGTTTCATCGAGGACGTGAAGAATGCGTTGCAGCCGGGCACGTCAGCCTTGTTCATCATCACCCAGGACGAGCACGCCGATGCCGTCTTCGGCGCGCTCAAGCCCTTCAAGGGTACGGTGCATCACACGTCGCTGTCGCCCACCAACGAGGAGACGCTGAAGCGCGTGCTCAGCGAGCGAGAATAGTTCGCCGGCAAGCTGCAGCTTGCGTGTCGCATCAGCGCGGCAATTGGATAAGCGTCTTGCTATCCAATTTGCCGCGCTTCCGTTTGTAGAAGCAGGTTGGGGTCACCATCGTGGACGCTCATCGAACGTCCACGATGGTCAGCTGTCACTCACTGAGCCCAACAATTCGCCCGGCACCGTAGGTGACAGCTGCTTGACGCAGATTCGGCGTCAGTCACCTCAAAGGCACCGCCGGCATGGTGATCGTGACGACGACGTCGCGGCTGACCGACTGGCCTTGGGCGTTGAACGCAAGCATGCGATACCCCACCTGGCCGGTGGCATCCGGCGGCAGGCAGTCCTGCAAGCCCGAGCCTTGCACCTGCGTCCCGTCTATTGCCAGCTCCGTCTCGACGATGTAGTTCCGGTAGATGCGCACCAGCGTCGTCCCACCTCCGGCGTCCCAACTGATCTGCACACAGCTCCCCGGCGTGATTTGCGTCGGCTCCACCCGGAATGCGTTGATCACCGGCGGCTGCGAACCAGGATCGCCCACGATCACCGTCCGCGAAGTCTGCACCGCCTGGCCGCCGGCGCCGAACGCCTGAATAGCGTAGGTCACCGAGCCGACGCTCTGCGGCACGTCGTTATACGAGCCGGTCGTCGGTGCGCCGTCCCAGATCGGTGCACCGTTGCGCAGCAGGGCGATGCGGGTGACGTTGCCGCTCACCTTCCACTGGATGTTGACGGTCTGGCCCAGGGTGATCTGGGTCGGGTCGGCGGTGAAGCGCTCGATCACCGGGCCGCTGACGGCAGGGGTGACGGTGATGGTGATCTGCTGCTGGCGGACGGTGCCGTCGTTGAACTGGACGCGCAAGAAGTAGGTGGTGGTCTGTTGCGGGCAGACCTGCTGGGAGCTGACGCCGGGGACGCCGTAGTTCTGCCAGGGTTGATCCTGGGGGAAGAACCACACGCCCTGGACGCCCTGGACGCTCCAGGAGAAGGTGGTGCACTGGCCCTGGGCGATGACGGCGGGGTTGGCGCTGAAGCTGATGCCGGGCACAGGGGTGGGGGGAGGCGGCGGCACGGGGGTAGGTGCGCCGGGCACGACGATCTGCACCCAGACGCGCTCGCCGAAGGGAGTGCCGTTGGCGTCGTGCATCTGCCAGAAGCCCTGGTAGGTGCCGGGCAATCCGGGCGCGACCAGGTTGACGGTGATGTCCGCCGTTTGGCCCGGTGGGACGATCCGGCCGACGCGCGTCGGCTGGCCGCCCATCTGCGCAGCCGGGGTGTTGCCGAAGGCGAAGCCGAGGAAGAAGCTGGCTGCCCAGTCGCAGTTACCGGAGTTCTGCAGGCGCCAGCCCTTGCGGAACGCCTGGCCCGGCTGGAATTGCGTCCCATCCGGCACGCTTAAGTCGGCTACGAACCGCGCACCGTTGGCACACGGCGCAGGCGCGGGCGTCGGTGTTGGGCCGGGTGGCACGGGGGTTGGCGTTGGCTCGGGTTCGGGCGGCGGGACCGGCTCGATCTCATCTTTGGCGATGCCGAGATACTTCTCGATCAAGTCGGCGACCTTGCCTTCGTTCTGCGCCTTGAGCAACGCATCGTTCAGCGCAGCGCGCAGGTTCGACCCCTTGCGCACGGCGATGGCGAAGCGCTGCGGGTTGAGGTTCTCGGCCACTACGACTAGGCTGTTGTTGCTGTTTTCAGCAAAGGTGCGCGCCGGCAGCCGGTCGAGCACGACGTAGTCCAGCTTGCCGTCTTGAAGGTCGCGAACCGCGGCGTTGATGTCCGAGTATTGGAAGATGTCCGCGGGCGACGACAGGCCTGGCTCAACCAGGTTGCGCTGCAGATATGTCGCGTAGACCGAGCCGCGCTGCACACCGACGCGCCGGCGAGCCAGGTCGCTGACCGTGCGGACGGGGGTAGCGTTCGCGCGCCCAAGTACGGCGTCGGCGCCAATGTAGTAGACGTTGGTGAAGTCCACCAGCTCGCTCCGCTCCGGCGTCACCGAGAGGGCGGCGATGATGGCATCCACCTGGCCGAGTTGCAGGGCGTCGGCTAATCCGTCGAAGGCGAAGTCATTCAAATCGGCCTTCACGCCGATGCGGCCGGCCAGATCGTTGATCAGCGCCGGCTCGAAGCCGTCTATTTGAAAGTCGCTGTTGTAGAACGTGTAGGGTGGGTAGTCCGCCGACACGCCGACCGACAGCGTTCCCGACGCCCGGATTCTGGACAGGTCATCCACCACGGCCGGCGGGGCAGGCGTCGCTGCCGGCGGCGCGGTCGTAGGTTCCGGCGCTGGCGCGGTCGGCGCAGGCGCCGGGCTGGGGCCGCAGGCAGCCAGCATGAGTGCCGTGGCTACCGCCGGCATGAGTAGTTTTCGAGACAGTGGTTTCATAGTTTCCTCCAAACGTTCAAGCGGTGAGCCGCGCGCGGTTGGCGATGGGGATGCCGGCGTCTTTGAGCGCCTGCAGCGCATAGCGCCGCAACACCCGCGCCACCTTCCACTGCGCGCCCGGCTCGACTTTGGCCCACAGCCGCACGATCACAGACCAGTCGGTGAACGAGTTCCAGCCAAAGATCTCCGGCTGTTCGAGCAGGTCCTGGGCGATGTCTGGGTCGTTGGCAGCGCGCGCCATCGCGTCTTTCAGCACCGCCACCGCTTTCTCCACGTCGGCGTCGAAGTCCAGGTTGAGCTCGACCATCGCGCGCGACCATCCGCGGGTCTCGTTGCTGAGCGTGCGTATGTCGCCGTTGGATACGATGTGCAGTCGCCCTTCGGCATCGCGGATGTCGGTGCGGCGCAATGTGATCTTCTCGACCGTGCCGGAGACGCCGCCGACCGAGATCACGTCGCCAACGCGGTACTGGTCTTCCAGCAGGATGATGATCCCGCCTAGGAAGTCCTTGATCAACGTCTGCGCGCCGAGCGACAGGGCGAGACCGGCGATACCGGCCGCTGCCAGCACCGGCCCGAGGTCGAGGCCGATCGCCGCAAGCACCACAAGCACGGCAATGGTAAATACGACGGCGCGGGCCGTGTTGACGGCCGTGCGATGCAGCGTCAAGAGCCGGGTACGCCGGTCGTAGTCCTCGGCATAGATGCTCCGGATGCGCTGTTCGGCTGTGCGGGAGACGATGCCGATCAGGCGCAGGCTTGCCACCAGAGCAATCGCGGTAAGCGCCAGCGGCACGATCACGCGCGCAAGGAGCGCGACGATCTGTTCAGACAAGAACTCCAGCGCCTGCATATCTCGTGCCTGCTCTCTGGTCTTTGGGGATGGCTGGCCGTCGCGGCGCTACATGATCGGCAACGTAAACATGATTGCCGCGCCGACGATGAGCAACAGCGCGCCCAGCAGCAGCACGCCCGCGTTGATTGCGAACGATCCGAATTTGCCGCTGATGCCGGCGAAGAACAGCGTCGTCGCGAAGACCACCGTGAACAGCAAATAGCGATCCGATGTGGTGCCTGCCCGATCGGCGGCTTCGGACTCGGCTGCTGCAACCTCTGCCCAGCGCTGTTCCTCAGCGCTCTCCGGCAGCGCATACTCCGGCATGACGAACGGCGACGTCGGCGCCTGGAGGTTGTTCAGCGGATCGGTCGCCCGCCACGCCGCTGCCGCCGTCTTGAGTGGCTCGGGGAAGCGCGTGAAAGTGAACTCGGCCAGCCGGGTGTCGTTGGCGTTGATGGCTTTCACCCATTCCGCGTACAAACTGACGTCTAGGCTGCGCCGCTGTTCGGCCAGGCTGGCAAACTTGCTTTGGTTGACCAGCGCAGCGATTACATTCAACTGGTGCGCACTGCTCTGGCCACTCCAACGCGACGATTCGTATGCGCTCCAGGCGGTGAGGATGGTCGCGGCTGCCATCACAATGGCTGAGAACAGCTCGAGGTAGCGCTGCTTACGTGCTTCGAGCCTTTCTTCTTCCTCTTCCGCCTCGTGCTTAGTTGCATGCGTGCTGTCGTACTGAGTCTCCATTGGACTCGATTATGCATGCACGAGCTTTCCGCTGTTTGCATAGGAGGGGGTAAGACGGCTGGCTCTCGCGCCCGGCAATCCTATGTGGCTTGAGGCGAATGATGCGCCGGCCGATGAGATAAACGACGGTCTGCATCAACCCTGCTGTAGCTCGCCCGCGTGCGGCAAGGATAAAACTCCGACGGCGTCAGCGCACCAAGCCCAGGTCGCGCAAAAGCGCGTCGAAGGTGAATGTCGCGCCTTGCAGCAACAAGAAGATCAGCATCAAGCTGATGATGAGCACAGCGGACCTGACGATCGGCAGGATCAACGAGCGCCAGCCGCGCAGCCCGTTCGCCTCGGACGCGCCGATCCATATGCCGAAGAACAGCAGGATCTGCGTCAAGAGGCGCGCCAGCGGCGCCAGCGGTGGAATCACGGCCAGCAGCTCGACCAACGCGACGCTTCGTGCGAAGCCGGTCGCGCGCAGGTTGGCGGTGTACGAGGCGCGGCTGCCCAGCACGCGCGCGGCGCCGAAGACGACCAGCGTGTCGAGGAGCCACGAGACGACCCGCAGGGGGAATGCGATCAAGAGCGAGTTCAGGTCGAACGCACCTGGAGCGGAGAAGATTGTGATGATGAGCGTTCCAATCAGGCCGATCAACACAGCCGGCCCGGTCATGAACGGATCGAATGCCACCCTGCGGTAGGCCAGACGATCCATCACGGCGCAGCGACCGGCCAGCCCAAGCCACTTGCCGACTCGGCTCAAGCCGGCGCGCAGCGTCGCCGGCGCCCAGTCCCGGACACCGGCGGGTTGCGCCTTACAGCGCAGGTGCATCGGTTGCGCGGGCTGGTTCCGCCGCGCGTTCAGAATGCGAAAGACGTCGGTCGTGCATTTAGTCTGCGGAATCTTGCCCCACGACGCAGGGTGGAAGATGAACGCATCGGTCTGCTCGCCGCCGAGGCCGCCGTGCGAGCCGATCAGCTCCTCGAGCGCAGCGACCGTGCCGTCGGGATAGACCGTGCTGATCACCATCAGATCGCCGGCGTTGGGGAAGTCCATCACCCGGCGAACCTGTTCGGCGCGGAAGTCGGCCGACGCGCGTTCGTCGGCGTAAAGCGCGAGCGGGTCGGCGCCGGTCACCTGGCCGGTGTGCAGATTGCGCATGCCGCCCTTGCCCAGCGCGACCGGCGTTCCCTCATCGTCGTAGCCGGCGACCAGGCCGATGCCCTCATGATTCACCAGCGCGTCCACCATGCCGGGGTATGTTGCGTTCAACTCGCTCAGCGTGAGCTTGTGTGGGCGCACGTTGAAGTACACCTGCGCCAGGTTGCCGCTGCCATAGGCGACGACGCTGTGCTGCTCGGCCTCCTCCTCGCCGTGCGCCCGTTCCACGCGCTCTGCTTCGACGCTCTTTTTGATGAGCTTCTGGGCTTGCTTGATGGTCGTCTGGCCGACTTTGCCGCCCACCGCCTGATCTTGCATGTTCTCCAACTCGCCGGTCAGTGCGTCAACGGACATTGCGCCGCCGTCGCCGCCGATGGCTTGCGTCACACGCGCGCCTTGCGGCAGGTGTTGCTCGATGAACTCCTTCAAGGTCAGGCCGTAGCGCATCTTGAACGTCGCGCCGAAGGACTGGCCGTGGTCGGACAGCAATACCAGCTCGTAGGGGCGCGGGGCTTTGCGTTCGATCAGGTCTTTGAGGTAGCTGATCGCGCGGTCCAACTGGCGCAGCACGTTGAAGGCGTCGCTCGACCACGTGCCGGAGTGGTGCGCCACTTCGTCGTAGCCGACAAAGGTGTAGTAGATAGCGGGGCTTCCGCGCACGACATCCAGGCTGACGAAGTAAAGCGGGATGTCGCGCATGAACACCGTGGTCGCTGCGCGCACGAAGGGATAGCCGTGCTTCAGCCGGTTCAGGCGCGGCTGTTCGTTCTTCAGCGCTTGCTTGGCGGCCTGCCACAGCTCCAGGATGACGTCGCCGAGATAGAGCACCAGCGTGCGCATGAAGAAGTACGGGTTCACCATGAGCAGGTACGCGTCACCGGCGCGGCGCCGTCTTTCTTCGGCGCTTCCCGAGCGGAGGTTGGCCAGGGTGAAGAGCGACTTCTCGGCGTCGCCGGTGAACATGTTGTTGATGGATGACCCGCCGCGCAGCAATCCGGCGCCGGTTGAGTAGCGCGCATTCAGCTCGGGAGCGTCGGTCGTGGAGACGAAGAGCTTCTGCCGGCGCTTGTCGTACCAGCGGAAGGCCGGGATGTCGTAGTTGTCGCCGAAGAGGATGCCGGCCTGCGCCGCGCTGGTCATGGACGGCAGGCCACAGTCAACTCGGTCGAGCACGTAGCCTTCTTCTTCCATCATCTGCTTCAGCGTGGGCATGTAGCCGTCGGCCAGGGCCTTTCGCATATGGTGATAGCTCAGGCCGTCAATTTCGATGATCAGCAGGCCGGTCGTGTCGTCAGCCGATGCCGCGAACTCCTGGCGTTTGGCCAAACGCTCGACCCTGCTGCTGTAGAACGAGTCGTCGTCCACGTCCACGATCGCAGTGACGAGCGTGTTGACGATGGACAGCACTACGCTGCCCAACAGCGCCGGCACCAGCCCGTGCACCTCGAAGCCGGGCATCAGACTGCTCGCGATCAGCAGCACGATGATGTTGATGATGAAGCCGGCGGCGAAGAGCACGAAGAACCCGAGCGGCAACGCCAGCAGCAAGATGAGCGGGCGGATGAGGAAATTGACGATGCCCAGCATCAGCGCCGCTGCTGCGGCGACGGCGAACCGCGACGTCTGGCCCACCGGTTCGATGGAGACGCCGGGCACGATCGCCGCCGTGATCAGTAGCGAAAGCGCATCCACCAGCCAGACGATCGCGATGCGGAAGAGGGTGCGAAAGATGCGACGTATGGCGTCCATTTGGCCAATGGTAACGACGGCTGCGCTTCCTGGCAATCGTTTGCCGACAGATGGCCGGACAAATACGAACCGAGACCATGCATACAATACGGCGCATGAACTTCGAGACCCTCGCCATCCACGCCGGCCAGCCGCCCGATCCGGCCTACGGCGCAGTGATGACGCCGATCTACCAGACCTCGACCTACGCGCAGAAGAAGATGGGCGAGGCAGCCTACGACTACGCCCGCACGGCCAACCCCACCCGAACCGCGCTGCAGGACTGCATCGCTGCGCTGGAAGGCGGCAAGCATGGGCTGGCATTCGCCTCCGGCATGGCGGCGATTGATTGCGTGCTCCGGCTGCTCAAGCCCGGCGACCACGTGCTGGCCAGCAACGACGTGTACGGCGGCACCTACCGCATCTTCAAGCGCGTCTACGAGGACTACGGCGTGCAGGCGTCGTTCGTCGAGATGAGCGACCTGGACGCCGTGCGCGCGGCCATTCAGCCCAACACGCGCATGATCTGGATCGAGACGCCGACCAACCCGCTGCTGAAGGTGGCCGACATCGCGGCGATCGCCCGGCTGCGCGATGGCGTCAGTCGGCCCGTCCAGATCGTGGTGGACAACACGTTCGCCTCGCCGTATCTACAAAAGCCGCTCCGGCTGGGCGCGGACATCGTGGTGCACAGCGCGACCAAATACCTAGGCGGGCACAGCGATGTGGTGAACGGCTTGATCATCTTGAACGACGACGCGACCTTCGCGCGCCTGAAGTTTTTGCAGAACGCCGTCGGCGCGGTGCCCGGCCCGTTCGATTGCTTCCTCGTGCTGCGCGGCATCAAGACGCTGCACGTGCGCATGGAACGGCACAGCGCCAACGCGATGAAGATCGCAACCTGGCTCCAGGGGCATCCGAAGGTGGCGCAGGTGATCTACCCCGGCCTGCCGTCGCATCCACAGCACGAGATCGCCAAGCGGCAGATGTGCGCGTTCGGCGGCATGATCTCGTTCATCGTCAAGGGCGGGCCGGAGGAAGCGCGCCGCGTCGCCGAGGGGACGAAGCTCTTCGCGCTGGCCGAGTCGCTGGGCGGCGTCGAGTCGTTGATCGAGGTGCCGGCCGCCATGACCCACATGAGCGTCGCCAACTCGCCGCTCGAGGTCAATCCGGCGCTCATCCGCCTCTCCGTCGGCATCGAGCACGCGGATGACCTGATCGCCGATTTGAAGCAGGCGCTGGGGTGATTGGGGATTGAGGCTTGATGATTAATGATTGATGATCGATGATTGGTGATTGCAACGCGCCAATCATTTATCATCCATCATCAATCATTCGAGGAGGCGAGCATGGAGGCAGTGAGGCGCACAGCCAAGATCAAGAAGGACGGCGAGCTGATCGTGACCGGCCTGCCGTTTCGCGCCGGGCAGACGGTGGATTTGATTCTGCTGGCCGAGCCCGAGCGCAAGGCAAAGCCGGCCAGGCCGCGCATGCGCAAGAAGATGACCTTCCGCGATCTACTCAATTCCGAGGCGGTCGGTATGTGGAAGGATCGCACTGATATTGGTGATAGTGCCGAGTTCGCACGCAAACTGCGCGAACAGGCACAAAGCCGCCGAGCGATATGATCCTGCTGGATACGGATGTCTTGATTGACATCCTTCGTTCCTATCCGCCCGCTCTCGAGTGGTCGAAAAGCCGGCAGAGCGATACCCCCATGACTTCAGGCTACGTTGCCATGGAACTGATACAGGGCTGTCGCGACCGAGATGATCTGCGCCGTGTCATGGATTTACTGGAGACGTGTCAAGTGTACTGACTCGATGCGGAGGGCTGCGATCAGGCGCTTGCGCTGTTCGCTGCCTACCATCTCAGTCACAACCTGGGCATGATTGACGCGCTCATCGCGCAAACGGCGATCGCGCTCGATATGCCTTTGGCCACTTTCAACCAGAAGCACTACGCGGCCGTGCCGCAGTTGAAGACATTTCAACCCTACCGGCGCGCATGAGCGCCGTTCACCGCGCGAACCGCCTGCGCGCCACCTCTGCTGCGAACCGCGCCTCTTCGCTGCGCAGCATCATGGCGACGCCGAAGTAGGTCGCCGCGCCGATGATGATTGCCGTGACCGTCGCCGGCGCGCCGTCGCCGGCCAGCCGCACCCATCCCCACAAAACGATCCCCATCGCCAGCGCCGCAAGCCCGCTCTTGCCGGACGCGATGAGCGTCGAACGCGGCTGTATGCCTCTCTCGCGACGGATGAGCAGCGCGTATAGCGCGAGCGTCTCGAGGATCGTAGCGACCGCGTTGGCCAGCCCCAATCCGCCGAACGGCAACCAGCCGGCGCGCGCGAACGCCTGATACAGCACCACGCTGAGCACGATGTTCACCGCTACGCTGAACACGGCCAGCATCGCCGGCCGCAGGCTGTCCTTCAGCGCGTAGAACGCGCGCGTGACTAGCTCCAGGGCCGCATGGGCCGGCAGACCGATCGCCAACAACGCCAGCGCAAACGCCACCCACTCGGTCGAGCGCGCGTCGAACGCGCCGCGCTCGAACAGCAGGCGGATCAATGGCTGGCCCAGGACGATTAGCCCGACGGCGGCCGGCAGGCTGAGCGCGATGACGACGTTCAGCGCACGGGTGAATGACGCTGCAAACTGCGCATGTTCGCCCCGTGCCGCGTGCGCGCTGATCGCCGGGAACAGCGCCGTGCCGATGGCCTGGCCGATCACGGCAATCGGCAAGACCAGGATGGCAAACGCGTTGTTGAACGCCGACACGCCGCCTTGGATGCCGGAGGCCAGCGTCGTGTTCACCAGCGTGTTGATCTGCACCGCCCCCAGGCCCAGCATGCGCGGGGGCATCAATGTCATGATCTGGCGCAGGTCGCTGCGGAGTGGGGAGTGGAGAGCGGGGAGTGAGGAGTGGGGAGTGTGCTTTACGTTTTGCGTGTTGCGTGTTGTGTGTTGCGTCCTGCGTCTCTCGTCTTGCGTCGTGCGTGTTGCGTCATGCGTCGTGCGTCCTGCGTCTTGTGTCTCGTGTGGGGAGGTGACGGGAGACGGAGGATGCACAATGGCGCGCAGCGACGGCAGTTGCACGGCCAGGTGCATCAGCGCGCCGAGCACCACCCCGGCCGCCAAGCCGTGAATGCCCAGGCCGCTCAGGACGGTGGCGCCTAGGATCATGCCGAGTTGATACAGGCTAGGGGCGATGGCCGGCGCAAGGAAGGCGTCGTTCGATTGCAGTACGCCCATCAGCAGGCCGCTGACGCCGAAGATCACCGTCGCGATCAGCATGATGCGCATGAGCGAGGCAGTGAGCGCGACCTGCGCGGGGTCGAACTGGCGCGCGACCACGTGTTGAACCAGCGCCGGCGCGAACACAGCGGCAATGAGCGCCAGCACCCCAAGCACGGCAAACACGACCAGCATGACCGCGCGCGCCAGCCGCCAGGCGACCTCCGTCTCGCCCCGGCTCAGCCGTCCCACGTAGACCGGGATGAACGCCGAAGCTAACGCGCCACCGGCCAGCACGTTGAACATCAGGTCGGGGATGACGAACGCGGCGCGGAAGGCGTCTTGCTCGGCGCCGGCGCCGAAGCGCGCGTTGATCAGCAAGCGCGCGACGAAGCCGGCGACGTTGCTAAGCACGTAGAACCCGCCGACGATGGCGGCGGAACGGGCGAGGGAGCGGCGTAACATCAGATGTTGGCGAGTTCGATGTCCATGAGTGCTCGTTCGTTCATGCCTCGCGAGGAAGGTGCACCCGTAGGCGCTCAGTGAGGCGTTCGCCGCATCAACAAGTCCACGAGCAGCCGGGCGCTGCGGTCGTAGGTGAAGTAGTGCCACACCCAATCGAGAAAGACGCTCAATCGGTTGCGCAAGCCGATCAGATAGATCAGGTGCAGGAACAACCACATCAACCAGGCGAAGAAGCCGCTGAACTTCCAGCCGTTGGGGAACTGTGCGACGGCAGCGCTGCGGCCGATCGTCGCCATCGTCCCCGGATCGCGATAGATGAACGGCTCGGTCGGCTGGCCGCGGATGCGCCGTTGGATCTGCCGGGCGACGTGCTTGCCACCCTGCAGCGCGGCCTGGGCCAGTTGCGGGTGCAGCGTCCCGTCGGGGTTCTTGCCCAGCGCCAGGTCGCCGATCACGAAGGCGTCGAGATGGCCGGGGATGCTCATGTCGGGGTTGACCACGATGCGCCCTCCGCGGCCCAACTCGACGCCCAATGCCTGCGCCAGCGGGCTGGCCTTCATGCCGGCCGCCCACACCACCGTGCGCGCCCGAATCACCTCGCCGCTCTTCAGGTGCACCGCGTCCGCCGTCACGCGGGTCACCGCTTCGTTCAGCCGCACCTCCACGCCGAACCGGCGCAGCGTGTCGAGCGCGTTTTGCTGCAGCGACGCGTCGAACGGCGCCAGCAGGCGATCCATTGCCTCGACCAGCACCACATGGGCGCGGCTGACGTCGAGGCGCGGGAAGTCACGGGGCATCAGCCGCTTGAACCACTCGACGATCGCGCCGGCCATTTCCACGCCGGTCGGCCCGCCGCCCACCACCACGACCGTGAGCGCGCCCTGCTCGATCTGCGCCGGATCATTGTTCGCGCACTCGAACTGTTTGAGGATGTGGCTGCGCAGCGCGATGGCTTCTTCCACGCTCTTCAGCCCGAAGGCGTGCTGCGCCACACCCTCGACGCCGAAGTCGTTGGTCACCGCGCCGGCCGCCAGCACCAGGTAGTCGAACGGGATCGGCGCGCCGCCGTCCACGAGCAGGCGCTTGCCGACCCAGTCCACGCCGGTCGCGCGGGCCATGCGAAAGTCGAAGTTGCGGTAGCCGTGGAACAGCCCGCGCACCGACTGGGCAATCTCCTCGGCGTTGAGCGCAGCCGTCGCCACCTGATACAGCAGCGGCTGGAAGATGTGATGGTTGCGGGCGTCCACCAGCGTCACCTCCACCGGCGCGCGCCGCAGATGCTGCACGACCTTCAACCCGCCAAACCCTGCCCCAACGATGACCACGCGGGGCAGCCGATTGTTGTCTTGCATCTTGCGTAAATGACTGATGATTGATGATTAATGATTAATGATTGATGATTGGGCCAATCATCAATCATTAATCATCAATCATCATCCATCAACAGTCGCCTCACCTCGAACGGGTCTATCGAGATGGCGTTGTGGGCGTAGAGGTCAATCGCGCCGATGTCGGACGAGCGCATCTCCGGCGCGCCGCGATCGCCGATGCGGGCGATGACCGGAAAGCCCGACCAGTCTTCAGCGCTCGCTTCGCGTTCGCCCCCTGAGCCTGTCGAAGGGGGCAGAGGGAACAGTGGCGGCATCAGCACGCCCACGTCGAAGGCGCGCATGTCCATGCGCGCGATCAGCGCGCGGAGCACGTCGTGCAGCGCATCGGCCAGGTCGTCGTCGAGCGCGTGGCCGTAGATCCACGTATCCTTGGGCCGGTTGGCGGCCAGATACACGAAGCCGCGCAGCCGGCCGGCGCACAGGCCCAGCCCCACGTCGTCGTGCGCGGCCAGCAGGTCGTCGAAGTAGTTCGCGCCGTGTTGCGCGCGGTAGGCCAGCGCCGCGCGGCGCAGCATCTCCACCTTGGCGTAGTGCATGCCGCGCCCCAGCCCCATCTGCGCGTGCGCGTGGGGGATCGAAGCGCCGCCCTTCGGCCCGCCGTTCCACATCCAGACGAAGTAGCGCGCCTGCGGGTCGTGCCGGTGCGCGCGGCGCGCCCACTCCAGCGATGCGCGGAAGTAGTCGCGCAGGTGCGCGCGGGTGAAGGCCAGCGGATCCGGCTCGTCGAAGATCAGCACGGCGCATTGGCCCTCCCAGCGCGCCACGTTGCTGGCGGTGATGCAGTGCTCGCCGCGCACCCGGCCGAAGACGTCTTCGGTGGTTGATTCCAGCGGAGAAGCGAAGAGGTCTTCGGCTGGGGAGTGGGAAGCCGGGAGTTGGGCGTGGGCGGGTTCGTCCAGCATCACCGGCCGCCAGCGGCGCAGCGGGTTGAACAGCGCGCCGTCAAACGTGACCAGGTTGGTCACGCGCACCACGTCCTGGCGCTCTACGGCGGCGACCGAGCCGAACTGCGACTCGACCCAGGGGCGCATCGGCTCGGGGACGCGGCATTCGCCGATGACGCGGTCCACGCGGAAGATGCGCTCGAAGCGCGCCCGGCGCTCGGCGGGCAGCCCGGCGATCAACTCCGGCAGGTCAACGATGGTGGGCATGCGGGATCAACGCAGCAGCGCCCGCAATGCGTCTGCTGCCGAGGCCAGATCGGGCTTCAGGCGCAACACGCGATCGAGCCACCGCAGCGCATCGGCCTTGTCTTCGTCGCTCATCTCCGGCAGCGCTGCCGCGAACGTCTCTCGCGCGCGATCGGCCTCGCCCATGCCGAACTGCGCCAGCGCCAGCCCGTAGCGCCAGCCGGCCGCATCGTCGCGCTGCGCGGCAGATTCGAGGTGACCGGCGGCCTCCTTGAACCGACCGCGCGCCAGCGCCAGCCAGCCTTGCCGCCCGCGCGTATACGGGTGCTCCGGGTCAAGTTCGACCGCGCGCGCCACATCGGCCTCGGCCTCGTCGGCGCGGCCTAGGTCGAGCAGGACGTCGGCGCGGTTGCGATACAGCAAGGCCTCATCCGGCCTCAGCGCAATGGCTTGGCTGTAGGCGGCGATAGCCTCGTCGTAGCGCTCGAGCGATTCAAGCGCGTTGCCCAGGCTATTCCACGTCCAGGCGTCCTGCGGGTTCAGCGTTGTCGCCGCCTGCAGGTCGGCCAGCGCATCGGCATAGCGCTTCTGCGCATAGCGCGCGTCGCCGCGCCGCTTGCGCAGCTCGGCGTCCTCCGGGTGCGCCGCAACCAGCGCGTCGAGCAGCTCGTCCAGCACGCGCCAATTCTTCGCGGCGTCGCACACCTCCGCCAGCCGGTCGAGCGCTTTGCCGCGCAGCCGGCGGTCCTGGATCGCGTCGGCCAGCCGGGCGGCCGCAGCCAGATGCGCCATGGCGTCTCCGCTCCGCCCCAGCGCCTGCTCGGCGCGCGCCATGCGGATCAGGTTGAGGCCCTGGCTGTAGCGGTCGCGAATCTGCTCATAGATCGCCTGGGCCGCGGCGTACCGCTGCAGGGCGGCCTCGGGTTCGCCCGCCGCTATGCGCTCATCCCCGAAGCCCTGCAGCGTGTTGGCCTCGCCCAGCCGGTCACCGATCGCCCGGTAGATCGGCAGCGCCGCCTCATAGCTCGCCCGCGCCCCGGCCAGAT
>JANWYN010000016.1 GCA_025055235.1 Candidatus Roseilinea sp. | reverse complement strand
AGGAAGGCCAAAACCATTCTGCGAACGAACGCGCCGCGGCGAACGATCGAAGCCGTGAACGGCTGCTGCTATGGGCGCGAGATCAACGAGGACAAAGGGGACTATCGCAAGCTGTGCGGTCAGGCATTTTGGCACTTCATCTCAGGTGTCGAGACACTGTATGTTGACATCATCGAGCCGCTGGGACGGGAAGCGCGCGAACCCAACTGGAAAGTTCAGGAGCGCTACAACAGCTTGGTCAACAAATTTACGAAAGAGTTGCTGGAGCATTTCTGTGAGGCCGACGGGCGCCTAAACTGGCAGAAGATCGTGGAATACAACTCCAGTCGAACGCCGCCGGTCCGCGCACCGCGTTAATACGCCCCCCGCCCGGATAGCACATGCGGAATGGTTCGCAACATGATCTTGAGGTCGAGCGAGGGCGACCAGTTCTCGATGTAGTACACGTCCAGCAAGCACATCTCGTCGAACGACAATTCGCTGCGCCCGCTAATTTGCCACAGGCCGGTGATGCCCGGCTGCACCCGCAGCCGTTCGCGATGCCAGTCCGCATACTGCGCCACCTCGGACAACAACGCCGGCCTGGGCCCAACGATGCTCATGTCGCCCTTGAGCACGTTCCAAAACTGCGGCAGCTCATCTATGCTCAGTTTGCGCAGCACGCGGCCCACCTTCGTCCGACGCGGGTCATCCTTGATCTTGAACATCGGGCCGTCGGCTTCGTTCATCGCCATCAATTGATCCCGCAACTGATCAGCGTCCTTGTGCATGGAGCGCAGCTTGTAGAGCTTGAAGGGCTTGCCGTTTCTGCCGGCCCGCAGTTGGGTGAAGATGGCCGGCCCGGGCGATTCCAGCCGGATCGCCAAGCAGGCCACGCCGATGATCGGCAGGCAGAGCAGCAGGAAGATCCCGCCGAACACGACGTCCAAGCTGCGCTTGATCACCCGGTTCACGCCGCTAATGCCATCTTGTGTGTCGCGCGGGCTGAGCATCGGGATGCCGCCGAAGTCGTTCACATCCAGCTTGCGCAGGTTGATCTGCAGCAGCGACGGCACGACGCGCGCCCGCACGTTATGCGCTCGGCACAGCTCGACCAACTCGAGGATCTTCGGCTGCGCCGACCACGGCAGCGTGATCACCACCTCGTCCACCTGGTAACGCTGCAATAGGTCCGGCAGCGCGCTGACCTCGCCCAGTGCCGGGAAGCGACCGATATCGGTGTGGCCGCGGCGTGGATCGTCATCCACGAAGCCGACGCAGCGATAGCCCAGATCGGGCCGGGCGAACAACGTGCGCATCACCGCCCGGCCCAGCTCGCCCGCGCCGACGATCAGCACGTTCGAGACGCCGATGCCCTGCGCACGCCGGCGCGCTTCGTAAGCGTTCTTGATCGCGCGCGACACGCCGAGCAACACGACGAGGAACACGCCCGCCTCGGCGATCAATAGGCGCGAGTACACGGCCGGCCCATAGATGAAAATTGCCACCCACACGATGAACATCGCCTTGAGCACGCTGCCGGTGATCGTCCAGATCTGGTCGAGCCAGGACGGCGCACGGCGCGGCGCATACACGCCATCCAGCCAGAAGAACGCCAGCACCGAGAGCGTGAACAACGCTTGGATCGGCCAGTAGTCGCTGAACGCCGCGTTGTATTCGATGTCGCGGAACAACTGCCAGCGGTAGCGCGCCACATAGCCCAGCGCGAACGCGACGTTGATGAGCACGATGTCGCTGAGGACGACCAGCAGCATGCGCACCCTCATCTGCGCCTCGCGATGCGCCGCGCGTGCAGCGCCGCCGCGCCCGATGCCGTTTTCGCCACGTGGAGCGGCCTCAACCGATGGGGAGATCATAGATGCGGTAGGTTTTGTACACAGTTGCGCCGGTCTGGGCGATAACCCGGTTCATGGCGTCGTTCGTTTCCAGGATCCACGACATTTCGCCGCCGATGTATCCCTTGGCGACGCCCGTCTGCAGCATCTTCAACATCAGCACGGCCTCGATGCCCGATGCGCGGTATTCCTTCAACACGCCGGCCAGGATCACGCGCACCGAGTTCACCATCGTGCGCCGGTAATACAAGAACTTGAGCAACGTCCACCATTCTGGCGTTTTCGGGTTGGGATACGCTTTGCGCAGCGGGCGATTGATATTCGGTAGGGCGATGCCGATGCCGACCGGCTTGCCCTGCGCCTCGACGATCAGGATGAAGTCTGGGTCGGCGAACTGCTTGAGGTTGTTGACCACGTGCTCCAGCTCGTGGTCGGTCATCGGGACGTGCCCCCAGTTCTCGCGCCACGCGCCGGATTCGCTGGCATAGACCGTCTTGAGCGCTTGGACCTCATGCGCCAGACGTTTGAAATCTGCCGTGCGCACGGTGAAGCGGCCGCGCTTTTCGACTAACTTGGTCAGCCGTTCCAGCTTCTCGCCGATGACCTGCTGTGCCGTCTCCGCCGATACCCACCACGCCCATAGGTCCATCGCCTTCTTGAACCCATAGCGCTCGACCAGTTCAACGTAGTAGCGCGGGTTGTAGGTCATCAGCACCATCGGCTCGCTGTCGAAGCCCTCTACCAGCAAGCCGCATTCGTCGTTTAGGCTGAGGGTAGCCGGGCCGCGCAACACGTTCATGCCACGCGCCTTCACCCAGTCGCGCGCTGCGTCGAAGAGCGCCGCGGCCACTTCGAAGTCGTTGATCGTCTCAAAGCCGCCGAAGAAGCCGGTTTTCTCGTTGTGGAAGGCGTTATGCCGGTTGTTCTGGATCGCGACGATCGTGCCGACGATGCGTCCGTCGCGCCGGGCGGTGAACATCGCGGCGTCGGAATGTTCGAAGAAAGGATTCTTCGCCTTGTCGTAAAACGCCATGCGCTCGCTCACCAGGGGAGGCACCCAATAGGGGTCGTCCTTGTAGATCTCCCATTGGAATTCGATAAACTGCCGGCGCTCCTGGGGCGTGCGACATTCCGAGACGACGATGGGACTGCTCATGGGCTGGCTTGACCGGCGACCGCAGATTGTAAATCAAACCGGACTCGTGATATATTATCTCGCCTGTTCACGGTTGCACGACGACCTCGATGCGGCCGACTTTCCGCTCTTGCAAGGGAGGCCTACGTCGTTAGGCCTCTTGAAGTAAGGGCAGCGATTCCGAGGAAAGGAGCGATAAATACGAGATATGCGCAAGTACGAACTCACCTACATCGCGAAACCGGATCTGGACGCGAGCGCGTTAGCGGCGTTGATCGAACGCGTGAACGGCTTTGTGACGTCCGAAGGCGGCGCCGTCGTCGAGACCTCGCAATGGGGCCTGCGCCAGTTGTCTTACCCCATCCGCAAGTATCGCGAGGGCTATTACGTCTTTTCGGTCATCGAACTTGCAGCGCACAGCCTCGCGCGGATCGAGCAGCGGCTGCGCCTGACGGAAGACATCATCCGCTATCTGCTCGTGCGCGCCGATGAGCACAACGGCACAGGTGCGGGCGTCGCTAACGTGATGGCCGGCACGCAAGTCGAAGCCCCCGACAAGGGCGAGACACACGCTGCGCAACCGGCTGACGACCTGGAAGAAGCGGCCCCCGCAGCCGCCTGATGCGCGACCCTAATTCGCCATTCACGTCTCCTTCCGAGTTAGCGATTGTTTCGCGTGATGTGATCCAGTGGGATGTATGACGGATGAGCGGACGGCACGTCACGATCATCCGTGGAGTTCAAGCACGATGCGTGGACTGAACAAGGTCATGATCATCGGTCACTTGGGACGTGACCCAGAACTGCGCTATACCCCCAGCGGCAAGGCTGTGACGTCGTTCGCCGTGGAGACACGCCGTGATTGGACGACGCCGGATGGCCAGCGGCACGAAGAGAGCGAGTGGTTCAACGTGATCGCCTGGGGCAGCCTGGCCGAGATTTGCAAGCAGCACCTCTCGCGCGGCCAGCAGGTATACATCGAAGGCCGGCTGCAAACGCGGGGCTGGGAAGACAGCGAAGGCAAGCGCCATTACCGCACGGAAATCGTCGCCAATGAGATGGTGGTGCTGGGCGAACGCCGGCCGCATTACGAGACCAACCACGCCGCAACAGCCACCGACGAGGAATCCCTCGCGTTCTGACTGCTCGCGCCGCTCGACGGCCCGGCGCAATCCTGACGCACGACGGCGCACGCTGCAACCCGCCGGCGCACAGGGAAAGCCCGCCGCACCTCGCATGACCAAAAAGAACGAATCCCTCAGCGCGCGCCTGACCCGCATGCAGATGTCGCGCTACGAGCGCGAACGGCGCCAGCGCCAATTCGTCATCCTCGGCAGCATCCTGCTCGCGGTGATCACGGTGGTGCTGGTCGCCGCTGCACTGGTGGACTTGTTCATCATCCAGCCGCAGCGCACGGTGGCCAGCGTCGGCGATCAGACGATCACCGTCCAGCAACTGCAAAAGCGCATGCGCTATGACCAGGCGCAACTGCGCAGCCGTTTCAACCAGCTCCAACAGCAGGTCGCGCAGTTGCAACAAGGCAACGATCCCAGCGCTTCATTCCTCCAGCAGTTCTTCCAACAGCAACTGCAACAGATCGTCTTGCAGAGCAGCGCCGAGCAGATCGCACAAAATGCGCTGAGCGCGCTGATTGACGACTCGCTCATCCGCCAAGAAGCGGCTCGCCGCGGCATCACGGTGACCCCAGAAGAGGTGACGGAGGAGTTAGAGAAGAGCTTCGGCTTCTACCGCAAGACCCTGACGCCGTTCCCGACCTACACGCCGGTCACTCCCGATACGCCTGCCCCGACCGCCACCGGCGAGGTCACCACGACCGCCGCGGCCGGCGTCACACCGACAGTCACGCCCGAACCGACGGCTATTCCACCCACTGCCACGCCGCGCCTGCAGCCGACGTCCATCACCGAGGGAGACTTCCGGTTGCTCCTGCAGAACACGCTCGCCGAATACCAGCCCCTCGGCATCACCGAGCAGGACCTGCGCGACTTGATCGCCGGCAACCTGTATCGCGAACGCGTGCAGAAAGCCTTCGCCGATGAGACGCCGAAGGTTGCCCCGCACTACAAGTTCGACTACGTGCGCTTCAACACGCTGGAGGAAGCCCAGAAGGCAGCCGACCGCCTCGCGCGCAGGGAACTCGACTTCACCGCGTTGATCTCGCAGACCAACGCCATCACGCAGCCGGCGCCAATCGGGAGCGGCGAGAGCATGACCTGGACGAGCCGGCCGAGCGTGCAAAGCCGGTTCGGCATAGACATCGCCAACCAGTTGGCAAGCGCGCCGCTCGGCGCACCGACGCCGGTGATCACGTCGTCCTCTAGCAGCTTCTACATCCTGTTGCCGTTGGGCCGCGAGGACCGGCCGCTCTCCGAAAGCGAACTTCAAAGCGAGCAACGCCGCGCCTTCGACGATTGGCTGAACGAGACGCGCGAAAACGCCGGCCTGGTCAAACGGCTGATTGACCCAACCACCGTCATTCCGCAAACGGTGCGCGACGCGGCCAGGAATTTCTTGGCCCAATACGGCGGAGGATAGAACGCCAGATCACGGTAGGCGCACCCTTCATGGGCGCACAAAGCCGCAGGCTGCGGCGGGCTTCGGCAGGCTGCGACAAGCTCAGCCTGGAGGCTCAGCCTGCAAGCTCAGCCCGCTCAGCCTGGAGCTCAGGCTAAGGCTCGGCTTGAGGTTGCCGACCGGCGCATCGCACCGCACTCACATTCATATCATGTGCATCCCGTAAAATCAGGTAATGCTGTCGTTCAGCCAGCCGATCTTCTTGTTGTTGCTGGCGCTCCTGCCCATCAGCGCGCTGATCGCATTGCCGCGCTTGTTCATGCGGCGCAAGGCGGCCGGCGCCCGGTTGGCCTGGAGGCGGCGGCTGAATAGGCATGCCCTCGCCGCGCTTGCCGTGCGCTGGGCGTTGCTCACGTCGCTCATCCTCGCCCTCGCCGGCATGCAGGCCGTCCAGCTCACCAACAAGCTGGCCGTGGTGTTCGTGATTGACGCGTCGGATAGCGTCGGGCCGAGCGGCGTGGAGCAGGCGGCGCAGTTCGTGCGCGAGGCACTGCGCAGCATGCGCACAGATGGGAACGACGAGGCGGCGGTGGTTATCTTCGGCGCCGATGCGCAGATCGAGCGCGCTATGTCCGGCGTGCGTGACCTGGCCCCGATCGGCGCGCAGGTGAGATCCGCCGGCACGAACGTGGAAGGCGCGATCCGGCTGGGCATGTCCTTGTTCCCGGCCGGCGCGGCCAAGCGCATCGTGCTGCTGAGCGACGGCAAACAGACCATCGGCGACGCCGAAGCCGCCGTCCGGCTGGCGCGCGCCGCCGATATTCGTCTGGACGTCGTGCCGCTGCCGTCGGTGCAAGGGCCCGACGCCGCCATCGAGCGCATTGACGCGCCGCAGCGCGCCTCGACTGGCCAAATCATCCCACTGCAGATCGTGGTGCGCTCGAACCAGGCCATGCCTGCCCAGCTCACTGTGTTCTCCGGGCCGGACATCGTGGCCCAAGAGGTCGTCAACCTCACTGCCGGGCTGAACGAGTTCAGCGTGCGCGCCAACGCCACGCGCACCGGCTTCAGCGCCTTCCGTGCCCAAATCGCGCCGGAGCGCGACGTGCGCCCGCAGAACAACGCGCTGTCGTCGTCAGTGATCGTCGGCGGGCCGCCGCGCATCTTGCTCGTCTCGGTGCCGCCGGCGTCCTCTTCCACCGGCGTGGACGAAGTGGGCGCGCTGAAGGAGGCACTCGGCGCGACCGGCATCGAGTACGACGAGGTCTCACCGCGCGCCATGCCCAGCGAGATCCAGTCGCTGGCCGGCTACCAGGCCGTGGTGCTGGCCAACGTGCCGGCGCGCGAGCTCTCGCTGCGCGCGATGTATTCGCTGCAGAGCTATGTGCGCGACATCGGTGGCGGCCTGGTGGTCATCGGCGGGCCGAACAGCTACGGCGTGGGCGGTTACTACAAAACGCCGCTGGAAGAGACGCTGCCGGTGGAGATGCAGGTCAAAGACCCCAAGCGCTTCCCGTCGGTATCCATCGTCGTAGTGATGGATAAGAGCGGCAGCATGAGCGCCATCGAGAACGGCGTGACGAAGATGCGCCTGGCGGCAGAAGCGGCCGCGCGCGTGGCCGAGCTGGTGAACGAGGACGACGAGGTGACGGTGATCGGCTTCGACACCGAGCTGGTGGACCTGATCGGGCCGTTCCAGGGGCGCGACAAGAGCAAATACATCAACCAGATCCTAAGCATCGCGCCGGGCGGCGGTGGCATCTATGTGTATGAGTCGCTGCTGGAGGCCGAGAAGATCGTCGCCAAGTCCACCAAACTGTCCAAGTTCATCATCCTGCTGGCCGACGGCAACGACGCCGAGCGGCAGGAGGGCGTGCCCGAGCTCGTGCGCAGGATGCGCGACGAATACAACACTACGCTGAGCGTGGTGGCCTTCGGCGACGGCACCGACATTCCCTTCCTCAAGCGGATCGCCGCCATCGGCAAAGGGCGCTATCACTTCACCGACAAGGCTGCCAACCTGCCGACCATCTTCACCGAGGAAGCCGCGCTGGCGCAACGCAGCTACATCGTCGAGCAAAGCTTCTTCCCCAAACTAGGCATGGCCAGCCCGATCCTGAGCGGCATCACGGAGGTGCCATCGCTTCAGGGCTACATCGCCAGCACGGCCAAGCCGGCGGCGCAGGTGATCTTGCGCGCCAACGAGAGCGACCCGCTGCTTGCTGCATGGCAGTATGGCTTGGGCCGCGCAGTGGCGTTTACCTCGGATGCCACCGGGCGCTGGGCCAAGAACTGGGTGCGCTGGGGCGACTTCCCCAAGTTTTGGGCGCAGGCCATCCGTTGGACGATCCTGGATCGCGGGCAGTCGTCCATCCAGGTCAACGTGCAGCAGCGCGATGACCAAACGGTGATCGTCGCCGATGTGCCCGAATCGCAGATCGCCGAGGACCTGAAGTTGACGGCGACCGTGATTGACAGCGATGGCCGGGCGCGCGAGCTGGCGCTGACGCAGACCGCGCCGGGCCGCTACGAGGCGGAGACCTACCTCGACCAGGCCGGCGCCTATTTCGTACGCGTCGCGCCGGTGGTCACAGCGACGGAATCGAGCCAGCCGGCCGGTAGCCTGGGCGAGACCACGGTTGCCTATGTGCGCCCGTATTCGCCCGAATACGCGCAAATGGAAGGCGGCGAAGAGAACCTGCGCGACTGGGCGCTGCTCGGCGGCGGCGAGGTGCTGGAATCGCCGGCGCAGGCGTTCGCGTTGAACGCGCCGATCGCCGCCTCGCGCACCGACCTCTTCCCGCTGCTGCTGGCGCTGGCCGCGCTGCTGCTGCCCTTCGACGTCGGCGTGCGGCGAATCACGGTCAGCCTGCGCAGACTGCTTGGCTTCTCCGGCGAGAAGCTCGCGCCGGCCGGTAACCTGGAGTCGAGCGGGCGCATGGATCAACTGCTGCGCGCCAAGGCCCGCGTCACCCGCGAGCCGGCGTCACAGATCATGGCGCGCCGGCCGGCGCAGGCGCCGATGGCATCGCAGTCCACTGCTGCCGCTGCCGAAGCACCAGCGCCATCGCCGCAGCAGGCCGCTACGACGGCCTCTGAGCTGCTCCGGCGGCGCAAGCAGCGCGCACAGCCCCAAGCCGCAGAAAACGCAGGCGGCGAACGGACGTAGCTTAGCCCGTCCGCCTGACTTGTCGAATAACGGGCGCAGCGGCAACACTCCTCCGTCTCTAAGGCTATCTCCACACAAGCGGCAGATACACCCGCGCCGTGACCGTCACCGTGTTCGCACAGTCATTGTCGGTTTCGTTGCTCTCGCCAACCAAAGCATCCGGGTCGGCGCGGCACACCCCGCCCGTCGGATTCGCCAGTGTCCCTGCCGCCGTCGGGGTCACGCCGAAGGCCACGTCGAACTGGCCGCTTTCGGCCCCCAGCGTCACCGTCACTGCGTTTGCGGTGCAGCTCAGCACGTTGCCCGCAATTGCGCAGGCGATGTTGCCGCCGTTGGTCACGTTGACGACGTTCTGCACCAGCGGCGTGTCGTAGCTTGCGCCTGCGGGCAGATAGTCGCGCAGGATTACTTGCCCGTTGTTGAAGGCTGCTGCTGCGGCGCCGCTGTTTTTGACCGTCACCGTCCAGGTGAACGGCACGCCCGGCACTGCTGCGCCGCCGACGTTGTTCGTCTTGGCCGCCTGCAGGTTGGGGAAGGCGGTTTCATACGCACCGATGTCGCACACCGCCGTGCCGTTCAAGTCGCCGTCCTGCGGGCGGGACACGCCGCGCTGGTCGGTGGCGGCGCAGGTGGCGTTGTCGCCTGCATCCATCGCCGGGCTGCCGGGGTTCAGCGGGAAGTACGCAGGGTTGCCCGTCAACGAACCCAGATTCGGGTCTTGCCCGAGGATGTTGCCGGCTGAGCCGTGCATCAGGCCACAGGCGTTGGCACCCGTGCTCTCGATGAGGTTATTGTTGCTCGTGCCGCTCAGCGTGCCGACGCAGTCGCCGCCGCTCGCGCTGTTGGCAATGATGGTGTTCTGCAGCGTCGCCGTGCCGTCGTTATAGATGCCGCCGCCGCCGTAGTTGGCGCTGTTGCCGGAGAGGGTGCTGTTGGTCACCGTCAGCGTGCCGGAGTTGTCGATGCCGCCGCCGTAGTTGGCGCTGTTGCCGGAGAAGGTGCTGTTCGTCACCGTCAGCGTGCCGCCGAAGTTGCGGATGCCGCCGCCGGCGCTTGCGCTGTTGCCGGAGAAGGTGCTGTTGGTCACCGTCAGCGTGCCGCCGAAGTTGGCGATGCCGCCGCCGTAGTCGTTGGCGCCGTTGTTGGAGAAGGTGCTGCCCGTCACCGTCAGCGTGCCGTTGTTCCAGATGCCGCCGCCGGAGACGGCGCTGTTGCCGGAGAAGGTGCTGCCCGTCACCGTCAGCGTGCCGTTGTTGCGGATGCCGCCGCCCCATCTGGCGCTGTTGCCGGAGAAGGTGCTGTTCGTCACCGTCAGCGTGCCGCCGTTGGAGATGGCGCCGCCGTCGACGGCGGCACTGTTATTTTGAAAGGTGCTGTTCGTCACCGTCAGCGTGCCGCCGTTGTTCCGGATGCCGCCGCCTGTGCCGCTGAAGCCGGTGGCGTTGTTGCCGGAGAAGGTGCTGTTCGTCACCGTCAGCGTGCCGTTGTTCAGGATGCCGCCGCCGCCGGCCCCGAATAAGCCGAGGGCTCTCCCCTTGGTAATCGTCAGCTTGCGCAGGGTGAG